>NZ_JAHGAD010000012.1:0-125005 GCF_030248375.1 Vibrio sp. B181a | reverse complement strand
TCGAGAATCGGATAATTTTCAGGGTTGACGTGAAAGCGTCAACCCTTTCTTCGTTTAGGGGGAACGGGATTCTCCCTATGGACCGCTAAGCTTCAGGATAAGGGATAAGGGATAAGGCTCAGTTATATCCATTCAAGAGTCAGCTGCTACCCACACACCCCAAATTCATCTTCCCTTCGTTAAACTGACATCGCCTCACTCTCGACTCCTAAAGCGAAGCGCTCCCGCATCTCGTTTCTTTATTTCTATTGCCTCTGGAAGAAAAGAGTAATCGTCCCTACCTCGACCCCAAACTTCTTAATCTTGGTAAGGTTAAACACGTGCATATCATCTTGGCGGTACAACCAATCATCGAACGATACCGTGATGGTTGAATCATCCATTTTCAGCTCGAAGTCGTATTGCCATTGCAGCGCATTACCCATCTCTTTACCGGTCGCAACACCAATAATGTCATCCGCTTTACCCTGATAAGTGCCGTCTTCGAGTTTAGTAATGACCCATATACGCTGGTCGAGCTCGCCATCATCAAAGACAAAGTCTTCCACCAACGTTAGTTCATTACCTTCAACCGTACCGACAATGTCGACTTCAAATCGGCGAGTTTGTTTCTCAGTGTAGTCCTGCACCATTCCCCAAGCCTTGACATCACCTTCGAAGTAGCCAAATAGATCAAAGGCTGGTAATGCCGCTTGATAGTTATCAATATCAGCAGAACACGCGCTAAGAAGCGTTACCGCAGCAATCACTGGTGTTTTGAGCATTCGTTTTAAGAATTTCACTACCTTACCTACCTATCAGTTGTTTACGAAGTTTAGGAAACTCAGTTTTTGGTGATAACCAAATCGAAAGAAATGCATCATTAAGTCGCTCATCTTTCACATATCCGACGGTTTGATAAGGCTCACTCCCAGCTTTGCGATAAATAAGCTGACCGTTTGTACCATCAGTTAGGTAAGTCAGCTCATCGCCTTTCTTAATATCAGGGAACATAGTGTTCAGTTCAGAAATCCACTGCTGACGATAAGCTTGTGTAAATCCTAGTTTCTGCCACTGTTCGTCTGTCACATCAAGCAGCTGCTCTTTGCTAATATCACGCTGATAGTTAATCTCTAAAGCAAAAGGGTGGGGAGAAACGTCATTAGACACCAAATACTGTCCATCGGGCGCTTTAAGGCGGGACTTGTAGATATCAAAAACAAACCAAGTGAGTTGAGCTTCGCCGACCGTTTGCCACTGTTGCCAATTGCTAGTGGTTATTGTCTCACTCGAACCCACCACATTTTGAGCTTGCAAAGGCACCGCACAGAACAAGGAGGCAGCCATTACACTACTGGTCAGCTTCCGTTTCCAATTTCTCTTCAAGCTTTTCATTTCCGTACACCTTGAGTATCAAAAGCATCACTGCACACCATTCGACGAACAAGATCGTAAGTGTGACGCCAACGCTAAATCCAAATTCAACGGCTTGGAGTTTGTAGCCAGCAAAATAGCTCGCTGTCCCTCCGATACCGCCTACTATTGATACGTAGGTTTTTGGGAAACGGTACAAAATTGACTTGAGTTGGTAGGCATACCAAGAGAACAAAACCCACAAGCAAACAAGCCAGATTGGCAACCAAGTGGTTGGGAATATAAAGACGGAAAATTGCTTGTTGAGGGTGTCTAGCACCAAACCAACGGATACAATCGTGGTGATATTCTTGAGAGCAGAAGGCTCTACTCTCCAGCAGTATACAAGAGTAAGCAACGTGAGCACGAAAGTCAGCCACTGCCATTGATAGGTTCCAAGCACTGCAGCAAACCAGCAGAGTTGGAACCATGTCGATGCAAGAAACACTCTCATAAAGAACTACGGACGCTGAAACGTCATGTGAACGGCACTGATCGTACGAGCTAAAAAGCCACCCTCACAGTAGCTCAAGTAATAACGCCACATGCGCACGAAGCGATCGTCGTAACCAAACGAGCGCACTTCACTCTCGGCTTGATTAAAGCGATGATGCCACTCATTAAGCGTTTTGGCGTAATCAAGCCCGATATCGAACAGATCTCGCGTAACCAAGTCACTGTATTTGGTCGTTGCTTGAGTTAGCGAGGTAACTGAAGGTAAGAAACCTCCTGGGAAAATATACTTCTGAATAAAATCGACATTGTTGCTGTAGTAATCATAGCGCTGGTCGGCAATCGTAATCGCTTGAATCGCCATCAAGCCTCCCGACTTCAACAAGGATTCGCACTTCTTGATGTAAGAAGGCAGAAACTGCTTACCCACTGCTTCAATCATCTCTATAGAAACCAGCTTGTCATAGGTTCCCTTTAGATTGCGATAATCCTCTTTAAGCAAAGTGACTTTACCTTCTAAGCCACGCTCTTTGATCTTCTGTTCGGCGTAAGCGTGCTGCTCTTCAGAAATGGTTGTCGTCGTCACTTGACAACCATATTGCTCAGCCATGTAAATCGCCATTGCACCCCAGCCGGTGCCAATTTCGATGACATGATCACTAGCTTTCAGCTCAAGTTGCTGACACAGGCGATCCATTTTGTTGATTTGTGCCTGTTCTAATGAATCATCCGCTTCGTTGTACAACGCTGACGAATACAGCATGTTGGTATCAAGGAATGCTTCATACAGGTTATTACCCAAGTCGTAGTGAGCATGAATATTCTTACGGGAGTTTTCTTGAGAGTTACGGTTGCTCCAATGGCTAAACTTATAAAGCAGTTTTGTTAGCCAGCTGCCCTGCTCTTCGAGCTTATCCAGTGCACGCATGTTGAGAGCCATCAGCTTCATCAGTGCTGTCAGATCTGGGCTATCCCACCAGCCGTCCATGTAAGCTTCACCTGCTGCAATACTGCCGCCTTGTAAAATCCGAGAGTAGAAGCCCGGATGCTTGACCTCAATCGTCGCCGCCACTGGTTCACCATTATATTCTCCATTTGGCGTAGAGAATCTCTCACTGCGTTCTGTCGTTTCTGTTTTGAAGCTCTCAATAACCGTTAAGCAGCCGATTTCCATCTTTTGAAGACACTGAAATAGAACTCCACGAGCCGCTTTTTGCGTCGTCGTCAATTCACGTGGCATTGCCATAGAAGTTGTATTTAACATGCAGAGTTCTCCTTGTGCTTATTATTCTTTTCGTCTTTACTCACCGGCTCGGCTCCCGTATTTTTTGGTTGAGCATATTTAGGGTGTGAGTAAAAAGGCGCGCCTTTGATCCAAAGTTTTAGAGCGTGCCAGTAAATACCAACCATGACTTTTACCGTTTGAATCGGCGTAACGATCAAGCACTTCAATAAGGTTTTACTTGAAAGTGGTTGCGCTTTCATCGCCATGGTGGCATCAAAATGTTTTTTACCTTTGTGGCATTCAAGATGGATATTCAACTTGTCTGTCAAAGGTTTGATTTTCCAATGGTAGCGTTGGTCGATTGGGTTAAACGGCGAGACATGAAACGCTTTGTCTTGCTCCCAACCAAAATTTTCATCCTGTTCGTTTGCCGCTATCACGTAATAATGACGTTCATTCCAAGGGGTGTTGCTGACCTCTGCCAGCAGGTACTTCCACTCGCCCTCCTTGTCATAAACGTAGTAGAAATTAACCGGACTGAAATAGAGGCCTAAGTAACGTAGGTGACAAACGGCAACCACTTTTCCCGTCAAACGAACACCTGTTAACGCTTCCAGTTTGTATTGAACGGCTGACTTAATGCATCCTTTACCACCAATGTAATCACTGCGCTTAAAACGTGCCCAATGCCACCAGCGTGACCCAAAGCCCCAAACATTTTTCTCCAGCGCCTCGAGTTCATCTACGTCGATAGCTGGCATGAATAAGGAGTAATTCAACTCATGACTCACAGGCGTGAATCGACGGTGGCGAACATTGCCTATAAACAATCGGCTGTTCATCTGGCTACTCATATCACGCCGCGCCTTTTTCAAAAGGCACCACTTTTTGTTCGCGGTATTTTTCTTCTAGCCCTTGAACGACATCAAGCGCACTACGAACACCATCCTCATGGAAGCCGTTGTACCAATAGGCGCCACAGAACCAAGTACTCTGTTTGCCTTGGACTTCATCTTTTCGTTGCTGTGCGGCAATAGACTCCGTGGTAAATACAGGATGATGGTAAGTGAATGAGCGTAGAATCTTGTTTGGGTTGATTTTTTTCGTACTGTTCAACGTGACACAGAAAGTATGCTCAGACTGGATGTGTTGCAGTATGTTCATGTTATAAGTCAGAGAAGGAAGACGCTCTTGCTCTTCTTGACTGCCATCGAGTAGGTAATTCCATGCAGCCCAAGCCGCCTTGCGTTTTGGCAACAGGCCAATATCTGTATGCAACACGACTTCGTTTGCTTGGTATGCCATATCGCCTAGGATTTCTTGCTCGGTAGAGCTTATGTCGCCCAGCATTCGCATTGCTTGATCACTGTGGCAAGCGAAGATAACGTCATCAAACCAGTGCGTCTCACCATGAACTTCAATACCAACACCGTTATCAGTACGGATGACTTTTTCGACTGGGCTGTTAAGACGAATATTATCGGCAAAACCTTTGGTCAACGGTCCAATGTAAGAACGTGAGCCGCCTTTTATCACATACCATTGCGGACGGTTTGTGATATCTAACAATCCGTGGTTGAGGAAGAATCGCAAGAAGAACATTAACGGGAATGCGCGCATGTCTGCCAAGGTCGATGACCAGATTGCAGCACCCATTGGTAATATGTAGTTATCAGTAAAAAATGGACTGAAGTCGTGTTCGTCAAGAAACTCACCCAGCGTCTGAGAATCTGTCGATTTCTCGTTAGCAAAGCTTTTCGCCAGTTTGTTAAAACGAAGGATCTCTGAGATAAAGCGGTAGAATTTTGGGTTTGCCCAGTTTCGTTTTTGAGCAAACAATGTCGACACGGTGTGACCGTTGTACTCCAATCCATTACCGTCGTTTCTGACGCTGAAGCTCATTTGGGTCGGCAAACCTTCGACACCAATTTCGTTCATCATTTTGATGAAGTTTGGGTAAGTCCGGTCGTTGTAAACAATAAAGCCGGTATCGATCGCGTACTCTTTTCCGTCAACTCTCACGTCAACAGTCGCCGTATGCCCGCCTATGTAGTCGTTCGCCTCGAACAACGTTACGTCATGTTCTTTATGCAAGTAATAGCCACATGTGAGACCAGAAATCCCGGTACCAACAATGGCGATTTTCTTTCTTCCTGCAACGTTCATGCTTCTTCCTTCTTATGATACGAGTTTTGCGGTTAGCCGTGCTTGCCAGCTGTAGGGAAGCAGCGAGATAAAGCGCAAAATGCCAGTGAATCTCGCTGGGAAATAGATATGGCTTTTGTTTGCATCCAACTGTTTACGGATGGCAGTAGAAGCCTGCTTTGCCGACACAATCATCGGCATATCAAAAGTGTTTTTGTCAGTGAGAGGCGTTTCAACAAAACCAGGGAAAACTGTGACGACTTTGATCCCTTTCTTTTTTAAGTCGACTGCCAGCGTGCGTGCAAAATAACTCACTGCAGCTTTGGAGGCGCCGTAAGCCTCTGCACGAGGAAGTGCGACTTCCGATGCAATGGACCCAACAATTACGACGCGATGACCACGTTCAAAGCGAGGCTGACAAGCTTCAACACAATTAGCTACGCCAACCACATTCACGTTCATAACGCGCGCCATGAGTTTCGCGTCAACAACGCCGTCATCCATGTATTCGCAGTCGCCAGCGTTGAAAATCCAGTTTTCAGGAATAAAAGGCAATTCAGACAGTGTTTGGAGCGTTTCCTCATACTGCGTCACATCAAAACGTAAGGTTGAGATGTTCTTCGACGCGTCCACAAGCTCTGTCAACACGGCCTCATTGCGTCCGCAGGCAATCACCTTCCAACCCGCATTTGCGTAGTCCAATGCAAGTTGTCGACCGATCCCCGAGGTCGCACCTGTAATCAGTACCGAACCGCTCATTGCCCTAGCCTCTGTTTAATGGTTCTAACCACAGAGCCAAGCAGCGGCAGATTTTCGTAGAGCATTTCGCCCAAATCGAAATAATCTCGGTGATAAATAACCTGCCCATCGCGGAACTTGAGATGTGAGACGCCATTTACCGAGATAGGCGCGCCTTTTTGAAGTTTCGGGTGTTGTAGATCCATCGTCCACGTGAGGAAGCCAGTTTCCCCGACTTGTTGATGGTCATGAATAACGAAGTCACAACGAATGACATTAGTATAAAGTGATTGAAAGTAATCTGATAACGCAGGCCACCCTTCTAAACGATGAGCGGCGTCTTCAAACACCACGTCTTGGTGATAAACCCCTTCGAGCAAATGCAAATTCGCCTTACTCAACTTTTGATAAATGTTGCCAACTGACTGAATGTCCATTCTTTCACTCCCATACCGCTTCAACAGTTGTACAAAAATATTATATGTACAAGATAGACTAATCGAGAAAAGTTGTACAAAAATATTTTTGTATAACTTTGTTTCTGTAAAGTGATACGTGACGAGATCCACTAGCGATCAATGGGCACAAAAAAAGGCTTGGTCAAAAAACCAAGCCTTTTCAGGATATTAAATTTAGTTACTGAACAATTAGTCCAGCCTATTTGACGATTAGTATTGTTGGCTACGTAGTGCCGAAATACGCTTGTCTAGCGGTGGGTGGCTCATTAGAAGCTCAGTCATCGAACGCTTACCGTTGATACCAAATGCCATCATTGTGCCATCCAGTTGCGATTCGTGACTCATTTTCAAACGCTCTAGCGCAGCAATCATCTTCTCTTTACCCACTAGCTGGGCTGCACCAGCATCTGCATGGAATTCACGGTGACGGCTATACCACATAGTTAGGAAGCTTGCTAGGAAGCCAAATACCAACTCAAGCACCATAGACACACCAAAGTAAACCATCATGTTGGTGCCTTGGCCTTCCTCATCGTCGTTAGAAGCAACGATGTTGGCAATGAAACGTGATAGGAAGATAACGAAGGTGTTCACCACACCTTGCATTAGCGTCATGGTAACCATGTCACCATTCGCAATGTGACTCACTTCGTGCGCTAGTACCGCTTCTGCTTCATCGCGAGTCATGTTGTGTAGAAGGCCTGTAGAAACAGCAACCAATGAATCGTCACGCTTTGCGCCTGTTGCGAATGCGTTGATGTCTGCCGCTTCGTAAATCGCGACCGTTGGCATACCAATACCCGCTTGCTGAGCTTGGCGACCAACTGTTTCAAGAAGCCAGTGCTCTGTCTCGTTACGAGGACTTTCGATGACCATGCCACCCACAGAGCGCAGTGCCATGCCTTTCGACATCATTAGTGAGATAAACGCGCCACCAAAACCAAACACGGCGGCCATGACAAGTAGACCAGACAGACTGCCTGGCTGCATTCCAGTTACAGCGTAAACAATATTCAGAACAACACTAAGCACTAGCACGACTGCTAGGTTAGTTGCTAGGAATAACATAATTCGCTTCATTACTTTTCTCCGGGGAAGCTTATCGTTTTTTCAAAACGGATTATTATATGGAACAGGTTTTTTATAAGTAACAGAACGCTTAGAAAGCTAGTCCCGCTTAGTTTCGTGCTCCGTTGCGTTATAGATATAGTCTATCCGCGATAAAAACAAGGTTAAGCAATAAATTGCAACATTTGTTTTCGAGACTGAAATAATACAAACATTTTACCCGCTTAAAAACAGCATCTTAGCGCCAGTATAGACTTTGGTCTTATTGTGCGACTATCTGTACGTGCTAGATTCAGCTTAGATGAACGAAACGGGGCGAGCTTTAAGGACAATAAAGCAGTTCCAAACTTCCATGTCTTGAGGGAAAAATCATGGTAGAAACTAACGACTATCAAATGGCTATCGATCTACTTTGTTGTCATCTAGGTATCTCAGAGGATGAGGCAAAACAACAACTTGGTATTTCAACTGACGCTCACATGTCAAAGCGCGTTGCTGAAACACAGCAAGCTTTGATGGGGCTTAGCCAAGAAAAATAAACTGAGCGTCGGATCTTACGATTAGACACAAAAGTTTACACGAGAAAAGGGCTGCATTGCGCAGCCCTTTTTGTATTTATCGAATCGCGAAGTCTTTACGCGTTTAGCAACGGCTCAACGTTAATGTATTTGCCTAGATCTTTACGCTTCGCACTTGGAATGTATGGGATCTCACCAAGTTTTGGAGCATCTAAACGATCTTCCAGCATATCGATGATCTCTGCATAGTGCTCTGTGCCTGGGTTAACACGGTTCGCTACCCAGCCAACGAGATTCAAACCATCTGCTTTGATGATCTCTGCCGTTAACAGTGCGTGGCTCAAACACCCCAGCTTGATACCTACAACCAGAACTACCGGAAGCTGTTCTTGCTGTACCCATGTCGACAAACTGTCTGTATCAGATACAGGCACACGCCAACCACCAGCACCTTCCACAAGAACAATGTCAGATTGCTCTTTATGGTGAGCCAATTTTTCGCTCAGTACTTCGTATTTAATTTCTAAATGTTCGTGCTTAGCGGCGATGTGAGGAGAAGCGGGTAATTCCAAAGCGTATGGGTTTACATCGTCGTACGCGATATCTAATGTTGCCGCTTTCTGCAGATGCAATGCATCCGAGTTACGCCAACCTTCCGCCGTCTTGTCGCTTCCCGCAGCCACTGGCTTGTAACCAATGGTGTTAAGCCCTTTCGCGCCAAGTGCTTGTAAAATAGCTTTAGACGCTACCGTTTTTCCTACATCAGTATCCGTACCAGCAATAAAAAATGCATCAATCATTTAACTATGACTCCAAAACAAACCTGATAACTTGCAGGTAGAAGACCTTGATCGTTTCTAAATGCTTGGTACTCGCGCTCAACTTGCAACAAGGTGCGACGACTCGTCAGACCATGTGAGCGCCCGCTTACGTGATTTGCACCAATGCCTTTGAGATCACGCATGACAGAAAACGCTGAATCGTACCAAACTGTGATGGGGGTCAAGTCTAGATGATGGTTGTGGCACCAAGATTGCGCTAACGCAATTTTTACCTGATTGTGGGTAATAAAGTTATTCACGTGTTGATATGTATCAATTTTTGACCACGCCTCTCGCAACTCATAAAGTGAGCCATCGGCTAATGTTGAGAAACACCCCGCCCCACCGGCCTTTAAGACGCGACGAATCTCTCTTAACGGGTAGCTTAAATCCACACACCATTGCAAAGCCAAACTTGAAAAAACGTAATCGAAGCTCTCATCATCAAATGGCAAGTTTTCGGCATCAGCTATTTGGTACTGCATTTGCTGTGTACCACAACGCTGCTGCGCTTTATCTAACATAGCTTGAGAGATATCGCCGCAAATCACTTCTGCGCCACGTTGTTGGAGCAGTTGAGAGAAGTAGCCTGTACCACACCCCAAATCTAAGACGCGTTTTCCCGTTAAGTTTTCAGGAAGTTTATCAAGCAAGCGATGTCCAACATCACGCTGAAACGCCGCGTGTTTGTCGTACGTTTCTGCTGCTTTTCCAAACGAAGAGGCAATCGCTTCTTTGTCTTGGTAAAAGCTCTCCAATGTCATATTTTCTGCATTATCCATTACAGCGCCCCTAATGCTTGCTTCAATGCCATTGAAAGCGTTTTAATTTGTTCGTTGGTGTGATTGGCTGTGAGCGTAATTCGAAGACGAGATGTTCCTTTAGGTACCGTCGGTGGACGAATAGCAGTCACCCAAATGCCGTTCTGTCGACAAGCACTTGCAACCTGCAAAGCCAGTTCAGACTCACCAATCATAAAGGGCTTAATCGAGGTTTGGGTTTCGACAAAACCATCGAGATCTTGAAGACCATCTCGATATGCTTCATTTAATTCCGTAAGCTTTTCGCGTCGCCAAGACTGCTCTTGAATCATCGAGACTGCATGAGTCAACGCATACGCTTGTGCTGGCGGTATCGCCGTTGAATACACATGGTGACGAGCAAACTGAGTTAAAAAGTCCCCCGTTGCGTGGTCACATAAGATAGCCGCGCCGGACATACCGAAAGCTTTGCCAAAAGTAACGATCAACAACTCAGGCTTAACTGTTGCCAGCTCGCAAGAACCACCACCGGATTCACCAAGAACGCCAATACCGTGTGCATCATCGACGGCGAACCAAGCATCGTGGCTTCTTGTAACTTCAGCGATATCAGCAAGCGGTGCACAATCCCCGTCCATACTGAATACCCCTTCAGTTACGACCAGATGATTGTCTTCGCTACTCAGCAGCGATTTTAGATGCGCGATGTCATTGTGCTTGAAGCGCTTCATTTTAGCTGGCGACAACATCCCTGCCTCCATCAAAGAAGCATGGTTCAAACGGTCTTGAATGAGTACGTCTGATTTTTCTAGCAAGGTGAATAACAACGCTTGATTGGCACTGAAGCCAGAACCAAACAGGATTGCCCGTTCGTAACCCAGCCATTCGGTCAATGCAGCTTCTAAATTACTGTGCGCCGCACTAAAGCCTGTCACCATTGGAGAGGCGCCACTACCGCTGCCATATACACTCAAGCCTTGCTGCCAAGCACGAACAAGCGCTTGATCATTGGCCAAGCCTAAGTAGTCGTTACTTGAGAAGTTGATGTAGCGTCTGCCTTCGTACTCCAAAATCGATTGGTTGCCTGAAAACACCACATTCATCGAACGATTCAGCCCCTGCGCTTTACGATCGGCAAGGGCGGACTCGATACGAGATTTAAACGCTGGCATCGTAGAATAGGTCGTCTTTTGTTGGACGAGCAGCAACACGCTCTACAACGCGATCCAGCAACTCGTTTTCTTCGATTTCATCAGGTTTTTGAGACACTTCTTGGCTGTTAATGCCGAGCTTATTGAACAGCATCATGTCTTTATCTTCAGAAGGGTTTGGTGTCGTCAGAAGTTTGCAGCCATAGAAGACTGAGTTTGCACCCGCCATAAAACACAGCGCTTGCATTTGTTCGTTCATGTTTTCACGGCCAGCCGATAGACGAACCGCTGATTGAGGCATCATGATGCGCGCAATCGCAATCAGGCGAATGAAATCGAATGGCTCAACATCGTCCACTTCTTCCAGTGGTGTGCCTTTCACCTTAACCAGCATGTTGATTGGCACGCTTTCAGGGTGCACTGGCAAGTTAGCTAATTCAACCAACAAGCCCGCTCGATCATTGGCACTCTCACCCATACCGATAATGCCACCAGAGCAAATCTTCATGCCAGCATCACGAACGTGAGAAAGCGTATCTAAGCGGTCTTGATAAGTACGTGTGGTAATGATGTTGCCGTAGAACTCAGGTGAAGTATCTAGATTGTGGTTGTAGTAATCCAGACCTGCAGTTGCCAGTTGCTTTGCTTGGTCTGGCGTCAACATGCCTAACGTCATACACGTTTCTAAACCCATGCCTTTCACGCCTTTGATCATGTCGGTCAAGTGCGGCATATCACGCTCTTTTGGGTTCTTCCACGCTGCGCCCATACAGAATCGAGTAGAACCCGCGTTTTTCGCTTTTTGCGCAGCATCGAGTACACGTTCTACTTCCATCAGACGCTCTTTTTCGATATCTGTGGTGTAACGAGCACTCTGAGGACAGTACTTACAATCTTCCGGACAAGCACCTGTCTTAATCGAAAGAAGCGTGCTTACTTGAACATGGTTGGTTTGTTGGTATTGACGATGAACAAGCTGTGCTTCGAATAGCAGATCCATGAACGGTTTTTCCATGAGATCGCGCACTTCAGCATGCGTCCAGTTATGACGAACTTCCACGTGTATTCCTTTAGTCACTTTTTTTGTTGTGTTGACAGTCTACTGAGTCTCGATAAACTGTCAACACAACACCAAATCACAAAGTTTACACCTGTATATTTTTTAAACTCAATTACTATTGGAATAGCACATGGATCTCGCCTTCGACCGCCAGCACATCTGGCATCCCTACACTTCGACGTTGACACCTCTGACCTGCTATCCAGTGGCATCGGCAAGTGGTGTCCAGATTAAATTGGAAGACGGGACAGAGCTTGTCGATGGTATGTCTTCTTGGTGGTCAACGATCCACGGCTACAACCACCCGCACTTAAATCAAGCGGCTCACCAGCAAATCGACCAAGTCTCTCACGTGATGTTTGGCGGGATTACCCACCAGCCAGCAATCAGTTTGTGTAAGAAGTTGCTATCCCTAGCCCCAAGTAATCTTGAACATGTATTCCTTGCCGATTCAGGTTCCGTTGCCGTAGAAGTCAGCTTAAAAATGGCACTGCAATATTGGCATGCAAAAGGCGAACGCCGACCAAAGTTTCTTACTTTGCGACACGGTTATCACGGCGATACGTTTGCGGCTATGTCGGTCACCGATCCTGATAATTCCATGCACTCTCTCTACAAAGGTTTTTTGCCTGAGCATATCTTTGCCCAGTCACCTACTTGTGGCTATTGGGATGAATGGAAGCCGGAAGATCTTGCCGACTTTGAGCGCAAGATTGAAACGCATCACCAAGAACTCGCTGCGGTGATCCTAGAGCCTATCGTTCAGGGTGCGGGCGGTATGCGTATCTACCATCCAGAATTTCTCAAAGGTGTGCGTAGGCTTTGCGACAAATACGGTTTGTTATTGATTGCAGATGAAATCGCGACCGGATTTGGGCGTACCGGTAAACTGTTTGCTTGCGAGCACGCAGATGTCCAGCCAGACATTTTGTGTGTCGGCAAAGCACTCACGGGCGGCTACATGACCCTCTCTGCGACCCTAGCGAGCAAACACGTCGCGGATACTGTTTGTGGTGGTGATGCTGGTTGTTTCATGCATGGCCCAACCTTTATGGGTAACCCGCTCGCCTGTGCCGTGGCCACCGCAAGTTTAGAATTGATAGAACAAGGTAACTGGCAGCAACAAACCCAGCAAATTGAAACGCTGTTTTCTGAGCTACTGCCAAAACTGGAAAAATACGACTTGGTCAAAAGCACCCGTTGGTTGGGTGCCATTGGCGTTGTAGAAACACACCGCCCAGTGAATATGGAAACCATCCAAGCACTGTTTGTTGAGCACGGTGTTTGGATTCGTCCATTTGGCAAACTGATTTATATGATGCCGCCATTTATTAGCAAACCGGAAGATATTGAGAAGCTAGTTAACGCAATTAATGCTGCGCTTCAACGTCAAGATTGCTTCGCTTAATGCGTTCTCATTAAATTTAAAGAACATTTAAAAAATAAAAACAAGAACGGTTTGAGCATGCAACTCAAACCGTTTTTACTATTTAGAGCAATATTATTAAGCGTCGTACTGATAATCTAAATGCCACTACGAAACATGATTAGCGTAATTGGCTATCTTTACTTGCTCGTCGATTAAATAACGCTTGGCGTTGAGACACCAATTCGATTGTTGACTGACATTCGATACATAAACGAACGCCTTTCATGGCTATTCGACGCGCTTCAGGAATTTCATCTCCGCATTCATCACAATAATGAGCACTTTCGCCCTGTTTGATATTGCCACGAACACGGGAAATCTCGTCGTCGATGGTATGTTGAATTTGTTGGCTGACGCTATCGTCGTTTGCCCACCCTACGGCCATAAGCCCTCCTCGTTACTTGAATGAGAAAATCTACTTACCGTGGTAAGGTGGATGATTATATCGATTACAAATAACAAGATAATTAGGGTGAATTCGAAAACACTATTACACCTTGGTAATAATTTTCTGTCATTGATTAATCGCTACTCTCTTGAAAAAGCAGTGCGAGGTTACTCATACTCCCTTCCTCACACTCAAAATATTGCGTTTACCCTGACTGCTTCAACGTAACACTGAGTATCTTCTCTATCTCATCAAACTCCTCGCTAAAGTACTCACTGACTAATATGACGCGCTCACCAACACTAAATTCCAGTGACTTCTCATCTACCAATGCTCGGTGATAATGTTCGACACGATAATCTAGAGGTTTTATCCGCTGTAAAAGTGGGCTTTTATTCGCAATGGACGTGTAAAGGATAAGCCAGCCTTTGGCTTGCTCTATCGAAATACTAAAGTTCATAGTTTCATTCACTGAGCATTCAAAGACCTTTTTTGGCGAGGTATCAGCAAGAGTAAACGTGCTCATCATGGCAACACTTAAGGCCACCAATCGTTTCATTACCATTCAGCCAACACAGTAAATAGCGCTTGCTCAGACATGCGAGTTAATACATAGCCGTGTGAAGAAGAATACGAGCCACTGAGTACGCTATTCTCTTTCTCAATAACGATATCCTCGATTCCGTCAGCGTTGTAATCCCCTTTTGCCACAATCGTAACAACTTGAAAACCATCGGTCGCGTCAAAGAACTCTGCTCTCACTGGACTGGCGACCTGAGTTCTTTGGATACGGTCCGCTTCATCCCACGTTAATAGTATCTTTGCTTTCTCAGCGCTTTCGTTAGAAATAACAAAAGCAAGCGCACTTGGAGCTAAACTAGGAAAGCGATCATCTAACTTAAATTTCGATATATATGAGCGCTTAGAGGCAGCTAACTTTGCCATCTCACTCCATGTTTGGCACTGCGTTAAATACGCTTTAAACGCACCGTATTCATAAGCTTTAGCCGCAGTAAAACCCGCTGAGCTTGCATTAGCTAAATCTTTGCAATTAGACACCGATTTTGTGTCACCAGACGCACGTCTCAATTCAAGTTCATAGCCCCAATCGAGCGAGTTACGAAGTTGCATATTTTCTTTGGAAGGTTTCGCTACTTCGCGCGCGAAAAAGCGGTCTGTTCGCTCACTATCTAAGTATTGAGGTGGGATAAGTTCGCTTGCGATAACCCTACCGAAAACGAGCAAGGTAAGCGCAAAAATAACACGTAATAAAAGGTGATTCACTGGCATAACATTTCACAACAAAGACAGATGAGGACGTTAGCTTGTCACGTGAAAAACCGCTAAGAAAAATATCATTTATCTCGTACTGCCAGATTCTGGGCGAGCTCGTCACTAATGCGTGTGCTAATTACATAACAACGTATTTTCACTCGACGCAGATAACAAAAAACCCAGCACTGAGGCTGGGTTTTGGTGTTCTAGTGGTTAATGAATTAACCGATGTGCGTTGCGCCTGCCATGTACTTCTGAAGTACTGTAGGGATTGCAATGCGGCCATCCGCTTCTTGGTTGTTTTCTAGGATAGCAACCATTGTACGACCTACAGCAAGACCAGAACCGTTAAGCGTGTGTACAAGCTCAGGTTTCTTCTCGCCTTTACGACGGAAACGTGCTTGCATACGACGAGATTGGAAGTCCCACATGTTAGAACATGAAGAGATTTCACGGTAAGTTTCTTGAGCAGGAACCCAAACTTCTAGGTCGTAAGTTTTACGAGCGCCGAAGCCCATGTCACCTGTACATAGAACCACTTTACGGTAAGGAAGTTCTAGAAGTTGTAGAACTTTCTCAGCGTGACCTGTTAGCTCTTCTAGCGCGTTCATTGAATCTTCTGGCTTAGTGATTTGTACTAGCTCAACTTTGTCGAACTGGTGCATACGAATCAGACCACGAGTATCACGACCGTAAGAACCTGCTTCTGAACGGAAACATGGTGTGTGAGCTGTCATCTTAAGTGGTAGATCCGCTTCGTCAGAAATCGTGTCGCGAACTAGGTTCGTTACAGGTACTTCTGCAGTAGGGATTAGAGACAGTTTACGTGGCTCTTCGTCGTTTACTTTTTCTACTAGCGGCTCAGTGTGGAAAAGATCTTTACCAAACTTAGGAAGCTGACCAGTACCGAATAGGCTGTCAGAGTTTACTAGGTAAGGTACGTACATTTCTGTGTAGCCGTGCTCTTCAGTGTGAAGATCCAGCATGAACTGAGCGATTGCACGGTGTAGACGAGCAAATTGGCCTTTCATCACGATGAAACGTGCACCAGTGATTTTAACTGCGCTTGCGAAGTCTAGACCGCCACCCATTTCGCCTAGGTCAACGTGGTCTTTTAGTTCGAAGTCGTAAGTCTTAGGCTCACCCCAACGAGAGATTTCAACGTTGTCGTTTTCATCTTTACCATCTGGCACTTCATCATCAGGGATGTTTGGTACAGAAAGCGTGAATTCGTCTAGTTGAGCCATTACTTGCTCAAGTTCAACTTTCTTCGCATCAAGATCGCTACCTAGAGTACCGATTTGTTTCTTGATCTCTTCTGCGCCTTCTTTGTCGCCAGCCGCCATTTTTTGGCCGATTTGCTTGGAGATGGAGTTACGCGTGGATTGTAAATTTTCTACTTCTACTTGAATGGACTTACGTTGTTCTTCAAGTTTACGAATAGTCTCTACGTCTAGCTTAAAGCCACGACGCGCCAGTTTAGCAGCTGTTTCATCCAGCTCTGTACGAAGTAATTTAGAATCCAGCATTGTTAATCCTATGCTTTTTGTTGTGAAATCACGCGCACTTTCCAAGGCGTGCGCGTTAAAAAAATTTACTGAACAAATGTATCCAAAAACGCCTACTTTTCATAGCGCTTTTGTGGGCTATTTGCGTCTAAAGTAGCCAAGTAATCTAACTTTTCGCCGATTTTGGTCTCTAGACCACGATTTGTCGGCTGATAGTACCTACGATCGCCCATTTCAGGCGGCAAATATTCCTCACCTGCGGCGTAAGCGCCAGGCTCATCGTGAGCATAACGATACTCTGCCCCATAACCCATATCTTTCATCAAACTGGTCGGTGCATTTCTAAGGTGATGCGGCACTTCATATTCAGGTAAGTTATGAGCATCTGTGAGCGCTTGCTTCCACGCCACGTATACCGCATTACTTTTTGGTGCACATGCTAAGTACACGATCGCTTGTGCAATAGCGCGCTCACCTTCTGCCGGACCAACACGAGTAAAGCAATCCCAAGCGGAAAGTGCCACTTGCATTGCACGAGGGTCCGCATTGCCCACATCTTCAGAGGCAATCGCCAGTAGGCGGCGAGCAATGTACAAAGGGTCGCAACCTGCTGCGATCATACGTGCAGCCCAGTAAAGCGCGGCATCAGGGTTAGAGCCACGAATCGACTTGTGTACAGCAGAGATTAAGTCGTACCAAATGTCGCCTTTGTTATCGAAGCGAGAGACTTTCTCCCCTGCTACTTCCGCAAGCAACTTAAGTGTGATCTCTTTTTCACCTTGTGCATTGTCTTCTGCCATGTCGTATAGCAGCTCAAGGTAGTTGAGAGACATGCGCGCATCACCGTTTACCAGTTCTGCTAAGCGATCTAATACGTTATCAGCGAAGTGTGCAGGCGTATTCCCCAGCCCACGCTCTTTGTCACTGATCGCTTGATTCAGCGCCAGTGAGATTTCGTCTTTATCGAGAGACGTTAACTTGTAAACACGTGCACGTGACAGCAATGCGTTGTTTAACTCAAACGATGGGTTTTCTGTCGTCGCACCAATAAAGGTAACTGTGCCATCTTCGATATGCGGTAAAAACGCGTCTTGTTGAGATTTGTTGAAGCGATGCACCTCATCCACAAATAAGATGGTGCGGCGACCCGCCATTTTGTTCTCACGCGCTTTCTCGATTGCAGCACGAATTTCTTTCACGCCAGACGTCACTGCAGACACACGCTCAACTTCTGCGTTAGCATAGTTTGCAGCCACTTCCGCTAATGTCGTTTTGCCAGTGCCTGGCGGTCCCCAAAGGATCATAGAGTGAATATGACCAGCCTCTAGCGCACGGCGTAGTGGCTTACCGAGACCTAAAATGTGCTGCTGACCGATGTACTGTTCGATCGTTTCCGGTCTCATACGAGCAGCAAGGGGACGAAAATCTTCGTCCCCCGAGAAATCTAATGTGTAATTGCTCACTACCAATTAATTCCTTTGGTCATCCACTTCCACGCCATTAGGAATAGTGAATGTGAATCTGTCTGCTTTTGGTTTTCCAAGCTTCACGTTATTAAAGGTGAACAAGCCTTTCTGACCGTCTTGTTCAACCACGTTGAAGCCTTTCACCACACCTTTGGCATCAATATTAATCTGAAATTGCCCCTGTGTGGAGTCTACCGCGGTAGGAATAAGCGTGAACTGGTCACCCTTTTGGGAGATCTTGTAGTTATCCCAATCACTTGCGCGGTTACGTGTTAACAAAACAAATGGCGTTTGCTCTGTTGCTTGTTCTTGCCAGTAGATACTCACTTGCTCGATGAACGGGCTGTAGTACCACAATGTTTTACCGTCAGAAACCAATAGGTTTTCATCAGGGAATGTTGTGCTCCAACGGAACAGGCTTGGGCGAGCGATTTCAACCGTGCCTTCCCCTTCCATCACTGTTTCGCCTTCAGGGCTGATCACCTGTTGTGAGAAATCCGCACTGAAGCCATCGTTCATCGATAGGCGTTTGTTTAATTCATCTTTAGGAGACGCGGCGTGTGCAGTAGAGAAGAGAGAAAAGCTTAAAACAAGCGCAGAGAAAAGTTTCGCTGAAAATAGTTTTTTCATTCAGATACCTATTGTTAGAACCACTCACCTCAGTTGGACTGAGGTGAGTAACACAAGTTCATTAATCTTTTGGTGGCGCAGGAGCCAGTACTTCACGGTTACCATTATGGCCCGGAGCACTTACGATGCCTTGCGCTTCAAGCTGCTCAACAATTCGAGCCGCTCGGTTGTAACCGATCTTGAATCGACGTTGTACACCAGAAACCGAACCACGACGCGATTGCACTACGTGCTCTACGACTTGATCGAACAATGGATCCACTTCTTCATCCGATTCCATCTGCTCACCCGGAAGCAGACTTTCTGGACCTTGGTCACCACTGATGATCTCATCGATGTAGTTTGGCTTACCACGAGCTTTCCAGTTGTTTACAACCGCGTGAACATCATCATCCGATGCAAACGCACCGTGAACACGGATCGTATGGCTTGAGCCCGGTGGTAAGTAAAGCATATCACCCATACCCAATAGCGATTCTGCACCGCCTTGGTCAAGGATAGTACGTGAGTCCGTCTTCGTAGATACAGTAAACGCCACACGCGTTGGGATGTTCGCTTTAATCAGACCGGTAATAACGTCAACCGATGGACGCTGTGTCGCAAGGATCAAGTGAATACCTGCCGCACGCGCTTTTTGCGCCAAGCGAGCAATCAGTTCTTCAACCTTCTTACCTACCACCATCATTAGGTCGGCAAATTCATCGACAACCACAACGATATAAGGCAGTTTCTCAAGCAATGGCGGCTCAGTGTCCATGCTGTCGCCTTCTTGCCAGAATGGGTCGTGAATTGGGTGACCTGCGTCTGCAGCCATCTTAAGCTTCTCGTTGAAGCCTTTCACGTTACGTACGCCCAATGCCGACATCAGTTTGTAACGACGTTCCATCTCGCCCACACACCAACGTAGTGCGTTAGACGCGTCCTTCATGTCCGTTACTACTTCAGAAAGTAGATGAGGAATACCTTCGTAGATTGAAAGCTCCAACATTTTCGGGTCGATCATGATGAAACGCAGATCTTCTGGCGATGCTTTGTAAAGCATACTCAAGATCATCACGTTCACACCTACTGACTTACCAGAACCAGTTGTACCCGCTACCAGTACGTGAGGCATTTTCGCGATATCTGCAATCACCGCTTCACCGGCGATATCTTGACCAAGAACGACCGTTGTTGGGGACGTTGCTTGTTCAAATTGAGGGCTACTGATTACATCAGACAAGAATACCGTCTGACGGCTCATGTTAGGCAACTCTAGACCGACATAAGGTTTGCCCGGAATCACTTCTACTACACGTACCGCCATTGCAGACAGCGCACGAGCCAAGTCCATAGACAAGCCAGAAATGCGGCTTACTTTCACGCCTGGCGCCAAATCAAGCTCGAATCGAGTGATAACAGGGCCTGGGTAAATACCGACAACGTCCGCTTTGATCTTGTAATCTGCAAGCTTGGTTTCAACCAAACGCGCCACCTCTTCCAGAGCATCACGATCGATAAAGTTATCGCGCTTCTCTGGGTGGTAAAGCAATTCTAGCGTTGGTAGTGGTTCTGCTGGTACTGGCAAGTTTTGCTCTTGCTGCACCAAGAATGGGTTCTGCTGAGCAGCCACTTTCGCTTGAGCATTCGATACCAAGTTTTGGAATGCTGCGACATCTTGATCGCCGTCTTGAACCTCTTCTACCTCGACTGCTTGAGGTGCAGGTTCAAACGTAGCAGAAGGCGCCGGCGCTACCGATTGTGGTTGCGGTGCGACTTGCTGCTGCATAGGTTGTTCTTGTACAGACTGTTGTAGAGGCTGAGAAACGGGTTGTTGCGGCTCTACATAAGTAGGCTGAGCTTGTTGAACAGGCTGCTGCGCTTGGTAGGCATCCTCTTCATCTACAACATCGAAGTTCGAAATAGTTGGTTCGATGTGCTGGCTTGGCTCAGTTTGCTCAACAATATTATCCAGTGCTGCAGCGTTAATCACAGGTTCTTCATGTGAAGGTTGCTCTGTGGTTGGCTGTTCGATTGGCGCTTGAACTGGCGCTTGCTCTTGAGCAACTTGCGCCTGTTGAGCCTGCTCTGCTTCGAATTGAGCATACTCATCGTAGCTTGGCTCGTTATCGTACGATTCCACAACGCTTGGTTCAGACTGTACAAACGGTTCTTGTGGCGCTGCCGGTTGATGAGCAGTTTGCTGGCCAACCTCTTGCGGAGCAACTGCAGGCTGAGGAACCACTTCTTGAGAAACAGGCTGCGTTGCTTCAGGCTGAGCCGCAATAGGAGCAACCGCTGGCTCTTGTGCTTCTTGAGTTTGCGGCGCTTCATCAGCCCAATCATCGGCTTGTTGCGCTGCGGCTTCTAATTCTTCAATGGTGACGTTCAGCTGCTTGGTGCGCTCAACCGTTGGGTCAACATTGTCTGTGTTTACGGTACGAACAGGCTCAACAATTTGAGCTTGCTCTTGAACCTGAGACTGAACTGGAGCCTGAATCGGCGCTGCGTTCACAGCTGCCGCTTGTTGCGTTGGCTGCACAATAGGTTGCGCGGCTGGCTGCTGTTTCGATTTGTCTACGTTAGATTGCTCTACCGCCGATTGTGGCATGTAGATCGGGTATTCATGTGCAGGCGCTTCTTCTTTCGGCTCTTCTACTTCGTAAGCAGTAAGGTGCGGCAGAGGCTCATCTTCCAGCTCCTCTTTACCACGCTTGCTCATCACTCGGTCTTCTGCAAACTCATCCAACTGAGGCTCAAGCGTTTCTTGTTCAGTGCCACGAGCTTTGTTTGTAACAGCGGCAACAGCACCAAGTGCACGGTCACCCAGCCACTCAACAATCTTCAACCAAGAAATACCCGTAAATAGAGTAAAACCTGCTCCCCATAGGAAAAGAAGCACAAGCGTTGTACCCAGCACATTCAGTGTAGGTAGAGACAGACTGGTTAGTACGTCACCAACAACGCCACCAGACGAGAAGTACCAAATGTCGTCAAAGTTGATATCAGCAAGACCACAACTGGTAAGAATAAGGATAACTAAACCTAATAGACGAGTACCCCACAACATAAGTTCGATAGGATCGTCTTCGGAGCGCTTACGGCAAATCACCCATGCACCTGCCGTCAGCAGGAATGGCAATGGGTACGCGAGGGAACCGAAGGTAAAGAATAGCGTGTCGGCTAACCAAGCGCCGAACAAGCCACCAGCGTTATTGATCTCTCCGCCCCAAGCAGTTTGGGACCAAGACGGATCGGCTGGGCTAAAGGTAAATAGTGCAACGGCCAACAATACCGAGCTAAGAACGCCAACGATAAAGCAGCACTCTTTTAAGCGTTGGAAGCCATTTAGACGTGAAGACTGAGGCTCTTCACTGGTTTTGATAATGGTTTCGACTTTCTTTGCGTTCTCTTTGAACATAAATCAACTTGAATATGGAAATGAATTAGGAATAAGCAAAACATTCCGAGCGGCACAAAGCCGCTCGGTAAATTGATTTAACCATATCAAAGAGAAAAACCCAATTACTCTATGGAGAAAGCGGAAGCATTTACCGCTTTCTTTGCAAGAATTTAACGAGTTTTAATCACAAGCTGGTTAGTTTGCTTCACTTCTTCCATAACGACGTAGGTGCGAGTGTCGTTTACGCCTGGAAGACGCAGTAACGTATCGCCCAGTAGTCGACGGTAAGCACCCATATCAGATACACGTGTCTTTAGAAGATAGTCGAAATCACCTGACACTAGATGACATTCTTGGATGTCGTCTAGTTTTTGAACAGCTGCGTTAAACTGCTCGAACACATCTGGCGCACCACGGTTCAACGTAATTTCTACGAATACCAATAGTGATGCATCTAGGAACTGCGGGTTTAATAGCGCAGTGTACCCTGTGATGTAACCTTGACGCTCTAAGCGACGCACACGCTCCAAACACGGCGTTGGAGATAGTCCTACACGTTTTGAAAGTTCAACGTTCGAAATACGACCGTCTTTCTGCAGTTCATTAAGAATGTTGCGGTCGATACGGTCTAGTTCCTTGGACGGCTTCTTATAGTTCTCTGCCATTTTTTATTCCACCTTATTACTTCCTTGCAAAAAAATATACTACAACTTTTTAATATTTGGTGCCAAATATTACAAATCAACATCTATACTAGATATTAATTCGACAATAACACCCTACAAACAGTTAATACAACCATTTTAGAAAGAGGACACAGGATGATCATTGGCGTACCTAAGGAAATCAAGAACCACGAATACCGTGTGGGTATGATCCCAGCTAGCGTGAGAGAACTTATCTCACATGGTCACCAAGTTTTAGTTGAGACCAATGCAGGTGCTGGCATTGGTTTTTCAGACGATGATTACATCGCTGTAGGCGCATCCATTCTTCCTACTGCTACAGACGTGTTTGCGAAAGCAGATATGATTGTAAAAGTAAAAGAACCCCAAGCTGTCGAGCGAGCAATGCTCCGCGAAGGGCAGATTTTATTTACCTATTTACACCTTGCACCAGATTTTCCACAAACTGATGAGCTAATCAAGAGCAAAGCTGTCTGTATAGCGTATGAGACTGTAACAGATAATATGGGTCGTTTGCCACTGTTAGCACCAATGTCAGAAGTGGCAGGTCGGATGTCTATTCAAGCAGGTGCGCAAACGTTGGAAAAATCGCACGGCGGTCGTGGTTTACTACTAGGTGGCGTACCTGGTGTTGAGCCTGCGAAAGTTGTTGTAGTTGGCGGTGGCGTAGTTGGCGCGAACGCAGCTCGTATGGCTGTAGGTCTTCGTGCAGACGTGACTATCCTAGACCGTAACGTAGATACACTACGTAAACTAGACGAAGAATTCCAAGGTCGCGCTAAAGTGGTTTATTCTACTGAAGACGCTATCGAGAAGCATGTTCTAGAAGCAGACCTAGTGATCGGCGCAGTTCTAATCCCGGGTGCAGCAGCACCTAAACTGGTAACAAAAGAGCACATCGCTAAGATGAAGCCAGGCGCGGCGGTCGTTGACGTAGCGATTGACCAAGGTGGTTGTTTCGAAACTTCTCACGCTACAACGCACGCAGAACCAACTTACATCGTTGACGAAGTAGTTCACTACTGTGTAGCAAACATGCCAGGTGCAGTTGCTCGTACTTCAACATTTGCACTGAACAACGCAACGCTTCCTTACATCGTGAAGCTAGCAAACAAAGGCTACCGTGAAGCACTTCTAGAAGACAAAGGTTTCCTTGAAGGCCTAAACGTTATCCACGGTAAAGTGACTTGCAAAGAAGTTGCTGAGAGCTTTGACCTAGAATACGTTGAACCAGCGCAAGCTATCGCAATGTTCAACTAATGACAAAATAACGCATAAATTGTCACGTTTTGTTTACAAAAGCCCACTAGAAAGTGGGCTTTTTTGCATAGAGCATTTAGCTATAAAAAAGATCTAAATCTTATAAGCGCAAATTAAAATGTTTCGAGGTGTGACAGATTTAGCGCAAAACTCTGCCAATCTAACACGATAACCACGTTCTTCAAGATAAAGTGCTTTGTCTAAAGCGAGCCAAATCTCCAACGGACGTTGAAATACCAACTGGACCAGACTCAAACGCTCCATTTGCCAAAAGCGCTGTTCGCTTAACTTTTCAAAATGATCGAAGTCGATTTCTTGAGAAAGATCGATGCCCTTCTGTTCCGCTGCCCAGCGACATAACGATTCAAAACCATCACTTAATTGCGACTTACGAATGCTTGGCACTGGCTGATATCCTTCCATGCCCAAAGCTTGTCGCGTGATCAAATCAAACCCTAAACGAAACACCATTTCTTGCTGTCGATGACGGCGTACACGTTCACCCCCCGTCACAGTCTGCTGTAGCGGAATACGCAGCTCTTGCTTAGACAGCGAGAGAGAAGACGCTCTGCCATGCTCCGACATCGGCTGATACTGCTCAGACTGAATCAAATGGTAACAACAAGGCGAGATTGTCATCGCAGCAATGCCGTTTTCGCTGCCGTACTGCATCAAACGAACATGAAGATCACCACACGCGTGTAATGCCACGGCGTGTTGGGTTGGCTTAAACACCGCTTTGGCTTGGCTATTATACGCATCACCTTGAATAAACGTCATTTTCCAATGATGCTCATTCGCCGCTTGTTGCCCCGAGTCGCACAGCGCTTGTTGGTATTCAAAACTAGTGACAGGCTGATCAGTTTGCGTTGTCAGGATGCGTCCCAAGTATCCTTTACCTGAACACCACTCTAGCCATTCTTCACCGTGATGATGTTGAATCGCCGCTTCGCCCATAGAGCTAATTTGCTCCAACTTACGGCCAGGAATGCCACTGTCTAATCCGCGAGCAAGCTCTAAGCCGTTTAACGCTAGAGGTTCTAAATGCGTCAGTTCAGCGAGCGTTTCAAGTTCTGGCAAAAAAGGACTAAGCGCCTGTAAAGCAAGCTCAGGTTCTGCTTTGTATTCTTCGATTTGAGAGGGAGAAAGAGACGCTAACCACTGGCACAACTGGGGATGTTGCGCTTGCCAAGGTAACGATGCGTGAAGGCTGCTTTGAAATGGATCAAATCGCCACAACGATTGATTTTCGATTAAGTAGTCATTAATAAATTGAAATTGCGTTTTCATAGCTCCCCCTACAACGAGCGCATTGTAGAGGGAATCGAAACAGCAATGAAGTGTTATCTAACCGGAAGTTCGATGTCTTTAAACATCTCTTCAATTTCTGAGTTCGACTTCAGTGAAATCGCTTGTTCAACCACAGGACGGGTTAAGTGTGGAGCAAAGCGCTCCATGAAATCGAACATGTAAGAACGCAGGAAGGTACCACGGCGGAAGCCAATGCTTGTGGTACTTGCGCCAAACAAGTGGCTTGCATCAATGGCAACCAAGTCGCCGTCTTGGTCTTCATCTACCGCCATGCTCGCAATCACACCAACACCAATGCCCATACGAACGTAAGTTTTGATTACGTCGGCATCCGTTGCGGTAAACACCACGCGTGGCGTCAAACCTTCACGGTTAAATGCGGTATCCAGCTCAGAACGACCAGTAAAGCCAAACACGTAAGTCACCAGCGGATAAGCCGCCAAGTCATGAATCGTGACTACGTCTTTCTTCGCCAATGGGTGATCTTTTGGTACCACGATAGAACGATTCCAGTGGTAACAAGGCAACATGATGGCATCTTGGTAAAGATGAAGCGCTTCAGTTGCAATCGCAAAGTTCGCCGTGCCTTTGGCAATCGCTTCAGACATCTGTGAAGGCGTACCTTGGTGCATGTGCAGCGACACTTTCGGGTAACGAGCCGTAAAGCCTTTGATTACGTCAGGAAGTGCGTAACGAGCTTGGGTGTGCGTGGTAGAAATGTTCAGCGTGCCCATTTCTGGGTGAGTGTGCTCACCTGCCACGGCTTTAATGCTTTCCACGCGCGCCAGAATCTCTTGAGAAATTCGCACGATCTCTTCACCGGCGGGTGTCACCTGCGTTAAGTGTTTACCACTTCGTTCGAAGATCTGAATGCCCAGCTCATCTTCCAGCAAACGGACTTGTTTACTGATGCCCGGCTGAGAAGTGTAAAGACTCTCTGCTGTCGCAGACACATTCAGATTATGGTTCACAACCTCAACAATATACTTCAGTTGTTGCAGTTTCATCGTAATCCCTTACTCATTGATTGAGATAATAACGTCATACTTATCTTGCCTACTCGCCCGAGTAGATATAATGATTAGTTATAACGTGTTAGCAACTAAATGAACAGTAATTTCTAACTTATAGCTCAAGCTCATAGCTAATCACTTATCTCGGCTTCATATGCACAAAGTTGAACCTTTAAAATCCGCTTTTTTTTACAGCTCACCGTATTCTCTGCTTAAATCCGACGGAAAACGTGTTTGGGGCAAAATAATCAAATAAATAGGGTGCCGGGAGAGAGAAGATTCATGTATTCTCTATCGCTAGTCATACAAAAGTAAAAAGCAGACGCAAAGATATGAATACTGGTTTAATAGTCATTTTGGTAGCCGTTCTACTGGTCTTGATCCTTGGGTACAACATCATGTTGCAGTACAAGGTGAAAGTAGAGACCGCGAAAAGACAGGAGTCTGCTCGTTACGTGACACTGATTGACGGTACCGAAGAGCTTATTGGTCACGCTCACCATATTCCTTTCAGCAAGGACCTACTGCTGTGCCTAAACAATCGCATTCTTGATGCACTTGAGAGCATGCGCGAGCTGGATCCAAAGAACAAACAGCTTGTCCAACGCATCGAGAACATGAAGCAGCAAATTACTCAACTTAAAGAAAGTAATCAAAGCGGCGAAAGTACGACGTTCAAAATGCCAAGCAGCGACAAGCAAGCAATCCTAATGCTAAAACTGGTTAAACGTCTGCGTGATACGGTTCGTAACGAACACAACAAAGGCCGTTTGGATACACAAACTTACGTAACGGAAAATGCGCGTCTGGAAACGATGCAAATCCGCATCAACATCGAGAACGTCATTAAGCGTGCGAACGATTCCATTGCCCGCGGTCAGCCTGGCACTGCTCTACAGCTGCTTCGTAAAGGCATCGATGCGCTGAGCACCAAAAACGACGCATACTCGATTCAAGCGAAACAAAAACTTGAAGATATGCTTGGTGACCTAGATAAGAAACGCCAAGACAAAAACGACGCTGAAATGCAGCAACTTGCCGATAAAGAACGTGACAGTGATATGGATGCGCTCTTCGGCGAGAAGAAAAAGTGGTAAACTCTCCACAAGCTTTCCGCCCTATCCGATTAAAGGCTGCGTTTGCAGCCTTTTTTGTGTCTTATCCCTTTGAAAAGACGCTGGCTGGATAAACCGAAATTTGAATGTAAAGTATTAAAAATTAAAATGATTAATCTCGACGCCTATCAGGACCTTCTTGCTCCAATTAACCAATTCTTGCAATGCAGCACCCCAGATGAATGGGTTGAGGAAGCAAAGAAGCCTGAAAACCTTCAAACCATTTTATTAGACCATCTACTGTGTGAACTGAAAGCTGGCCAATCGGCGATGTTCCTTATCCGTAAATACGCCGTAGACAAAGCCAGCTCACACGCTCTACTCGATTGGTTCAAACCCTATGAGGACTTCGCGTACCGTAAGACAGGCTCCCTTGAGACTCTGAAAGGTAAGAGCAATATTTCTAAAGCCATCATCGCTAAATCAGACTCGCCTTACAGCCAAGATCTGATCGACAAAATGGTTCTGCTGATCAAAGAAGAGTTACACCACTTCTATCAAGTACTAGAAATCATGGAAAGCCGTGGCGTGGAATACAAGAACATTCCAGCAAGCCGCTACGCGAAAACGCTAATTTCTGAAATGAAGACGCATGAGCCTGAAACCTTGATTGATAAGCTCATTATCGGTGCCTACATCGAAGCTCGCTCGTGTGAACGTTTTGCAAAACTGGCTCCGCATATGGACGACGACATCGCGAAGTTCTACGTTTCTCTGCTGCGTTCAGAAGCACGCCATTACCAAGATTACTTAATTTTGGCAGAGCAAATCGCAGGCAAAGACATTAGCGAGCGCGTCGCGGAGTTTGGCCGCCTTGAAGCTGAGCTAATTTCAACACCGGATGAAGATTTCAAATTCCACAGTGGCGTTCCAGTGTTAGCGGCATAGGCTGCAGCCCAACGTTAAATAGCAAAAAGCCGGACATCGCGTCCGGCTTTTTTTCTGGATCTAATCCAGTACTCACTGTAATTCTGTGTTGGCAAGAGATTCCCGCCTGCGCTCCTTCGTCGCTCTCGGGAATGACACGCTTGAGACATCTCACAACATCAACATCGTCACTCCCATCTCTAGTATCGTCATCCTCAAGAGCGAGACACGAGCGAGTTGGGGATCTCATACACGTAAACTAAGAACGTGCACTCAACGCCATACGCTGCAGATTCGCATCAATACTCTGGTCACCCTTCAGTCTCTCCCAAAGCTGACCGAGCAAATCTAAACTGCGCTCACTCGGATAACGTTGGGTCGATTCTAATAGCTGCCACTGCCCATCTTCACCTTTCTCAGCAAAGATAAACTCGAACGACAGATTGTTAGACATACCCAAACGCAAGTCCGTCACAATCAGAGCATCATCTTCCACGCGATAGTTGAGGTAATCGTGAGAAAAAGCCTTTAAACCTTTCAGCGTATCTGGCTTGTCTGCCATTGGCCAACTGCCAAGCGGATGCGTCACAAAATCAATGCGCTCATCACTGTCTAATACCGACGCTAAACCTTCGTAATATTGACCATCATCCATCACCACCACACGCCATAAAAACGTGTTAAACGGCGTTGGTGTAATCAGCACTTGCTGGTTCGGTAAGTTCTGAGCAGCTAAGTTTTGCTCGACACGAGAAGCAACCATTTGTTGAGAAACGTATCCCCAACCGAGATAAAGCGTAGAGATAAGCACCACGCTCTGACACCAGCGTCCACCGCGAGATTTAGAAAACAGTGCCACACCGATCGCCAGCAACAGCGGCAAGGTGTAAAGCGGATCGATAATGAACACGTTTCGTAGCTCAAAATAGCCCTCAAATGGCCAAATAAGCTGAGTGCCATACGTCGTCATTGCATCCAGTAAGGTATGCGTCACGAATACACTGACTGTGAGGAAAAACACTCGTGATACCGTCCAGAAAGAATCAGGTCGCCAGCGGCAATAAAGCCAAGAAATCAGCAACGCAAAAGGAGGCAACACCAGTAAAGAGTGCGTAAAGCCACGATGCTTAATCGTGTTCTGAACCGCATCACCGTAGTCCAGAATCACATCCAGATCTGGCAAGGTACCGAGAGCCGCGCCCATCAGCAGTACCTTGGCATTGCAATGCTTACCTGCGATCGCGCCAGCAACGGTCGCCCCTAATGCTGCTTGTGTGATTGAATCCATATCCCGCTATCTACACTCATTCATGACAAAGATTGATCGGTTCGAAAACTAAAACGACTTTCAATAAGAGTCAAACCACTCACCCACTTTGTGTCTCTTATTTACTTACTTTTACACACTAAGGGGAGATCAAATGCCTTGGCACGTTTAAAGCCATTTACTGGCTAGCCGTAGCCTCTGGGCGGGATATTTTCTTGATCAATGCTTCACGTCGGAGATCTAAGATCTCATCAATCAATTTCTCTTTGGCATTGATACCAAAGTGCTGATCGTAGTTTTTTACTTTTTCAATTTCATGCGGGTGCAAGCGGTACACCTCATCTTTTAAACGAGCCTCAGCTTCGCTTTTGATTAAGCCTTGGTTTTGTAGCAGCTTAATGATCACTTCATCAGCTGGGTTTACTGCTCTTGACATGGTTCTCCAATCTACAGGTTAAGTTGTGCGCCAAATCGCTGATCAATTCAGCTTATTCATTTGGCATCGCCAATTTACGTCGCACAACTTATAGCCCAAACATGACAACTTTATTGCAGCCCAAGGTCATTTATTAGCAAAGCATCGCATGCACCACTTCAGTTCAAACCTTTGTTTTTCTTCACCATCATGGATCGTGAGTACCTACTTTCACCTTACGCCTCTTTCCGCCGAGCCCCATTCTGTCTGCTCTGAGAGCTCAAACGGACATCTGGCACACATCTCGCTGTAGTGACTGTGCTTTTAATGGTTTTCGGTTGTTACACTCTATTGACAAGGACTTGTTCTGATAAGTCAAAAACCATGGATTTTTAAACGATTCAATGGAGTGACTTATGAACAAAAACGCGATCCTTCTATCTTTACTCGGTACGGCTTTCTTCTCTTCGCAAGCGGCGGCGGACATCACCGCAATCCGCTCTAGCCTATTACATTTCATCAACGATCCAGCCAAAGTTGAACACCTTCCCGATGCCTATCAGTATTTTGAAGACGGTTTATTAGTGATTGAAGATGGTCATATCAAAGCCATCAAAGCGTTCAGTGAAAGCGATTCGACACAGTACCAAGAGATTGTCGATCACAGGGGAAAACTCATCGTGCCGGGCTTTATCGACACACACATCCACTACCCACAAACTCAGATGATTGCCGCGTATGGCGAGCAGCTGCTGGAATGGTTAGAAACCTACACCTTCCCAACGGAAAAACAGTTTGAGGACAAAGCCCACGCCAAAGCCATCTCTCAGTTCTTTATCAATGAACTGCTGAAAAACGGCACCACCAGCGCATTAGTGTTTGGCACTGTTCATCCTCAATCGGTGGAAGCGCTTTTTGAGGAAGCGTTAGATAAGAACATGCGTATCATTGCAGGGAAGGTCATGATGGATCGCAACGCGCCAGACTACCTACTCGACACACCTGAAACGGGCTATCAAGAAAGCAAAAGCCTGATCAACAAATGGCATAACCAAGGACGATTGCAATACGCCATTACTCCACGCTTTGCCCCTACCTCGACGCCCGAACAATTAACGGCTGCCGGGAAACTCAAAGCTGAGTATCCAGATGTCTATGTGCATACCCACTTGTCAGAAAACAAAAATGAAATCGAATGGGTGAAGTCGCTCTTCCCCGACCGTGAGGGCTACTTCGATGTTTACGAACATTATGGCTTAGCTGGCAAGCGTTCTATCTTCGCCCATGCCGTTCACCTGACCGACAAAGAATGGAGTGCATTTCAGCGTACCGATTCCGTCATTTCCTTTTGCCCTACGTCCAACCTATTCCTCGGTAGTGGCCTATTTGATTTAGAAAAAGCGGAACAGAAAGATGTACGCGTTGGCTTGGGCACCGATGTAGGCGCAGGCACCAGTTTTTCTCAGTTAGAATCCTTAAATGAGGCTTATAAAATCATGCAGTTACAGGGTAAGAAGCTGTCCGCATTTAAAGGCTTGTACTTAGCTACACTCGGCGGGGCGATCTCGCTTAGCCTTGATGACAAGATAGGCAATTTTGAAGCAGGAAAAGAAGCCGACTTCGTTGTCCTCAACTGGGCAGCAACGGATTTGCAGAAGTTGCGTTACCAACATTCCAAAAGCTTGGAAGATAAGCTCTTTGCATTAATGATGTTGGGCGATGAGAGAAACGTCGAAGCAACCTACATAGCTGGCAAACTGGCCTATTCTGCCGATGGCGAAGTCACCAAACAGGCGAAAGTCACTAGAAAGACAAAAATCGAGAGCTCAATCTAAACAGACCAAAGCCTTGAACACAGATACATCTAAACCGAAAAGCCGGACGCAGTGTCCGGCTTTGTTTTACATCGATACTTGTTCAGAGTAACGGTTAGTGAAAGTAAACCATCATCTCAACTTCATCCCCTTGTTGCGGCGCATCCAACATGAAGTGCAAATAGCCCGCCTCAGTCACTGGAATTTGCAGAAACTCATTACTGCCTGTGTAGTTAGATGAGTATTCATGCTGATCTGCGGTAGGCCAGTAAGCTTGGCTCGCATACAGGTCCACATCACCATTGCCAGCATTGCCGTTTGTATCCATCAGCCATACACGCACTTCTTGAACACCTTGCGGTACATAAACCGCCGCATAGCGTCGTTCTAGTACTGTGAGCGTCTGCGGTTTACCTGATTCCAATACCACAGGCGTTAAATCATCTCGCTCCGGCGTTGTTGGTGTTGGCGCCTCAGTTTCCAATGAGGCCTTTAGCGTCACCGCATTAAATTCAGAACGACCTGTGACGCTCAGATAATAGCGGCCCGGCTTAATGTAGCCCGATGGCTCTAGCTCAAACGTCACAACTTCATTACTTCCCGCGCCATATTGGCTGAACTCGAAATCGTAGTAATGCGCTTCTTGCTCAAAGCTCATGTACAAATCTGCATCACCTTGAGCGTCGCCTTGGATCTCGACTTCAAAGTGAGTCGTGTATTCAGGCACATCAACGTAGAACAACTGCTCACTGTAAGCCGCACCGCTCAGCACCACACTCTGGTTCGCGGTAAGCTTAATAACTTGGTCAGAAGGTTCTGTCGGCTCGCCCGGATTTGGATCTGGGTTCGGCTTAGGTGGCTCAGGCTCATTAGAAACGGAACCTAACCAGCGTTCAAACTCACCATCGTATTGCTCACCCAGCAATCGGACCTGCCTCGCCCACTCAGAAAACTGACCAGAACGAGAGAGCGTAAGCAAACTCTCCACCTCTTGCGGATGTTCTTCCAACATAAAGCGCACCGCGAGATAGCCCCAGCGATATACGCGATTAGTATCTGGAGAATAAGTGGTCGCAAACACCTTAGACAGGCTCATCTTGCCCTCTGCAATCAAGCCAATCGCCGCATCGTAGCCTTGCTTGTAATGCATGTACTCTGCAAACCCCTCTAGCCACCATACAATGTAACCGTGCTCCAAGTTATCGCCGAACGAGCCATATTGGTTGAATCGCGCATCGAGGTAGTGCGTGTACTCATGCTCCAAGTTAAGAATAGAAAGCTCGTCACCATTGTTGTAACGGTAAGCCACAAAGCGCGCCACGTTGCCTGTTTCTGCCGGGTTACCTTCCAGATACTGACCGCCATTGTCGGTGGTATTACCAAACAAGAACGATGAGTAGTCCGCGTAACTCGCCTTGCCAGCAAACACCGCCACTTCTACTCGTTCATTGTTGTCGTCTGCTACCGGTTGATGACCTGTATTCGCCACTTTATGGAAGTCCGCCTCTTTCGCTGCTAAAACCTCACACGCTTCCACGGCCTGAGCTTGAGTCAAATCTTGCGAACGAATGATTGCCGGGCCATCACACTCATACCGATTCGGCAGAACACGTGCAGCTAGATCTCGCTTGGCTTGGTCTAAGTCGAGACCGTTTAAACCTTCTGGTGCGTAGTATCCCATCATCTCAACCGCGGCTAACCATAGCTTGTCATGCTTGCTACCCAGCGGATATTGCTCCATCACTCGTTGCATCTCTCTCAATGCCGCGGTACGAGTTGAAGAATAAGGGCTGGCAAGCAGACGCCCCACTTCACGCACCGCGTTATACACAAGAAAACTCGCGTCGGTATCCAGTGCCCACTCGTTTTGCTGAGCGAATTTTATCAGTACTTCTATGTGCTGATTGTGGTCTGCCATGTAGCGATAAAAATCGTCTCGCACAGCATGGCCAGACATAGCACGAAAGAGGTTATTCAACCCATCAACCCACTGCGTATCTTGCGCAGTTTGTGGGTTAAAGTGGCGAAGTGCTGCAAGTTGAGATTCCATCGTGAGCGGCAGTTGCTTCACGTTGTCGACCATCAAAGTCAGGCTCTTCATTGCACCTACTTGCTCAAGCCCTTGGTCTAAAGCATGACGGTTCGCAAGGAACGCATTCGTCGATTGGGCAAAACCTTGGCTCAGCCCTTGTGAATAATCTGGCTGTTGCGCGTTGTAGCGAACGTAATAAGCCGCGCGTACGAACTCACCTAGGTTTTCCAATTGGCGTGCTTGTTCTGCCTCACCTTGATAACTTGCAATGGCTCGATTCAGAGCGGTCTGAATGCGACTTAAGCTCGCTTCACTGTAGATATCATTTAAAGAATCAGCAGGGGCAGAAAACCAAGATTCGTAACAATGATAAGTGGCAGCAGAGACCGCAGATGCGAGATCCGGAGCTTGCTTGAGCGCAGGGACTTCACACTGCTCTTCAGCAAATGAGAAACTGGAAACACTGGCGAGCATACAAGCTAACGCCAAGCGATGACGTGGGAATAGACGGGTATGAGACATAACGACACTCATTGATTGATTTAATAATTGAGGCCGCTGTTATATTCCTTACAATCGGAATGGTGAATTCAGTTGCATAAAATTTATGAAGTCAGTTCAGGAAATAGATTTTATGCTCTAATTTATAAACTAATTACTAAATATGCCGATTATCTCTCTACGAAAACGTTACGCAACTGACTGAAATATCAAAGATAAAATCTAATCATAAAAAAGCCAGACGGTGTGTCTGGCTCTCGGTTAATAACGCTTACCATCAATGAGTCTCAGCGGGATATCTTGCAAGATTTCCTCTTCTGCCATCCTCATATTGATGGCAACAACATCAACGTCACACTTTTCTGTCGTCACATAGTGAGTCATGCATCCACATACATTACAGCGGTGAAACTCAACTTCCTTGTCGCCCCAGATGTAAAACACCGAAGGCTCTTTCACATAGCGAACCGAAACTTGCTCAGGAGAATAGTACGCCCAATAAGCCGCATATCGACGGCAGATAGAACAATTACATGAGGCTATCTCTTTCGGTACCTCAGCTTGAACAACGATGTTCCCGCAATGGCATGTGATTTCCATATATTAAGATTCCATTCTAGATTTTTTCTTTGCTACTTTAACAAAACTAGTCGTCTATGGTTGGTAACTAAATCTTAAAATAGTGCTCTCGGTGATATTGAAGAAACTTCTGTTCTATCTTGTGTTTCTTGTTCAGCGTTAATTGCCCTTCTAGACCAATCAAACTGAAGTCATCCGCGATTGAGAACACGCCGTTATCAAACATCACATGATGGTTTGGGCATAAACACAGAATATTTTCGACAACATCAGGGCCGCGATGCGGCTCACCCAGCGGTTTAATATGGGCAGCTTCAGCGTAAAAACCCGCTCCTGTATCAATGGCTAAGCCGCACACCTGGCATTGGTATTGATGCCAGTCTTTCACCTGCTTTGCCTTTCTGTAATCTCGGACGATCTTATTGATCGTTACTGCTTGGCGAGACGTTACCTCATAACGTGCTTTGGCTGCGTCTTGCACCTCTGCCGCAGGTTCCGAATCAACTTGGATAAGTTTATAGCGCCATACTTTGAAGCCGGATAACCCTTGCTCGCACCAATAATCTTCAACGCGATATAAGCCTGCATATCGGTAACCTTTAGCAGGAGAATAATGGCTTTGGTGTTTATGACTTCGAGTAACTCGGACGGGTAAACCCTCCAGCTTGTTTCTAGCTAGAGCGAGGTTGGTGCGTTCTAATTTTTGATCGGCAATTTGTTTATTGGTGTTTTCGTCACGACCACCAGCTCCGGTATAGATGATGACATCGCCAAAATCTTCGTCGTCTTCATAACCGCCGGAAAGTACGATTGAATCAGCGCCTTCTTTAGCGCCACCACTAATACCAGCCTGCGTTGGAGGATGAATGCCAGATTTGGCTAACGCGGCTCGATTTTCAAACATGTCACCGATTTCTGTATCGGGTATGTGTCCAAAAACTCTCATAGTAAAACCTTGTATGTGTACTACTCAGTGAGAAAAACCATCGCCAATAGCGGCGGTATTCCGACCGATACATACGCTAACGGTATCACAATCAATCAGGTTTATATGCGGTAAACATTCTCATTTTTCACAAGAAGTTTTTGTGGTGACAATCGTTTATTTTCATATAGATAGAGAGCAGCATAGGGTAAACAAAATGCTCGATATTGCATCTCTAACTAAACAAAGATCACAACTTATTATCAAAGTCCGACGTGCGGTTTGCTGTCATCCATATTTAACGTGCTAGTCATAATTATCAATAAGAATAATAACCCTAATTCGACATATGGACAGACAGATGAAACTAACACAATGGATTATTTGGCTAAGTGGCTTACTCGCACTGCCAAGCTTCGCAGATACCGATGTATACCTAACGAATAACTCGGACCAACCTTTAACGATTCAAGTCACTCACGAGGGCAGCGACTTATTGGAGTACGGCGAAGAGTGGCAACAACATGTGCAAGTGCTTGGCCCGTGGGAAACCAAATCAATTTTGAGTTTTAACCGCTGGGAAGGCGTTCGAAACGGTCAGCAGTATCGCTTCGAGACCGTCGTTTCTAACCCCTTGGGTGAAAGCATTACTTTAAAGCAAGTGATGGACGGCCATTGGTATAACTCCACCATACAATATGGCGTATCCGCTGCCGATGTGGTTCTGGCATTAAAAGATGATCGCAACATCCACCGCTCTGCTACCGATGCATTTGGTACTCGTACAACCGAGCTGGCTTTTAAATCTGACAAAACTGCGCGCTATGATGACTTGTATTACACCATCACGCCGAACAAGGTCGATGAAATTGCCGATGATAACGAACAGCACCTTAAGTTGGTGACTTACAACATTTGGGCACTGCCAGCGGTGGCTTCTCACATTGGTGACCGCTACGAGCTGATTCCTGAATACGTGAGAGGTTACGACGTGGTAGCGCTGCAAGAGGTGTTTGCGGATGGACGAGAGGCGTTTTTGCGTGAGCTTGCTAAAGAATACCCATATCAAACCAAAATGCTGGATAAAGATGGCTTCAACATTCATGACGGCGGCGTGACGATTGTGAGCCGCTACCCTATCGTGAATCAGGCGCAGTACGTCTTTCCCGATTGTTCTAGTACTGACTGCTTCGCCGACAAGGGCATAAATTATGCGGAGATCATTAAAGGTGGTCAGGCTTACCATGTCTTTGCTACTCATGCCGCCTCTTCTGATACCGACATCGCGCGTGAGCATCGTCAGCGTCAGTTCAAGCAGATGCGTGCGATGGCTAAATCCTTGAATATCCCAGCCAATGAAACCGTGGTTTACAGCGGCGACTTCAATGTGAATAAGTTGAAGTTTCCTGGTGATTACCAACAGATGATCGCGAACCTCAGCGCGGTTGAGCCTGAGTATTCCGGTTATACCGCGTCGACGTTTGACCCGCGCATTAACAACTTTGCAGGCAAAGCGTTATCTGGTGGCGACAATGTGGAGTACCTCGACTACGTGATGGTGAGTAGTGAATATGGCGCGAAGTCGTTTAACGATAACCGCGTAGATGTTCCACGCTCAACGGCAGCAAGCCTATGGAAGCATTACAATCTGTCGGATCACTTCCCAGTTAGTACAGTGCTCAAGCCATGAAGCCAATCGCGTTAATTACTGTGTCCGCTGTGGTGGCGGGCACAATTTGGTTTTCAGCCAATGGAGGCAAGCGTGATAGCTTGTTGCCGTTATCCTCTACACCGGAAAAGACTTCTGAACCCCAAACGAACGAAGGTGCCTCTTTAGCGGTGAGTCAATCGACTGGTAAGGTCATCGTACCGAAAGCCAAAGAGACGCCCTCTCCGATTGAGGCCATGGCTAAGCGCTTGAGTGAGCTCAAAGGACGAGCATTCAAAGAAGAGATAGAGATGTTTTGGCATACGTGTATGTCTGACCACAACTGCGAATCTCAATTGGCTGAGCTTGAAGCGCATTTGTCTGCGGAGCGTTTTGCCCTGCTAGCGAATTACCACCAGCTCAATAGCCTTTGGCAGCAAAGCTTGGGAAATTTATTGTTTGATGAGCAACAGCCGCTGGCGTCTCGTATCGCACTTCTCAAATCAGAAGCAAAAAAGATTTGGGGTGAACTGGCAGAAGTGATTTTTGCTGATGAATTCGCGCTGTACGATTTTAGTGTGCAAGCCGAGCAATTGGCTTCAACTCCCGCTCAAGACTATGTGCAAGCCTACGAAGATTTGCTCCAAACGTGGCAAGGCAGTGAAGCCGCGTTGGGTTTAGAGAGCCATCAAGCCAAGTATGAGCGTGCAGTCGCATTGATTCCTGACGGCGTAACAGAATCAGAGCGTGAGGCGTTGATTCAGGCATTTCAACAGAGCTACCTTTCTGAGCAAGAGAGTGAAGAGATAGTAGCCCGAGAGCAGCAAGTTACAGAGCAAAAGCAGCAAGTACGCGATTATCAAAGTGAGTTGCAGCAACTGGAATTAAGGCTGGCATCGCAAAGAGCCACCAGCCACGCGAATTGGTCAGATTCCGAGTGGCAACGTTATTACCAACAAGCGGTAGCCGATTTTCGTCGCGCGTTTTTTGCAGGTTAATGGCTGGTTTTTCTGAGCAAATATAACGATGAGATTCCCTACTCGCTCATTCTTCACTCTAGGGAATGACGCTGTTGGGAGTTTCATTGCGAGTTAAGTCCCTATAAACCATCGCCCAAACCTCAAACGGGTCATTCCAGCAAGCCTAGGCGCGACTAGGGATCTAGGTACAGCGAGCTAGAACTTTAAGAGGACATCCGGATTCAACAGCACTTGGTGGGTAGATTCTGAATTACTCTCGTTCCTCGCTTTTCAGAATGACGACATTTCGATCATGTGTGTGAAATGAGATTCCCTACTCGCTCATTCTTCACTCTAGGGAATGACGCTGTTGGGAGTTTCATTGCGAGTTAAGTCCCTATAAACCATCGCCCAAACCTCAAACGGGTCATTCCAGCAAGCCTAGGCGCGACTAGGAATCTGGGTACAGCGAGCTGGAATTTTAAGAGAACATCCGGATTCAACAGCACTTGGTAGGTAGATTCTGAATTACTCTCGTTCCTCGCTTTTCAGAATGACGACATTTCGATCATGTGTGTGAAATGAGATTCCCTTCTCGCTCATTCTTCGCTCTAGGGAATGACGCTGTTGGGAGCCTCTGTTTGAAATGAGCTCCTATAAACCACCACCCAAACCTAAAACGGGTCATTCCAGCAAGCCTAGGCGCGACTAGGAATCTGGGTACAGCGAGCTGGAACTTATGCAGAGCTCGCTGTCACCGGAAGCGGCTTCAAAACAGGTTCAAACCGAATACGCCTTTCACATCAAACAGGACTTGTTCCGTTTTCTCACGTGAGCGTTGGCTGCCTTGTTTCAGTATGTCGATCAGCTGCGCTTTGTCGTCTAAGAACATCGCACGTTTTTCTCGAATTGGTCGCAGCATTTCTTGTAAGCACTCTTCCAATACTTTCTTGGTTGTGCCGTCTCCCAATCCACCACGACGGTAGTGCGCTTTTAACTCTTCCACATACGCTTTATCGGTATGGAACGCATCAAGATAAGTGAACACGATGTTGCCTTCTACTTGGCCTGGGTCTTCGATGCGTAAGTGGTTTGGATCGGTGTACATAGACTTTACGGCGGCTGAGATTTCTTTCTCTGTCGCGCCTAGGTTAATGGCGTTACCCATGCTTTTCGACATTTTGTTTTTACCATCAGTACTTGGCAAACGTGGCGCGTCACTCAGCAGCGGACGACACTCTTTCAGAATCTCTTTTCCGCCAAGATGGTTTATCTTTCTTACGATTTCATTGGTTTGTTCTAGCATCGGCAGTTGATCATCACCAACAGGGACTAAGGTTGCATGAAAGCCGGTGATATCGGCCGCTTGCGAGATTGGGTAAGTTAGGAAGCCAGTCGGAATCGAACGCTCAAAGCCCTTGTTTTGAATTTCATTTTTTACCGTCGGGTTTCGCTCTAATCGCGCAATTGAAACAAGATTGCTGTAATACATGGTCAGTTCAGCAAGCGCTGGCACTTGAGATTGCAGACAGATGGTGGTTTGAGTCGGGTCGATGCCCACAGCGAGATAATCGGCCACCACGTTTAAGATATTGGAAGAAACCTTGGAAGGGTTATGCGCGTTATCGGTTAAGCCCTGCATGTCGGCAACCAGAATGGTTTGGTCATGTTGAGATTGCAGTGCAACGCGTTGTTGCAGAGAGCCAACGTAATGGCCTAAATGCAATGGGCCTGTCGCTCGGTCGCCAGTAAGAATGATTTCGCGTTGTTGGGTATTTTGTGTGGTGTTCATAACTTATCTCCGAATAAATTTAGATCGCTACTGGAGATAAAAAAGACAAGACACGCTTAGCTACCGTCCAGCAGCGTAAGAATGTCAGGATTCCGCGCCGCTCTAATTAGAGCGCCACCAGAAGAAGTTTGATGAAGGAGTAAATGTCGTTTTCATGCCTTTTAACCTAACAAGGAGCAGAGCTGAAAACAACCCTACTCCTTGTACAATTTGATTTTTCAGTTTTAACACGTTCGCCAACACCGCATCAAATCTGGATATACATGGCGATGACCAGAGCGGCGCCAAACAGGCTGCCTGATACAAATGCGCACAATACCGCTTTGTTTTGTTTGCTTCTCATCCTTTACTTCTCGACTTTAGATCACCGAGCAACGCTACTTGCTCCGTTCTCATATTGAGTGGGACAGTGGTAAATCCTTTTCGGTAAATCGATACATCACACTTTCTTCGATTCACTCTGCTGAATACAGCCTTACGATTTTTGGCCAAAACTTAAACCACTTCGTCCGAGAAGTGTGATGACGTTAGAACAAGTTCAATGAAAGCCAACATGATTTACACAGGTACCTTTTTTAAAAAGCGCAGTTTAGACTCTTCGGTGAGAAACCGATTATTTCGATTTTTAATGGATAAGAACTGAACTTATTTAGCATCAAATACTGTTAAATGGGATAAGGATGACGCGGATCATCTTTTGACCAAAACCTTGAAAAATAGAGCGAAACCACGAAGGCGAAATATGTAACTCGTAACTAAACTGTCAGGACACTAACCCCAGTCAGGGAGCAAGAGATGAGCGACAAAAACCATCACTCCAAATGTCCTGTTATGCATGGAGCGAATACTAACCAACAAGCTAGCGAGTTCAATTGGTGGCCGAAAAGCCTCAACCTCGACATTCTTCATCAGCACGATCATAAGACCGATCCAATGGGCGCGGATTTTAACTATGCCGACGCATTTAACTCGCTCGATTTCGAGGAAGTGAAAAAAGACCTGAAAGATCTTATGACCGACAGCCAAGATTGGTGGCCAGCGGATTGGGGCCATTACGGCGGCTTGATGATTCGCATGGCGTGGCACTCAGCAGGTACGTACAGAATTGCGGATGGCCGTGGCGGTGCGAGCCGAGGGAACCAGCGTTTTGCGCCACTCAACAGTTGGCCTGATAACGGCAACCTAGACAAGGCACGACGTCTATTGTGGCCAATCAAAAGAAAATACGGCAATAAGCTCTCTTGGGCCGATTTAATGATTCTTGCTGGTAACATGGCTTATGAATCGATGGGCTTTAAAACGTTCGGTTTTGCAGGCGGCCGTGAAGACATTTGGCATCCAGAAAAGGACATCTACTGGGGCGCAGAGAAGGAGTGGCTGCAACCGAGCGGCGGTGAGAATAACCGTTACTCTGGTGAGCGCGATCTTGAGAACCCACTCGCCGCGGTGATGATGGGCTTGATTTACGTGAACCCAGAAGGCGTCGATGGCAAACCAGACCCACTCAAAACCGCACACGACATGCGAGTCACCTTTGCGCGCATGGCAATGAACGATGAAGAAACAGTTGCGCTAACCGCTGGCGGTCATACCGTGGGTAAAGCTCATGGTAATGGCGATGCTTCGGTACTTGGGCCAGAGCCTGAAGGCGCAGAAATTGAAGACCAAGGTTTTGGCTGGCTTAATAAGACCTCTCGAGGCATAGGACGTGATACCGTCACAAGTGGTGTTGAAGGCGCGTGGACGACGCATCCAACGAAGTGGGATAACGGCTACTTCAACTTGCTGTTCACCTACGATTGGGAAATCACCAAGAGCCCTGCTGGTGCCGCCCAATGGGAGCCGGTAGACATCAAAGACGAGGACATGCCCGTGGATGTGGAAGACCCGAGCATCCGCCATAATCCGATGATGACCGATGCGGATATGGCGCTCAAGTATGACCCAGAATATCGCAAGATTGCAGAGCGCTTTCGTGACAATCCAAAAGAGTTCGAAGACTGTTTTGCTCGCGCTTGGTTCAAACTAACACACCGCGATTTAGGCCCTAAGTCTCGCTACCTTGGCCCGGATGTGCCAGCGGAAGATTTGATTTGGCAAGATCCTGTACCACCGGTGTCTTACTACCTATCTGAAGACAATATCGATGCACTGAAGATGGCGATTCTCAATAGCGAATTGAGCATTGCTGATCTCGTTTCCACAGCATGGGACAGCGCACGTACTTACCGCGGCTCTGACCGTCGCGGCGGTGCAAATGGCGCTCGTATTCGTCTTGCCCCACAAAAAGACTGGGTAGGTAACGAGCCAGACAGGTTGCAGAAAGTACTCAACGTACTGGATTCAATTCGCACGACGCATCACTCTCCTATCAGCATGGCGGATTTAATTGTCCTTGCTGGCGGCGTAGGCATCGAGAAGGCGGCATCGAATGCGGGGATGAACATCTCTGTACCATTTAGCCAAGGTCGCGGAGACGCCACGGATGCCATGACGGATGCGGATTCATTTGATGTGCTGGAGCCCATTCATGATGGCTTCCGCAACTGGCTGAAATCCGATTATGTGGTCACTGCGGAAGAGCTCTTACTGGAGCGCAGCCAGTTGATGCAATTGACCGCCGTCGAGATGACGGTGCTTATCGGTGGTATGCGCGTTCTCGGCACGAACTATGGCGGTACGAGCCAAGGTGTGTTCACCGATAACGTCGGCGCTCTGACCAATGACTTTTTCGTCAACCTCACCGATATGAGCTACACATGGCATCCAACCGGTGACAACCAATACGAAATCCGTGAGCGTGCTTCTGGCCAAACAAAATGGACAGCGTCACGTGTGGATTTGGTGTTCGGCTCTAACTCCGTACTTCGCTCTTACGCTGAGGTTTACGCTCAAGACGACAACAAAGAGAAGTTTGTGCAAGACTTTGTGGCCGCGTGGGTGAAAGTGATGAATAACGATCGCTTCGACCTATAAAGCATATTGAGCAAAACAAAGAACCTCTCTGCGCACTCGGCAGGGAGGTTCTCGTTAATGACTTCGAGAGCCGCGAGTTTAAAGTCCATCAGTTCGAACTGAATGTATTCGAGTCAGGAAAAGGCAAACGGACAATTGCGAACTAATAATAGAGCTTAATCGCAGAACGTTTGTAAGGTGGATGAAGGTAAGGCTCAAGCTCACTGCGGCGGTTGTTCAATCGCTCTAAAAGTTTATACGCAATGAAGTAGCGGTTAATGTTAGTCACATAGCGTATTGGCTCCATCCCTATGTATTGTCGCGTCACCACTTCCACATTATCGAACCATACATTTGGGTCATAGCCTTTTTCTTCTGCGATTCTTCTCATCTTTCTGATGTTGCCGGGCCCTGCATTGTAAGCCGCCAGACAGAAGTAAATAACGTCGCTTTCGCTTATCGCCTCATCGTTAAAAAAATACTTCCTCAGATAATGCATGTATTTCAAGCCCGCGTGAATATTGGGCTCTTTTTCGTAGATATTGGAGATGTTTATTGCTCTGTCTCGTGCAGTAGTCGGTAATATTTGCATGATGCCCACGGCACCTTTGTGCGAGATAACATTCTGATTCAACCCCGACTCTTGAAAGCCTTGCGCCATCATCAATAAGTGGTTGAACTGATACTCTTGAGCATAGAGATAGAAGATATCCCAAAGCTCTTTAGCGCGCGTCACATTCTCTCGCTTGAGGAACTTCTTTAACCACTTGTCGTTTTCTAGATACCTTTCATTGACCACATTGCCGAATAAGGTGCCAATCCTGATTTGCTTGATGAACTTGTTTACCGCTTGCTCAAGTTGCGGGGAGTCTTTTCTTATCCCCCAAGCAATTTGCGCATTGTCTCTTACCGTCAATTGATCATGGAAAATAACATCAGGGAAGATATTGCCCCACATGCCCGTTTTATGCCGATCAAGCACGGTAACATCGATAAAGCCAGCGCTGACCATCTCTAGGATCTCATAGTCTTGAATGATCTCATCAAGAAACATGATATTGATGAGCGGCTTCTTTTTGATGCTTAAGTAGTTGTTCGCCTTCGTTAAGCTCTTGTGATAGCTGGAGCTCTCTCTTACCCAGATGTCTAAACCACTCAGTTCATCAATGGTTGTTATGTCAGAGTGCTTGCCGTTAGTTACGATGATTTCCGAGACGTTCTCCCGCACTGGCGCGCTGAATGCAATTAGCTCTTTACGCTCATTGGTGACGGTTAAGTTCGCCACGATGATGTCGCCATATCCAGAGATCAGTTTGGGGATGAGCTCATTTCTCGCCACAGGAATCACCTGAATGTTTATCGCCTTGTTGTTCTTGTGCAAGTGGCTTTCAAGTTCATGAATGAGTTCAGAGATGATGCCTTTCGGCTTGCCGTTTTGGATGTAGTAAAAACCGAGATCAGCAGAGACGAGAATACGAACGGCTTTTTTCTCCTTCAACACTTCCAAATCCCCGACATAAGGCTCGGCCCTTAGCGGCGACAATTCCAAAGCAGGAGTGGAAAATGAAAAAGACAAAAGAAACAAAGCGATACAAAGTACTTTACCCATCATGAGGTTATCCGTTCGCAAATCACTAGTGATAATTTTAGCAATAAAAGACTCTGTACACGTATGTGAGGAGCAAAACGATTTACACAATGAACGCACTATTTGGAGCGAAAATGTCGAGCCTTTTCCCTCTAATCTTTGCCAGAACCCCGCAATTACTGAAGAAAATATCATCACCCCACTGTTTCCCATCGTTAAGTTATGGTTCCATTGGGGAATAACTAGAAAGAACACTTTTTTGCTGCGGATACACTCATGGATGCTGTTTTACATCAGTTGCAATTCTCGTTGTCGATCACTGGCCCCATCTGCTTAATGTTGGTGTTGGGCGTTATTTTCAAACGCATTGGGCTTATCAACGACAACTTTATCGAAGTCGGTTCTAAACTGGTGTTTCAGGTCACGCTGCCTGCGATGTTATTTTTGAGTATCGTCGTCTCCGAGCACGACTTCTCCGCAGCCAGTGGCTTTGTCAATTACGGCATTGTTGCCAGCATTTCGTTTTTCATCTTCACCTATATTTCCGTCAAACTGTTCTTCAAATCTTCACCAGATCAAGGTGTTTTGATTCAAGGTGGCTTTCGGGCCAATACAGGTATCATAGGTATTGCTTATGTGGCGAATGCTTACGGTTCTCAAGGCGTGGCTCTGGCTGCGCTTTATGTCGCGGTAACGACCTTTATCTATAACGTGCAAGCGGTGATTTGTTTGTCTCCCAAAGGAGCTACGTCTGGATCTCAAGCCGCCAAACTGATGATGAGAACCTTAACCCGCAATCCGCTGATCATCTCGATTGTTTCTGGCATGGTGTTCTATCTTCTGTCTATCCCAGTCCCTGATGTCGCGATTGATGCGGGCAACTATCTGTCGAAGATGACGCTTCCCCTCGCCCTGTTGTGTACCGGAGGCTCACTCGATTTAAGTTTAATGAAGAAAGAGAAAGGGCCGTCTTGGTTTGCAAGTAGCTACAAACTGATCGTTGCTCCTATCGCGATTACCACAGGCGCGTATTTTGTCGGCTTTAGAGGGATTGAGCTTGGCATTATGTTCTTTATGAACGCCTCTCCTGTTGCGGCAGCAAGCTACGTTATGGCACGCTCGATGGGAGGTAATTCTGTCTTGGCGGCGAACATTATCGCTCTAACTACCGTGCTTTCGACGGTGACTTGTACCGTGGGAATTGTGATTTTAAAAGCGTATGGCTTAATCTAAACGCTCGAATGGAAGAAGCGGTGCGAGTGGCTGGAGAGGCATGAACAGCTAGAAAACCACGAATAACTAGAAAGATACCAATAGAGACAATAAAGCCTCAGCGAACTGAGGCTTTATGTTTGTACTTTTGGTCACTTACTGATTCGGCAATCCGCTAAGAAACTCTTGAAAGCTGGGTGCACGCACGCGGCTCAGTACCTTTCTCATGTCTTCTATCAAGCTGTCGTCAGACCAATCGACACGAATATCAATCGGCGCTTGCGTGTAGCTCTCGATACGAAGAGAGGCAGAATACGTACCGCGCTTATCGCCGCCCGCTGCCAATGCCGCTTCTAATGCGTTAACCAGAACTTCCGCCAGTGTTGCCTCGTAATCATCACGATATTGAGGTTTGTCCCCCATTCGCACTTGCTCTGCATTAAGCATCGTCTGAGCCATGAAAGAATCAGCAAACGCCTCAATAACAGCGTTATTTTCTAGCATATTGCCCGCAACCGCTACGTCTTGATACGCAAGAGAGCCCACGTGCGCGATGTTCTCTTCGCCATTGATAAACGCCGCATGGCCGTGCTTATCCATCACCATGCATTGTCGCTTGGCAAACTCGGCGTCACTCTCTTTCAGACGTTCAACAACATCGTGGCAAGAGAGCCGTTGAGATAACCATCGATTGGCATTGTCTGCATACCAAGGGTTAGTAAACAAACCTTGGGTGGCACACGCGCCAATCCCACGCCAACTGTGGTTTACGTAGCCACCGACGGCAACGCCGCCAGTCGCTGTAATGGAAGCCGATAACCCTGTTTCTGGGTTAACGTGAATAAGTGAAATCGTCATAGATTCTCGATATAAAAAAGACGTTAGTAGCCAACCATTTGTCCGATAAATAATGCCAACCAACACAGTGCGTAAACAAACACCATAAATGGCATGATAGCTTTGAGCCACTGCTCGTAAGAGACGCGACCTAGCGCCAACATCGCAAGCGTACCACCAGAAGTCGGTACAATAAGGTTAGTAAGACCGTCACCCACTTGGAATGCCGTGATCATTAGCTGACGGCTCATACCAGTTAGGTCTGCCACAGGAATTAGGATTGGCATGGTCACCATTGCCTGACCAGAACCCGATGGCACGAATAGGTTGATCACACCTTGCACCACACTCGCGACAATCGCAGAGATGGCAATCGGCATATCTTGGATCAGTGAGCTTAACGCGTTAACGATGGTATCGATGATTTGTGCTTGGTCGAGGATGATTTGAATCGATGCCGCAACACCAATCACCAATGCGCCTGCGGTTACGCCCGATGCACCTTCCATCATTTGCTTGACGATGCCATTCGCACTTAAGCCGTTGACTGCGCCGATCACAATCGCCATCAATAAGAACAGACCTGCTATCTCGTTGATGTACCAACCGTTGGCAAATACACCGTAAAGCATCACACCAAGACCAGCTAGGAATACGCCTAGCGTCAGTTTGTCTTTCTTCTCTAGGTGGTATTCCGATAGATCTTTGCTTAAGCCTTCTGCTGAATCTGGCTCTTTAAACTCCATCTTCGCCACACGAGTACAGATGTAGTAAGACAGCAATGCAAGAGAAGCAATTACCATCGCTGCACGCAACCAAGCGCCTGAGAAAGTAGGCAGTTCAGCAATACCTTGAGCCACACCCACTGTGTAAGGGTTGATTGGTGACAGTGCAAAGCCCACACCGATACCGCCCACTGCCATTACCGTACCTACAAGACTTGAGTAACCAACGGCTGCAGAAATAAGAACTGCAACCGGAACAAGTGCGATGTTGTTCTCAAAGCCTACCGCCACGCCAAAGAAACCGTAAATAAAGGTGCCGATGGTGATGATCAGATTACGGTTCTTCACACCCGCTTTGTTTACCGCAACACCGATTGCGTTCTCTAGCGCACCAGTACGTTGCAAGATGTGGAACAAGCCACCCGCGATAAATACGATGAACAGGTAAGGCGCCGCGCTGATCAAACCTTTCGGAATCGCGACAAAAATATCAAAGAAATGCACCGCAGGCACATCACTCAGATAAGCAAATGAGTTAGGCACAACGGTAGTACGACCGTCTACCACAACACGTGAGAATTCCCCGGCAGGAACAACAAAGGTCAGTAGATACGTTGCCACCAAGATCATAAAGATCAGGACCATTGGGTCCGGCATACTTTTGTACCAAGCCTTCTTCTGTGTTGTCTCCATCTTCTTTGTCATATCCATAACAAAATCTCTCCTTAGTATAGGAATGAAAACCCATTGGTATGGGCCTTCACGTTCACAAGCTAAAACCAAGTCTTGGTTTTGAAAGTAAAAAAGAGGATGAATCCCCACCCTCTTTTGTGTTATTTCGCTTTTATTGGTGTTTCATCAGCATGCAGAAGTGGTTCAGCACCTCAACTGCGGCAACAAGGTCTTGTTGCAAAATCGCTTCATCAGGATGGTGACTAACCCCATCTGTACAACGCATAAACAGCATTGCAATGTCCGTCAGTTCGCACACTGCTAGACCATCGTGACCTGCGCCACTGAATAGGTGTTTAGTGTCAATGTTGGATAGCGCGATCGCTTGAGTCAGCGCCGCAGAAAGTGAATCCGAACAGGTTACGGCCGATTGCTCATAAGTTTGCTCGTGGCGATACGCGAGGTTGTACTGCGCCATCAAGGTTTCGATATTCGCCAACATTTCTTGTCGCGCAGCAATGCGAGAAGCATCGTTTGGTGAGCGCAGCTCAATGGTGATGTCCGTTTGCTGAGGAATCACATTCACGCCGTTCGGGAAGTTGGCAATTTTGCCCACGACACCCACTAGGTCGTCTTCACGTTTGCACAGTTGATCAAACATGTGGATGACCTGAGCAGCCCCGACTAACGCATCTTGACGCATGTCCATTGGCACTGTGCCTGCGTGTCCGGCTTTACCAACAATCGACAAGGTATGACGCTCAATCCCCGTGATGGCAGTAACCACACCGACTGGCAGGTTCGCTTGTTCAAGCTGCGGACCTTGCTCAATGTGCAGTTCTACAAAACCAAGCACTTTATCTTTGTCGTAAGCGTCTTTTTCGATTTGCTCTGGATGGCAACCAAACGACGTCAATGCTTCACGCATGCTCACGCCATTGGCATCTTGTGCGTCCAACACACTTGGATCGAATGTGCCAGATATCGCTTTTGAACCGAGCAATGTCGATTGGAATCGAGTGCCCTCTTCATCACTGAAAGCGATCACATCGATATTGAATGGAAACTCGAGTTTCTGCTGATGAAAATAGTGAATCAACGCAACCGGTAGAATCACACCCAAGATGCCATCGTATTTACCGCCATTTGGCACGGTGTCTTGGTGGGAGCCAAAAATCAGCGTCTGTGCATTTGGATTTGGGCTGTGGTAGCGACCCATAAGGTTTGCAGCATTGTCCATGCGCACTTCCATACCAGACAGCAGCATCCACTCGCGCAGTTTTTCATTCGCTTTCGCGTGCTCTTCACTGGCACACAAACGAGTAACACCTTCGCTATCTGGGTCTTGGGTTTGGCTGCACTGAGCAATGTCTTCCAACCATTCCCACGCTAGGCTGGCAGTTTCTACAAATTTTTCCATTTTGAATCGCTCTTTTTCTAACCATGTTTATTTTTAATTTATCATGATAAATATCAAATGAAAGACATTTATCATGATAAATAGGCTTTTTTGTGAGAGCGATTCGATCGATAATCGGATGGTTTCATAATCAGCAGTGCGCGCTTTTTCCAAAAAGAGAAACGCAGAAAACAGGTGACATCCTTTGAATTTCCTTCAGAATTCAATAGATACCGCGAGATAACCCAGCGAGGATAATGTGGCGAGCAACGCAAAAGGACGTAGAACTCAACAACTGGCCGAATCGATCAAAGCGTGGATTGTCGATAAAGCTTTGCAACCTGGCGATCGTCTCCCAAGCGAAGTCGACGTGATGGAAACTTTTGATGCGTCAAAAAGCACGGTGCGTGAAAGCATGCGCATCCTAGAGGCACAAGGTATTATCTCGACCAAGACCGGGCCAAAAGGCGGTGTGTTCGTGAGTGAAATGAGCGAGAACAAAGCTCAGGCACTGTTAAGCAACTACCTGTTCTTCAAAGACGTTTCGATTTCTGACCTGTACCAAATCCGCTTATCGCTAGAGCCAGAGATCGCGGCATCGTTGGCGGGCACATTGACTAATGAACAACTTGCTAGACTCGATCAGCAAATTGATAAATACCAAACCCCACCAGAAGACGTGTATCAAGAGCGTGAGCACCACATTGCATCGATTGAGTTTCACAGCCTCTTAGCGAGCTATTCTGGCAACGAGTTGCTGAAGTTTGTGGTTCGTTTTACTGCGCAGATGCTTACTGAGCTAACGATTTATCGCAAGCTGTATGAACCGGGTAACCACAAGCTGTGGCACACGGGCGTGCAAAGCCAACGTTCATTGGTGGAAGCATTACGTAAAGGCGACGCGTCGAAAGCCAAGCACATCATGGAACAGCACATGCTGACTGCGCATCAATTAATGAAGAAGCAAGAAGCTGAAGTGGCGAACCGCTTCCTCACAGAAAGCTAAGTGGCTCGCCATCATCTGAAATGAAGAATTAGGGATGGTTGGCTAATGTCATTTTACGGACCAAACGGAAGAATTCCTCGGATTCCTCTTCCGTCAGACAAGAGAAAAAATCTTGCTTGAGGTTAGTCATGATGCGGTGCACTTTGCGTACCGCTTCTACCCCTTCTTTGGTGAGCGTCAGAATCTTCAGTCTTTGATTGGTCTCGCACTTAGATACTTGAACAAAGCCGCGCTTCTCTAAGTTATCCACCATGCGTTTTGCGACGCTTCGCTCTGTTAGTACCGCATCCGCTAACTCTTGCTGGCTCATTGGTTGAAACTCTTCTAACGCCGCCAAGGCACTCGCCATTTCCAACGTCATTAAGTCCTGACGCGATAGCTCTGCTTGGGCGCGATTGCGGAAGGTTCGGTTCATCACGCTGCACACAAACATCGGGCTTTGATCCAACACGGATATCGGAGAAATCTTCTGATCTTTCATACTTGCCTATTCTACTTTCGGCTTTGTTTTCATTTGGATAGTACTGCGTTTACAAGAGATTCCCGACTACGCTCCTTCGTCGCTTTCGGGAATGCGCGTTGTTGAGTTACATGCTCAATTCAATATTTCGAGCATTCTGATGAGCCTCAGAGACCCTACGTCCGTCATCCTCAAGAGCGAGGGACGAGCGAGTTGGGGATCTCTTTCAACACTCGTTAAGCACAACAATGCCAACGGCCCTGTGCTTACAAGAGATTCCCGACTACGCTCCTTCGTCGCTTTCGGGAATGACGAGAAACATAACCGAAAGAGCAACACCCCGTCATTCCGACGAGCCTAGGCGAGATCAGGAATCTAATTGCCACACGCTCTTGGCTCAGTATTTCACCTCAAACGCAAACTATCCAATTGAATCCAAAAATAAAGGACGCCGAAGCGCCCTTTTCTTGTACTTATTAGCAATAGTATAACTTAGTCTTTAGCGCTAAGTCTTACTCTTGGCTTGCCGTTGGTTGTGAAGTAGATTCCACTTGCTCTTTTTGTGCTTCTTTTCTCGCGCGGCGGTCAAACAAACGCTCAACCACGACGAAGAACACCGGCACGAAGAAGATACCAAGCAAGGTCGCACTTACCATACCGCCAAGTACACCTGTACCTACCGCGTTTTGACCCGCAGAGCCTACACCCGCACTGATTGCCAGTGGCACTACACCCAGACCAAACGCAAGCGAGGTCATGATGATAGGACGAAGACGAACACGTACTGCGTGCAGCGTTGCTTCAATCAAGCCCGCGCCTTTCTCGTAGTATTCCTTAGCAAATTCCACAATAAGAATCGCGTTCTTCGTTGCCAGACCAACAGTGGTCAACAAGCTTACTTGGAAGAAAACGTCGTTATCCATACCGCGAGTCATGACCGCAAGTACCGCACCCAGCACACCTAGAGGCACTACAAGCACAACCGCGAATGGTACTGACCAGCTCTCATAAAGTGCTGCTAGTACAAGGAAGACAACCAGAATCGACAGCGCGTAAAGCATTGGCGCTTGGTTACCAGACAGACGTTCCTCGTAAGAGATGCCGTTCCAGTTCACCGTAAAGCCAGGAGGCAGTTTTTCTACCATGGCTTCGATTTCTGCCATCGCTTCACCAGTACTTACGCCTGGAGCCGCGCCACCTTGGATGTTCATCGCAGGTAGACCGTTAAAGCGTTGCAATAGCGGAGAACCGTAGGTCCACTCACCTGTTGCGAATGCCGAGAATGGCACCATTTCACCCTGTGAGTTACGCACGTACCATGAGTCGAAATCTTTCGGCTGCATACGGTGTTCAGCATCACTCTGCACCATTACCTTCTTCACGCGCCCGCGGTCGATGTAATCGTTGATGTACGCACCACCCCATGCCGAAGCGAGGATTTGGTTTACATCGTTAATGCTCACATCAAGCGCACGCAATTTTACGTGGTCGATATGCACTTGGTACATCGGCGCATCTGCCTGACCGTTTGGACGTACACCCACCAGTTTCGGGTTTTGTGCTGCCATACCTAGGATTTGGTATTGGGCCGCCACAAGCGCTTCATGACCGTTACCGGTTGAGTCTTGTAGATAGAAGTCGAAACCAGTCGCGTTACCCAACTCTTGAATCGCCGGTGGCGCAAACGCAAACACCATTGCTTCTTTAATCGTTGAGAAGTAACCCATCGCACGACCTGTCAGCGAAGCCGCATCCGAACCCGGAGCTTCACGTTCTGACCAATCTTTCAGACCGATAAACGCCATACCCATGTTCTGACCTTGACCCGCGAAGCTGAAGCCCGCTACCGAGAACACTGACGCAACGTTGTCTTTCTCTTCTTCTAGGAAGTAGTTACGGACTTTTTCTAGTGTCTTTTCTGTCTGCTCTTGAGTCGAGTTCGGTGGCAAAATTGCCATTGAGAACACGGTACCTTGGTCTTCATCAGGCAGGAACGATGTTGGTAGGTTCATGAATAACCAACCTGCGCCGGCACTCATTGCCGCGAACACCAATAGCATACGACCAGTGCGTTTTAGCATTTTCGCTACGCCCGCTTCGTAACCCGCCGTTGCCGCATCAAACTTACGGTTGAACCAGCCGAAGAAGCCTTTCTTATCCGAAAATTCCGCATCGCCTTTTTTCAGCAAGCTCGCACAAAGTGCCGGAGTAAGAATGATCGCCACCAATACCGATAGCGTCATCGCCGCTACGATGGTGATAGAGAACTGACGATAGATAACACCGGTTGAGCCAGACATGAATGCCATCGGTACAAATACCGCAGACAGCGTCAAACCAACACCTACTAGCGCGCCAGTGATCTGCCCCATCGACTTCTTCGTCGCTTCTTTTGGATCGAGACCGTCTTCGTGCATTACACGTTCCACGTTCTCTACCACAACGATCGCATCGTCCACCAGCAAGCCGATTGCAAGAACCATCGCAAACATGGTTAAGGTGTTAACACTAAAGCCAGTCGCGTAAAGGATCGCAAACGTACCCAGCAATACCACCGGAACCGCAATCGTCGGGATGATCGTTGCACGGAAGTTCTGCAAGAACAGGTACATGATCAAGAATACCAGCACGATCGCTTCAAGCAGTGTCTTGATTACTTCTTTGATCGACGCATCAACGAATGGCGTTGTTTCAAACGGGTAAGCGATCTTCAAGCCGTCTGGGAAAGTCGCACTTAACTGGCCAAGACGTTCTTTTACAGCTTCTGCTGTTTCTAGCGCGTTCGCACCAGTACCTAGCGAGATACCAAGACCTGCCGCTGGGAAGCCATTGTACTGACCTTTGATATCGTAGCTTTCTGCGCCGCGCTCAACACGTGCCACATCTTTCAGGTAAACGTTCGAACCGTTCGCTTCTGATTTCAGAATGATGTTTCTAAATTCAGCCACGCTGGTTAGACGGCTTGCTGAAGAAATCGTCGCGTTAAGCAACTGACCAGACTGAGCAGGCGCTGCACCTAACTGACCAGAAGAAACCTGTGCGTTCTGCTCACGAATAGCGTTCGCGACGTCGATTGCCGTTAGATTGAACTGCGTCAGTTTGAATGGGTCTAGCCAAACACGCATTGCGTATTGAGATCCAAACGCTTGCACTTGGCCTACGCCCGTTACACGGCTGATCGGATCTTGAATATTGGTAACAACAAAGTCGCCGATGTCGTTTTCTGTGAAGTCAGGGTCTTCAGAGTAAACCGCCACAACCATCAAGAATGAGGTGTTGGATTTGTTTACGATGATACCTTGGCTTTGTACTTCCATCGGAAGCGACGTCATCGCCAATTGCAGCTTGTTTTGCACCTGAACTTGCGCGATATCTGGATCGGCTTCGCTATCAAACGTCAGCGTAATGGTCGCGTTACCAAACGCATCACTGCTCGAGTTTAGGTAGCGTAGGTAGTCCAGACCCGTCATGTTTTGCTCGATAACCTGAGTCACTGAGTCTTCTACGGTTTTCGCAGAAGCACCAGGGTAACGGGCATTGATAGAGATCGTGGTCGGTGAAATCGTCGGGTATTGAGAAACCGGCAAGTTGAACAGGGACATCACGCCCGCCAACATGGTCAGAATCGCAAGTACCCAAGCAAATACCGGACGATCGATAAAAAATCGTGCCATGATTATGCCTGCTCACCTGATTGAATAGTCACTGGGTTACCCGGTTGGATCATCTGTAGGCCGGTGGTGATGACTTTATCCCCCACTTTCAAACCTTCTGTGATGCGCCATTGGTTACCAATAGACTCAGCCGTCGTCACTGGAGTGATAGACACCTTATTGTCTGCACCCACCGTCATTACTGAGGCTTTACCCGTTGCGTCACGCGTTACTGTGTTTTGTGGGATAAGAATCGCCACAGGGTCCACACCTACTGTTACCGTTGCGCGCACGAACATGCCTGGTAGCAATAAACCATCTGGGTTCGCGAATTCTGCACGTAGCGTTACGCTGCCCGTACTTTCGTCTACGTTCACTTCGGTAAACTTCATGGTGCCTTTGTGTGCGTAAGTCGAACCGTCTTCAAGTGTTAGTGTTACTTGAGCGGATTCGTCTTTTTGCAAGTGGCCTTGTGACATCGCTGCTTTCAAACGGAGTAACTGAGCAGAAGATTGCACGATATCAACATTGATTGGGTCTAGCTGCTGGATAGTCGTTAGCGTCGCCGCTTGGTTTGCCGTTACCAGCGCACCCGCCGTTACGTTAGACTTGCTGATCACACCGCTGATTGGTGCTTTCACTTGTGCGTAAGACAAATTGATCTTCGCCGTATTGATTCTCGCTTTCGCTACCAACACTTGCGCTTTCGCTTCTTTGTAAGCCGCTTCTGCTTCATCGAGATCTTGTTGGCTGATCGATTTCTTAGTGATCAACGCACGGTAACGACGAACTGTTGAGTACGTCGATTCTTCCGAAGCTTGAGCACGGATCAGTTCAGCTTCTGCGCTTAATAGATCAGCTTGGAACGTAGAATCGTCGATCTGGTAAAGCGATTGACCTTGCTCAACCACACCACCCTCTTCAAAATTACGCTCAGAAATAATACCCGTTACCTGAGGGCGAACTTCTGCCTCCTTAAACGCTCGGCTGCGACCCGGCAGTTCTACTGTTAGCGCTTGGCGAACAGGTTCAACCGTCATTACCGTCACTTCTGGTGTCGGTGCTGGACCACCTTGCGCTTGTCCTTCTTGGCTCTGTTCACACCCGACCAATAATAGGCTCGACGCAATCAAGAGCGATAGCGTGCTTCTACGTGTCATGAAAATTCTCTCTTCCTAACTAAAAAACGCGACTCAATAAAAAGTCAGCAAATATTAGTCGGGATGATAATTACTCAATGTTGTACATACAACAAAATTTACCGCTCTTTACGATAGACAAAAATATTTGTTCTAAAGCTGTTATTGATATCTCAATTCAGCCTCTTTTTTATTGGAAAAATAAATTTTCTGTGAGCAATCGAAATCACATTTTTCTCAATAAAAACAAGAAAAAAGAGTAGACAAAACGAAAGAATTTGTGACAAAGAAAGTCAACAAAAAAAAACATATTGGAGAGAAATTAATATAACCAGATCATAAACTGAAATGATAACAAAGTGACATTGAATGACATTTACACCTGATTAACATTGAATCATAAACTGAACATTTACGCTTCGCTTTGCGTAATTAATTTTCAAATATAGACGTTGATTTCCTTCTTCATTTCCCTATAATTCGCTCCCCCTAAACAGCCTAACATACGAAATAAGTTGGTTATGAAAAACAACAATAGAATAGTATTAGGGAAATTCACATGGGACAGGACGACTCACTATTTACTGCCCTCCCTTTTGAGTGGCAAAACAGAAGAGCTAGACGCACTTAAGCTCACCAATAAACAAAAAGCGTTATTGAACTGTCTTGTTGATGCGTATCCAAACACGATCAGCAATAAAGAGATTATTCAGCAAGTTTGGGGCTATGAGCACATCTCGCAAGAGAGTTTGCCTCAACTGATAAACCGCACTCGACGAACGCTGGAAGACAACGGCAAAACCATTCTGGTTAACACCCCTGGAGTTGGCTACTCCCTCAGTTTTGAATTTGCTCCAGACGAGCCAGTTTCACAGCCAATGACCAAGCCAGAAGAGTGCGAGCTCAAACCAGTCATCAAGCAAAACGCAAAACTATGGAATGCGCTTTTTATAGTCATGATGCTAGTGACGCTCTTTAATCTTTATGAAACGACGAAAGCACTGTATTACAAGTACGACTTTGAACAAGTGCTAAGAGCCAAAGCTTACCCAGAAATGAACCGTTCAAAAGATGGCACCATCACGCTAACGATAGATAACCATGAATGTATTTACCACAAAGATCAGCTCTTACTTGAATGCCCATAAATACAAGACATTAGCCTTCTTGGTCGTGTTAAATGGCGTTCTATTATTTATCACACACCATTCAAAGGTTCAGCTATTTGGGAAAGTAGAGGCAATAGGATACCGTTGGACAACTTATACCGAGCTGCACAAAAGCCACATAGACTCCCAAATTCACTACTCTGAACTTGATTCTGGCGAGGAGAACTACCAATCCATGGAATATCACTACGAGTATTCCAAATCGAAAGGGAAAGACTATATTGTTCTGGGTCATGACAAGCCGGTAAGCGTCAGATACAACCGTGCCTACTATATTGATGAACAATGTAACGTCTTTTTCTTTGGTAGAGCCAAAAGAACCTTATCGAACATGTCTTTCCGCTGTGCATATTGAAGTACTAGCGTCAGTAAAATGTTTATAAAAAAGGCACCTTTGATTATCAAAGGTGCCTTTTCTCTTTTATTTTAGCCAATACTCACTAGGGTTAAACGCGGAACTGACTAACTTGTTTGTCTAGCTGCTGAGTTTGCTCTGATAGCATAGAAAGTGACTGCTGTGCTTGATTCACCACATCCACAATTGACGTGCTGCTGTCTGCAATGCCTTGAACGTTGCTATTCACTTCATCACTCACTGAGCTTTGCTGACCCGCTGCTGTCGCAATGTGGGTGTTCATCTCGTTCATACGAGCAATCGCGTTTAGGATTTCAGCCAACGATTCTGTCGCTAAACCCGCAGATTGAATGGTGTCTTCGCTGCTAGTTTTACTGCCCTGCATCACTTCCACCGCTTGAGCAGCACCAGCTTGCAGCTTCTCGATCATGGTTTGGATCTCGCCGGTGCTCTTTTGCGTACGGCTTGCTAGGGAACGCACTTCATCCGCCACGACAGCAAAACCACGACCTTGCTCACCAGCACGCGCTGCTTCAATCGCCGCGTTCAATGCCAACAAGTTAGTCTGCTCGGCAATACCACGGATAACATCCAATACCGAAGCAATGTTGCCTACGTCATTGTCTAGTGTATTAATGACTTGGCTTGCGCTTTCAATCTCACCCGCAAGGTCACGAATCGCTGCGACGGTCTGCTCCAAAATCACGTTGGTATTCGACAACTCTTCATTCGCGGTTTGGCTTGCCAATGCAGCTTCCGTCGCGCTATCACTCACGTTACGGCTCGTCACCTGCATTTCATGAACGGCTGCGGCAACGGCTTCGCTGTCACGCTGTTGGCCTTCCGTTGCATCTGCGATGGTTGAAGTCAGCGCGTTTAGGTTATTCATTTCCTGACGCAGTGTGTTTGAGCTTTCTACCACTTGTGATACCGTCGCTTGGATCTTAGTCACGAATTGGTTAAAACCACCAGCCAATTGACCAATTTCATCCTGAGAATGGACGTTAATACGCTGACTTAGATCGCCTTCGCCAGAAGCAATTTGTACCATCGCATTTTTGATATTGTTGATTGGCTTCACCACAGTTCTAAGCAGCAATACCATCATGCCGAGCGCAGCGATAATCACGATCGCGATGCCCGCCCCTAGAATGAACTCTGCGCGCAGACCTGCTGCATTGATCTCCGATTTCAGCGCCTTTTGTTTAACTTCAATCGCATCTTTAACCACGTTTAACTGCTTGCGAACAGCAACAAACTGGGTATCAAATAGGCCTTTGTGCTCGCTGTAGTAACTTGGCCACTGTGCTTGCGGGCTGTGAATCATCTCTTCATAGATATCGAGCCATTTCTGACCTAATGACACAAGCTTATTAATTTCCATTGTTTGATGGGCAGGCAGAAGACCAGCTTGAGTCAGTTCGAGTGCTTTCTGCATTCGTGGTAAGGCTTTGTAAGCATTGTCTTTATATTCAAAAAGGTGATGGTCGATCTCTTGCTGTGTTTCTGCCAACGCTAAGGCTTGGATAGCAGAAGTCGCTTGATAAAGATCGCGGTAGGCATCTTCTATCGTGAATAGGTTTGGAATGATTTGCTCATTAAGTGTGTCGCTTAGCTCCGTTTGTTTCCACATGGTAAGAACATTTAATACCGAGCTAATGGTCAGTAATGCAATCATCAAAGATAGAGGGAGCACTATCTTTTGCTTGATAGACAGGTTGCTGAACATGAATAGATACCTTTTGTTATATTGTTCAATATCGCGCCCAATTATAACAAAGAGATAGGACAAGTAATTCCACATACAGTGCAACGTATTATAATTATTTCTATCTTTACGACCAAGACTTCAAATCGAACAACCAACTGATTTATTAGACTATTTCCCTAGGAAGCAAGATCACAAATGAATAATTTCGAAAATCAGTTAGAGCACAACTGGACATTTTGATTAGATTGAAATATCGCCATCATGGGTTCAACTTTCGAGTAGCCCCACACGGAGAAGCCCAAACACAATAGCGGTAACAGGAAATGGCCCAACGATTTGAACGTACCAAGCTTGCCCCTTCGAATCACTGTGGGCCTGAATACCTTCATACCTTTGGGTGGAAACTGGCCATCGATTAAGCCGCGCACACCTGGAGGTAACATAAATAAAGAGGCGAGCAAAAACGTGGAAAGTGGCATCCAGAAAAGCAGTAAGTGCGCCAAAAACTCCGCGCCTTGCATACCCAAAAACTCAAAACACTGAGGTGCCACAGTAATAGACACCAAATAGGGCAACCCCTTTAACTTGAACCATGCACCAAAAGCCACACCAATGATGCCTATCGCAACGAGCCGTATCAGCTTTTCTTTTTTCGTATACTCCGGTGCGTATTTCTTCATGCCCTTCCCTACAAAGATAAAAAACGAATCACACAAGATTAAGAATGGCACGCCAAAGGGCAAATGTGTGGCTGGCTTTTGAGACACATACTTAGGAATGATGAAACAGAAAGAAAGCAGCCTCAATATCGCTATTGAGGCTGTTGGAAAGTTGGGTCCCGAGTGACTTTAAATTACGCTTTCTTTACAAACTGCGCCGTCACCATCATTTCGCCAGCGCCATCAACTTTGCAATCTAGCTGGTGATCTTTGCCGTCTTTGATACGACGAATCACCGCTTTGGTGCCGATCTTAAGTACCAGCGAACTGCCTTTTACTTTTAAGTCTTTCGCTAACGTGACCTTATCACCTTCTTGCAGCAACGTGCCGTTGGCATCTTTCACGTTTACGGCATCTTCATCTGCCGCCTGATTCGGGTTCCACTCGTAGGCACACTCTGGGCAAACAAGCTGGTCTTGGTCTGGGTAAACGTATTCTGAGTTACAGTTTGGGCAAGGAGGTAGAGACATAAGTAATTACGAGCTAATGAATTTGCCGTTATGGTAAAGGGTATTGCTCACCTTATCGAGTAGATTTGTCAAAAAACGCCCTCACAACTTAGCCATCCCTCTTTGGAAAGGCATTCAAGATAAGGGCGTGTTTCTGTTTGATTAAAGCTCTGTACCGTTGGATGCGATGACACGCTTATACCAGTGGAAAGACTTCTTCGGTGTGCGGTTTAGTGTGCCGTTGCCTAGGTTGTCTCTGTCCACATAGATAAAGCCATAGCGCTTACTCATCTCACCTGTCGATGCCGCAACCAAGTCGATGCAACCCCACGGTGTAAAGCCCATCAGCGGAACACCATCGGTAATCGCATCAGCCATGGCTTCTACATGTTGGCGCAGATAATCAATGCGGTAATCGTCTTGTACTTCACCATTTTCATCCGGTACATCTTTTGCGCCCAGACCGTTTTCTACTAAGAACAGTGGCTTTTGGTAGCGGTCATAAAGGGTATTCATGGTCATGCGCAGACCAAGCGGGTCAATCACCCAACCCCAATCGCTGGCAGGCAAATGTGGGTTCCTAATCGACTTCACGACGTTGGCTTCACTGGTGTTATTGGCATTCATCTCTGCTGATGCACAACGTGAGGCGTAGTAACTGAATGAGATGAAATCGACTGTGTGTTTCAGCGTCTCGTAATCTTCTTCAAGAATCTCCAGCTTCACGCCTTTTTCATCAAACACTTTCTGCGCGTATGATGGGTAATAGCCACGAGACTGAACATCAATAAAGAATAAGTTCTCACGATCTTTTTGCATCGCAGTGAACACATCTTCCGGCTTGCAGCTGTATGGGTAGAAGTTGCCCCCCGCCAGCATACAACCAACTTGGTTCTCTGGATTGATCTCATGCGCAATCTTAGTCACCAGAGCGCTAGCAACAAGCTCATGGTGCGCGGCTTGGTATTTCACTTGATCGCGGTATTCACCTTCTTGGAACAACAAACCCGCACCTGAGAATGGGCTATGCAGAAGGATGTTGATTTCATTGAACGTCAGCCAGTATTTCACTAGTCCATCAAAGGCTTCAAAACAGGTTCTTGCGTAGCGTTCAAAAAAGCCAATCATCTTTCGGTTTCGCCAAGAACCATATTCGTTCACTAGATGCATTGGCACATCGAAATGGCACAGTGTGACAAGCGGCTCAATACCGTACTTGTGGCACTCTTCAAATACGCTGCGATAGAAGTCAATGCCTGCTTGGTTTGGCTCTAGTTCATCGCCTTTCGGGAAGATTCGGCTCCATGCGATCGACATGCGAAAGGTCTTAAATCCCATCTCGGCTAGAAGTGCGATGTCTTCTTTATAACGGTGATAAAAGTCGATGGCTTGATGGCTTGGGTAGAACTCATCTTCACTCAACTCCACCGAATCGACAAGGCCGAGTTTGATTGGCATTCGGTTCTCACCATAAGGGATCATATCCACAGTCGTGAGCCCTTTGCCTCCTTCTCGGTATCCACCCTCAGATTGGTTTGCTGCGATTGCCCCACCCCATAGGAAGTTTTCTGGAAACACAGATTTAGACATCTTATTTACCTCTTAACATAGAGCCACCAGCAAAGGCGGCTCTATCAATTATTCAAATCTTGGTTATGCGGAAGCTGGCTTTGCAGGCTCTAACACCGTTTCTTGCTCTTCGGCTTTTTCTTTATTTGCGACGTCTTTGTTTGCGATAGCTTCGCCTTCTTCGTCTTCATCGTTCGGGATGTCCTCAAAACCAAGGATTAAAGTCAAAGCGAAAGAAAGCACAATCGACAGAGCAATCAGGCCAAATACCCACGCAATACTCATCGGGTCGTTTACATCAAAGAACTGCACACTGGTGAACAAGCTCGGCGCTGCCATTGAGTGACTCGCCAGCCCTGCCATGCCGGCCAGCGCACCCACGATGAAACCAGTAATCATGGTCGCGATAAGTGGTCGTTTCAGACGAACAAGCACGCCGTAAAGCGCAGGCTCTGAGATACCCGCAAAAATAGCAGACGCACCCGCTGCACTCGCGGTTTGTTTCAGTTCGCGGTTTTTCGTTTTCCATGCAACCGCAAGACAAGCGCCACCCATGCCGATGTTGGCACCAATTTCCGATGGCATAACCATGCCTTCACGGCCAGTTTCAGCAATAGTTTGAATGATGGTCGGTGTAAATACGCGGTGCATACCAGTCAGAACCAACAATGGCCAAAGTGCGCCCATGATCGCAACCGACAACCAACCTAGTGTGCTGTGAATGGTGTAAACCAATGCTGAAAGCGCAGTACCAATCCAAATACCTAGTGGACCAATCAAAACAATGGCTAGTGGTGCTGCAATCAATACGATCAGCATCGGTTTTAGGAAGTTCTTCGTTACTGCAGGTGTGATGCTATCAACCCAACGTTCGATGTAAGACAGCGCCCAAGTCATCACCAACACAGGAATAACGGTATAAGTGTATTTAACCGAAGTAATTGGAATACTAAAGAAGTCAACGTGCTTGCCATCAGCTGCTTGCGCCATCAATTCCATGAAGTTCGGGTGAATCAACACGCCCGCAATCGCGATGGACAGTGACATGTTGGTTTTGAATTTAATTGAAGCAGACGCGGCAACCATAACAGGTAGGAAGAAGAACGCACCGTCGCCAATCGCATTGAGGATGATCAGTGTTGAAGAGTCATCATCAAGCAAGCCTGTCATCTTAAGAACCATAGCCAGCAGCTTCACCATTGAACCGCCGATGATCGCGGGAATCAGTGGCGACATGGTGCCGACTAATGCATCAAGGATCTTAGCGCCAATCACTTTTGGAGTAAGCTTGACCTTTTTCTCTGGTTCACTCGATTCTGATGAAGAAAGGTTGCACAACGCCATCACTTCTTTGTACGCGTAAGAGACGTTATTGCCAATGATGACCTGACATTTGTCACCATTGTGAACCACACCCATCACACCTTTAATACCCTTCAGTGCTTCTGCATCTATCTTACTTTCATCGCTTAATACAAAACGCAATCGCGTCATGCAGTGTGTTAGTGCCACTACGTTTTCTGCACCGCCCAGCTTCTCTAGTACTGAACGAGCAATGATGCCGTAATCTTTCGCCATCTTTCTCACTCCAATTATTATTCATCAACCTGTAGGGAGGTTGTTTTCTTGCTGCGAACCTTCAAATGAGAATCAACGAAATCGAACACAACAACCAAGTTACCGGTAACATGTTACTGGTAGCTATCGGTAAATAAACCGCGTATTCGGAGAACAAGTTCAAAGTGGGATAATGGCTGGAATCCACTGCAAGGTGAATGAAACAGCGAAATCTAAACATGATTCACGTTCTCAAAGACGTAAATCTGATCCGCTATTTCATTAATGAAGCCAATGGTGTTGCATATGAGCCAAACTCATCAAATGGAAGAATTAAGTGAGTAAATGTAAAGAAGGAACAAGCGCCATTTACTCTAACTTAGCTAGCTGTTTCAGTGTGCAGATTATCGCAATAGTTAAGGTTCCGGGACTGGTGTATCCATAAAGCTTCGTCACTTTGCATTCTAACTCCCCTTGCTAGTATTTGTCGTTTTTTTGACCAAACCAGCCTAGCAAGAATTTTTGCTCTCGTAACTTTCGTCAAAATACTATTTCTCTGTTCAACAATCCGTTGGCCAAAAAATAAAAACATTCATAGATCTGTGGCTATTACGCTCGCATATTAAACAAGTTAATTGATAATTAAATCAGGAAAAAGTCATTAAATTTCGGCTGACAACAAATATCAAAACCTCTTTTTATAAAAAGAATTGAAGTTGCCATCAAGAATTTAAAAAAACGGCTATTGAGTCTTGAATCACTTTGAATATAACTCAAGGATAAATTATCAAGCTATTGATTTTTAATGGAATGATTTTTCAACACTATTTCAACCAAAACCCGAACTGCCCTTTTTGCAAACCCCATAACTTCCCCCTTAATCTGAACTCGACGATGTACTGACAAGAGGCTCAAAAATCTCTAATTAAGTTAGAACCAAAGTCTAAAACAACTAAATAAAAAAGAAGTTAATAACAACCAAAAAAGGAATCGTATCGAGTACGCTTCCAAACCATGAGGGAATAATAATGGGCAATTTAAAGCAGAATTTATTCATCACACTGCCATTAACTCTACTTTCCGCATCAACGTTCGCGGCAATTAATAGCAGCTATGAGGTTTCGTCGATCACACTCAGCGCTGACCACAATGAAAGCCTTGGGGCCCCGATGCCTTTTTATGCGAATGGGAAAATGCAATCAAAGCTGAATGTTACGGTAGCCTTCGCTGACCGATACGGTCAACCAGTGACGGTAAGCAACGACGAAGTAAAGAATTCGATTTCGTTTTACCTAAAGAGCAATGATGTCCAACTAGGCAGAGACAAAGACTGTAGCTATGGCCGCGACTGTTGGGGCTACACATACAACGAGAATGACTACGCACACCAAATCAGCGGCGCGTATCGCAGTGCTGAAAGCCTTCCTAACTCACGCGTTCTTTCAACGGCATCCAACAAGCTGACAGCTTGGGTATATGGCAACGAAACCGCTCAATATCGCCAAGTTTGTGCACAAATCCAGTTCGAGGGTGGCAACGTCTACGACAGCTGTGCCTACCCATACGATGAAAGTGCGCTCTACCAAGGTGTGCAACCTAAAGAGTACAGCGCTTCTGAGTTTGCAGACATTGGTACAGGTGAAAGAGTTTGGACAGACGACGGTGACGGCTTCTACTTTGAAAAGGCAGAAATTCGTAACTTCTACATCACACCAACAGACACTTCCATCACCATGACCAAAGTTGCCATGGATAACTGGGAAGAGTCGAACAACGACAAGGTCTTTTTACGAGACGAATGGCTTGGCTGTTACGGTGATTGTCCAAACGGATTCCGCTCAGTCAAAGGCTACATCTTTGAACCAGGGCGCGAGCGCACGGTTTCAGACGAATACGTATGGAACAGCGCTGCTGGCCAAGGTCGCACAGCAACGTGGCGCGTTAACCAAAAGCTGCGTTCTGTGACGCTAAGTCAGCTGCTTTTCTCTGGTAACACATCAATTAATGACTCTCAAAAAGAGTACCGCTTCACCGCTTATGACCAGTACGGAAACAAAGCGCGTCTTAAACTGACTTACCCTCAAAGCCAATTTAGCGGCGGTGGTCAGAAGTGGGACTACACCAAATGGAACCTAGTTAACCAATAATTTCTCGGCCTTAGAAAAACGTTAGCCCACACTCGCTGGGCTAACTTTCGCCTTAAAGGAGGCACTATGTCTAATTGGACTTCAAATGCGTTTAACTTTGATAGTTTTTGTTCAGGGGGCGTAGACCAAAGAACAAGAAGCTACTCCTATCAAATTCTTCTCGGTTCCTTAGTCGGTAACTGGCTAAAAGGCCCTAACCTTGATATCGCTCTGCAATTTTCTCCCTACTCGACAGATAACCTAGGCTTCGGCAAAGGTTGGAAGCTCAACATTCCAAGATACGATCTAAAAAATAAGCAACTGCATCTTGCGAATGGACAGTCTTACCGAGCTGAATTAGGTGCAAACTACAAACTTGATCTCCGCTATAAGAAGCTGCTCGATTTCTCCGTAAAAGGCGATGCCAGCGGTTATGAAATTACTTATCGAAATGGTCGTAAAGACATCTTAGATGACCACGGTAACCTAATTAAAATCATTCAAAGTGATGGCCATGCTTTGCATTTTTCTTGGTTAAACATTGGCTCAGAAAAACGCCTAAACAAAGTCTGGGATGACCGCACATCCGAGAGCCAGCCACTTTTGCTTATCGTCCACGTGAATCCGGGCAGAGTGAATATTTTCACCAACATTGGCAGTGCACACGAAGCGTATTTCAGCCTTATTTTGAACAATAATAACCTTGTTCAATGTAACCTATCTGAAGATGCAGGTAGCTATGACTTTGGCTACAAAACGATTGGGGCTTATAACCTAATTCAGAGTGTCACCCACCCTTGTGGGATGCTTGAGCAACTTGCCTATGAAGCAAATGGGATCAGAGTCAACACCAACACTTACCTCCCAGCGGTGACTTCTCATCGTGTGCTGACTCGAAACTCGCCCATTATTACGACGGAGTATGACCGCGTAAATTCCGATAGCCGCAACTTTATGGGCTACGGCGTTCAGGGCGGCAGTTTAAGTGAAGGTATCGATAACCTTCTTGAACGTGGGTTCGAATACGCATACCAAGTACAAAAAGTGGAAGGTGGGACTATTAAGACCATTCAAACCTACAACCAATTCCACTTGCTGGTTACAGAAGAACGCCTGGTAAACAATGAACTTGTTCACCTCAAGACGCTTGGCTATCCAGCGCGTAACAATGAGAATTTTGCCAACCAGCCAGCTCAGTATGCCTTAATCAACAAAGAAGAGCAGAAATGGTCATCGGGTGAAGATAGCCATCTACAAACTCGTCATTGGGATTACGATCAATACGGCAACATGTTGTCTTTCAAAGATGAAAACAACATCACTGAGTTTTATGAATATTACTCGTCAAAAGGGGAGTCTGGCTGCCCTGCTTCGCCTTCTGGCATGGTGAACTTTGTGAAGTCTCGCACCCTAAGTAATGGCTCTGAAGAACGTAAGATCTCCTATGAGTACGGTGAAACGACTGGTTTCAACAACCAAAAGGATGTCGTACTGCGCTTAGAAACTGCTCATGACCGCTACCAAAGCCATTACAGCTACCATGAGGATAAAAACGAGGCGTTTTCTTTAGGTCGTTTAGCATCAATCAAGAACGATATCATGCATGCAGATGGTACCTTCTCAAAAACCTCAAGCTATCAGTACACCTTGGGCAATGAGACGGTCGAAGAGCATGAAGAACTGGTTTGCCACGACAACACCAAAACTAACGTCGTTGTCGGCCATTATTTTGATATCGGAGAAATCGCTCATCACGTGGACGCAGATGGTGTTCGCTGTAGCTTTGAATATGACTCGCTACGTCGTACTAAAACCGAACGTATTGATGGTAGTGCAGCACGCTCATACCAATATCTTGTCGACACAACCCAAGCTAGACAAACTTTGGTGCTGACAGACTGTAAAGGCAACTTATGCGAACAGAGTTGGGATGGCCAAGGCAGAGAGTTAGAAGCGAAACTAGGCAACACAACCACTTGGAAGAAAGAGTACGACGCGCTCGGCCGCCTAGAAAGCAAGAGCTCATTTGATGATCTTCCCGATAAAAATGCACGCTCGATTTCTGTCACTCAAACCGAAAGGTATGAATACGACGATTGGGGTCAGGTTAAAGCCACTACGCTGCCAAATGGCAATCGCCATATTGCGTTTAACAACCTTGCAAGCCGTCAAAAAACACAAGGCATTGAGGGCTTAGCGTTAACAGTTAGCAATTTAAACAGTTGGGGATTGGAAGATAGGAAGCAACAGGGTGATCGTGTTTGGCATTATGAATACGACGCTTGGGGTCGACTGAAAAAAGAAACCGATCCTGCGAGTCAATCGAAAAGCTATCAATACGATAAGTTTGATCGTGCGATTCATATTACTCAAGCTAACAATGTAGCTCAGCAGATCACCTACGCAGCGCATACTGATCAAACGCAAGTCACCAAACTAGAGATAGGTTCGCAGATCGTTGGTCAGCGTGACGTAGACGGGTTGGGACGACCTCTTGAGCTTCGTCGAGGGGCGAGCAATCGAGCTTCTTTAGCTTGGACGTACGCAGATAGCAGTAATATTCCAGAAACGGAAACCAGCTTGTCTGCGCCAACAAGACGCTTTACTCGTGATGATCAGTTAGGCGTTCTCAACGAGAAAGAATCCGGCGATCAGTTAACGACATACCAATACGATCCCGTTTCTGGCCTACCAACGGGCAGCCAAGATAACAACGGAAGTCGCAGCACGATCACGTATTCCTCAACAGGCCTACCTGAGTTTGAACAGCATGATGGAAGTATCCGCCAATATGCTTACTCAAAAGGCGGCGTGATTTCTTCCATTCAAGGTGCTCGTGATAGCCGTCAGTTTGGCTACGATGAGCTTGGTCGATTGGTCAAACTAAGTACGGATAACGCCACTGTCGAATACGAATACGATCAGTTTGATCGCGTTACTGAAGAGCGTTTGACGTCCGGCAATCAAACACAAATCACCGAGATTGAATGGGATGAATACAGCCGCGAAATCAATCGCGCGGTGGCACTCAACGACGTTTATATCTTTGAGCAGTCTCAAGACTACAACGAACTTGGTTTGCTTCGCTCTCGCGAAAAAGAATGTGCGACGCAGGGCAAGGTAACGGAGACGTACACCTATGATTCACTCTCGCAGCTAAAGCGCGTCGATTTCTCAGGTAATGGTCCGCTCAGTGATTGGGGGCAGCCTATCGTATTCCTTGAATGGAGCCACGATGACCTAGGCAATATGTTGACTCAACGCTGCGCAACCAACGAGTCCCAAGACTTCGCGAATTATTACTACGAAGCGGATGATCCAACACAGTTAACACGCATCACTCACACGCACCCTCAACTTCCGAGTCAAACCGTACTGAAATATGACCAGAACGGAAACATGATTCAGGATGCCGAAGGTCGAGAGCTTCGTTACGATCACTTCGACAAACTCACTAGCGTGTTGTCCGGCAATACAGAATGGCAATACTCATACGACAGCAATGATCGCCTAATCCGACAACATTCTGGCTCCGAAAGTCGTCAATTTGAGTATTTATGGAGTGACCTCGCGTCTATCGAAGAAAATGGCAGCGTCACTCACTACATCTACGATGATGGCGTGCCGAAATGGTCAGAGCAAGGTTCTGTGGTCTCTATGCTAGCAACCGATCAAAACGGTTCTGTCATCGCTTCCAACACAGCTGGTCAAACTGGCTCGATGTACCGCTACTCTCCATATGGACAACGCGAACAGGTGGGAAATACCAATGAGCAATAAAGATTCTGTATTCATTACTCCGCTTAATCGACGTGAGTTTCTGATTAAAATCGGCCAAACCAGTGCAGTGGCTGGTGGCATTTCATTACTGCCAACGTCTGTGCGTCTTGCAATGGCACAATCGATGACGGTCTCTCCTTCACACTTAGGCTTTAACGGCGAATGGTTGGATCCGGTGCTTGAAGGTTATCACCTAGGTCAAGGTTATCGTGTCTACCAGCCGAAGTTGATGCGCTTTAACGCCCCAGACAGTCTAGCGCCATTTAGCGAGGGCGTGCATAACGCTTACGTATACTGTCACAACGACCCAATTAACTTTACTGACCCAAGTGGCCACTTGAACATCAGTAAGATCTTGTTTGGTGCGTTCGGTATCATTGCGGGGATTGTCGGGATTGCGCTTGCGGCTCCAACCGGAGGCTCAAGCTTGGTTCTTGCTGCTGGTATCATCGGCGGCATAGCGGGCATGACCAGTGGTGCGCTCCAGCTTGCGTCAGGCATCATTGATGATGGCGACATCTCACGTAAGCTGGATATCGCCACCATTCCATTTGACATTATTGGCGTGGTCAGTGGCGGCTATTCGGCTTTCAAATCAGTTCAAAATATTCGTTGGATAAGGGCTGGTGGAGCGTTCGATGATCTAACTCAGCCAGGGCTTGGTTCTCGACTCTGGAACAAGATTCGCCCATCCGGCGAGTACAACCTTGAATGGGCTCGAAAAGCGAACCCTGCAATGAGAATCGGTAGTTCAGAAGGTCAAGTTATTGCAACCAAAATGGTACAAGGCGGCAAAACCATGACTTATACGCCGCCCCCGATTCACGGCGGCTTTACTAAGGTTCTTCTTGGTCAAGTAAAAGTTGGGGCTCATGGCTACACCATCTACCAAGGCATCATGACCGCTCGTTCTATCGGCAGTCTTGGTTGGTCAGTGGTAAAAACCATTCCGGGAAGATTAGATAGCGGGAAGTCATCAGCAGAGAGTATGGTGACGGAAGGAAGAAGTGCAAACCCTGAAGCAAGAAAGACCCAGTTGTATTCTCTAGAGGAGACTCGCCAACGCGTCAAATACGGGAATGACGTGCAAAGAATGATACGTCAATTACCTTTGTCGTAGCGCACGATATGAAAAGCCAGAGTGAAAACTCTGGCTTATTCTTCTTAGTTAACTTTTGTTTTTTAATCAGCTTTTGGCTTGTTCGAGCTTACGCAGGTTGGTCATTTGCTCCATGACTTTATCGACGGAGAAGCTTGGAATGTCTTGTCTTGGAGGGAACTCTTTAAATGACTTCAACATTTCAGCGACTTTCTGCTGAGCTGGGACTAACAAGAACACGTGCTCAAATTGCCACTTCTTGTAACCAAAACCTTGATCGCCTTTCTCAAGTGGATCGACTTGAAGATCGAAAATCATAGGAAGGCGCAGATTCGTCAATTCTTTGGTCCACACTTCCCAACCTTCATGTTCTTGGATCTTAAAGTGCATCTTGAAGCGTTTGTCACGCATCGCTAGAAGCTCGCCATCGTCAGACCAATAGAAGAACTCGTCACGGGCTGATTGGTCTGTTTTGCCCGTAATAAAATCAACTTGGTTGTAACCATCAAGATGGTTTTTGTAAGTCTGGTCTGCCGAGGAAGACTTGTATCCTTTTAACAGGTCTTGCTTAATGGTGTCATTACCTGCAATAGATAGTAGCGTTGGGAACCAGTCTTCACTTGCGAACATATCATTCAGCTTGGTATTTGGCTGAATATGACCAGGCCAGCGAATCATTGCAGGTACGCGGAAGCCTCCTTCCCAACCCGTGTTCTTCTCACCACGGAACGGACTGAATGCCGCGTCAGGCCATGTCGCATTCATTGGGCCATTATCTGTGGTGTAAATAACAATGGTGTTGTCCGCTATCTTCAAGTCATCAAGCTTATCGAGCAAATCACCTACCATGTTGTCGTGCTCAACCATACCATCTGCGTATTCCCCAAGCCCAGTTGTACGGTGCTCGGCTTTAACGTGAGTACTGATGTGCATGCGCGTTGCGTTGTACCACAAGAAGAATGGCTTATCCGCTTTGACCTGACGCTCCATAAAGTTCATCGCAGCATCAAGGGTCTCTTCATCGACCGTTTCCATGCGTTTGCGCGTGAGTGGCCCTGTGTCTTCAATTTTGCCATCGGCATAAGAGTGGATAACGCCACGCGGGCCAAAGTTTTTACGAAACTCGGGATCTTTCGGGTAATCAGGATTCTCGGGCTCTTCTTCTGCGTTTAAGTGATACAAGTTACCCATGAACTCATCAAAACCATGATTGGTTGGCAACATATCGTCTTTGTCGCCCAAGTGGTTTTTCCCAAACTGGCCCGTTGCATACCCCATGTCTTTTAAAGCTGTCGCCATGGTGATGTCTTGCATCTGCATGCCTTGCGCGGCGCCCGGCAGACCAACTTTCGTTAAGCCAGTGCGAGCCGGCATTTGACCGGTGATGAAAGTGCTGCGACCCGCAGTGCACGACTGTTGAGCATAGTAAGTTGTAAACAGTGCCCCTTCTTGTGCAATGCGGTCGATATTTGGTGTCTCATAACCCAACATACCTTGGTTATAAGCAGAAATATTGCCATAACCGACATCGTCCCCAAATATAACTAGCATATTAGGTTTAGAAGCCGCATGGGCTGCTACTGATGATGTGGCGGCCACCATCGCGAGCGTGAGAGTAGATTTATTTATCTTCATAATATTATTTCTATAATGGTTCTTGGTTGAGTGAATCAATAAATATTTAAAAAGGAAAAGGAGACTCACTACCCATGTTTCAGAACAGCATTGTTTATATAGAAATTGACGGCGGATATATTCAATACGTCCACCGTGTCAGAATTAATATTGAGTGCTTAGCTACGGCCTCTCAACTCTATAGGCTGAGACTCATCCACTTGGCTCTTAGTGACTAAGCCACCAGCACGAGCTTCATTCCGCCCTTTTAACTTGATATTAGAGTCAAGCACACGCTCATACTTTACTTGATTGCCCTGCGGCATAGTCATATCGATCGTACCCGTGTATGTGCCTTCACCAGCAACTGCTGCGTTACCAAAGCAAACTGCAAGACCTAGGATTATCAGCCTTTTCATAACTAACCTCTCTTACTCTATTATTGAAATAGTGTCTTTCTAATAACTTGAGTAAAAATGATTACTCAAGCTTTATCGATATAATGATATAGAGAAGTTAAAACAAACAAGGAAATATCACCTTTCCAAATTGGACAGGAAATTAACAAAGATAAAATTAAAACAAAAAGTTATATTAACTATAACTTAATGTATAACACTAAAAGCGTATAATTAATAAAGACAAGTAAGAGTTTACCAATCTAATATATCGTATTATTTCATTGATAAAATATTTAGCGAACTAAATACCAATACATAAAGAAATGACGGTGATGACTTTCCCTTTACCCCTTATTTAAGTACGCGCCTTCAGATTTTCTACCGATTTACCTACCTCTCGATAGTACTTTAGATACAAGGCCTTACCTGACTTACTTAAAAAGAAAATGTAAAACTGACTTATCATAAGCCACAAGAGCAAACCTTTTTGTTCCAAAAATAAAAACTCAAAAGTAGGCGGGAAGAAAATGGCTATTCCAAGATACATGAGGCTATAGATAGTGGCAGTATATCGAGCCCACCCAGTGCTATACAAATGAGAGGCAATGTCTCGATTCCAATAAATCCAAACTGGAAAGTATATGAGAGCTAACCAACCAAGGATGCCTTTTTCTCCTTGGACAACCCACACAAAGAGCATTGGAACCAATAAAAGTCCTTGAATACGTCCCCTGTAATCCGTCAATACTCGCTGGCGATAATATTTTTTTGGGTCTTTAACTCTTTCAATTTCCTCAGCACTAGCAGTTGCGACACACCCACACTCACTGCAATGAGTCGCCTCTGCCGCATTTCCGAAGCCACATGCATTACATGTCCATCGATACTTTACCATTTACCTATTAAACCAAATTCGACCTTTACTGATTTCAGTTAAACACGGAACCAATAATATCCCGAAAGCAGATAAGTATTATTCGAGCAACTTAACTAGAATCCTTGTTAACTGGTGGACGGATTTACAAATCATTAGACGTAAAGTTAGCTTTAAAGGTAAATGCATATGGTGTATCACCGTTTTCACGAAGGTACTGTAGACGAGCTAAAGCCTCGTCTGCTGTTGGGGTATGATTATCCTCAATCCACCAAAGCACATAGGTATCTTCGACTAAACGATGAAACCATTCCCCCTTACGACGCATGAAATCACGATGATGGGTTTGGAACATAAAATTCTTCAGCGTATCCACGTTATCCCACACCGACATATTGATGATCATATTTGGGTCATCGAATAGCTTAATATTGGTGGCATCGCCGGATTCGTCTTTGAGTCGCCAAACAAAGCCTTCACTCTGTTCCGCTATGCCGTTCACCAAGTCGAGATTATCGACGAAATCCTTTATCTCTGGTGCATCGAGTGGGTACTTCGCTAAAGCAATATTCAATTGAGCAAGTTTCATTTCGTCCTCCTTTGCCCTTATTACTGAGAATTACGACTCACTCAGTGATTTTAATCCCGCTTTCAAAAGCTCTACCGTTCCTTGGTTCAAATCCAAGATACAGACTGACTCTTTATCGAGGGGCATTGTGTATATACATTTGCCAGAATCATCATAAATGTGACTCCCTCCCATCCCTCTCAAATTTGGGTCATTCAAGGCATGAGGCCAATTGCATTGCACGACGAAGGCGCCCGCTTCTTTTGCAATAAGAGATGCTCGCTCGTAGTAGCCCTGCGTTTGCTGCTCTTGCGATTGTTGACCGATGTAGCTGGGCCAAAGGATCAAACTGGCTTGTTCTTGTACCTCAGATAAAAACCATTCGATGTCATCAACCTCTCGACACATGACACTCGTTATTGATGATTGCGCCAAGTTAAGCAGTTCACGTCTTTCGCCTCTTGAAAAGAACTTGGCCTCACTTTCCGTTAGCCCTACTTTATTCCATTGCGCCACGACGTCACCATTAACATCGATACATAGATAGCTGTTAAATATACGCTCGCCTTCCGTTAACGGCGCACCAATAAAAAGCGTGGTCTTGTAATCGAAAGCAAGCTCGCATAACGTCTGAATAGCGTGATAAATAGTTTGAGGCTCCGATTCCCGTTTGATGTTGCGATGGAAACCGCTAAGGCTGAGTTCAGGGAAAACCAGAGCATCTAACGCCCTCATATTCTCAACATGAGACACGATTGTTTTTAGATTTTCTCGGACCGTCCAACCCATCCTCATCTGAACTACACCAATCTTCACTCTTAGCCACCTCCTTGACCTTTCACATTTATAGGATTGTGCGGTTACTCGTCTCACTTCGACGTGCCAACCCTTTCAATTCAAATAACTTTTCAATACCTTTTAACACATTCAAATAAGCAATGAGTTTATGAACAAACGGATTCATTCAAAAGCGTGACATTTAACGGAGATAGAAGCTCTCTAAAAAGAATTCATCACCGATGAACGCTGCTAGTTAGGCTCAAGCAATCATGGACAGGTCATTGCTAAGAAAACAATATCAACAACTTAAAAAGATTCAAAACGTATGGCACGAGAGATGTCGTATTTTGATTTGTCGTCAAAGAAAGCTGGGAGTACTAGGCTCACTTCTCTTTAGAAAATAAAAAGGAAAAACAAAATGCAATGCCCAAAATGCAATTCTGACTTTGAACAACTGCAAACTCCGCTAGGCGATGTTGAACGCTGCACTGAATGTAAAGGCTTATGGATCGATGCCTACGAAGTGGAAGCGATGAAGCCGTTAGCTGATGTGATTGATTCAGGTGACGAAGAAATCGGAAAAGCCTTCAATGCGATTGATCGTATCGATTGCCCTGTATGCCCAAACAATCAACTGCTTCGATTGGTCGATCCAAAACAGCCTCATATCTGGTTTGAAAGCTGTCCTACGTGTAAAGGTCGCTTCTATGACGCTGGTGAATTTAAAGATCTAGCGACACTCGACCTATCCGATTTTTTCAAGAAATTCGGCTTGATTGAGCGCGTGTAATTAGTGACATTGAACTCCAAAGGAATGGTGTTAATACATGGATGTTAAAGCTCAGCTAACACAGAGAAGAGCTGAAAAAGGATTGGGAAAGGCGTGTGAATGCGTATTGAGAACACTTCCTGAATGGTTTGGCCGCGAAGACGCTTTGATGGAGTATGTCGCCGAGATCGACGCCTTAGACACTTATACAACTTGGGATGGTAATAACCTGGTTGGTTTTTTCTCTGTGAACTACCACAACGCTGACTCTGCGGAGCTGCACGTGCTTGCAGTGCATAAAGATCACCACCGCCAAGGTATTGGCCTGCTTTTATTTCAAGCGATTGAAAAAGAGTTGAAAGCAAAGTCCGTGAAGCTGTTACAAGTCAAAACATTAGGTGCTTCTGCTAATGATCCGAACTATGAAAAAACGAGACACTTTTACACAGCATTGGGCTTTTACCCCCTAGAAGAAATCGAAGATTTTTGGGGAGAAGGAACACCTTGTCTCTTTATGGTTAAAGCGCTCTGAATCATTCGCCTCATCAACTGTTAAAAAAGGCGCTGTATTCCCAGCGCCTTGATGATTGATAGCAAACCTATACCGTAGGGATAGAGGCACGCCATGCTTGGTTTTGACTATCAGCGATAGAGCGGAAAAGCTCACGCAGCTCTTTTAGCAAACCTTCTTGGAAGCCAATGTTTTCATCGGCTCTCTGTTTGTCTGCTTGAGCACGAGTTGCTAATACCTCATCCTCTTTGCTTCGAGCTTGAGCTTTCGTTTGCTCTACATTTGCAGCTGAATTCGCCATTTGGCCAAGTCCCTGCAGTACCGCGTTCTTCGATTGGTTTGCGCCCATCATCTTGTCGAACTTGCGACCACCGCTAGCCAAAGTATTTGTCGTGTCAGTAATGCTATCTTTTGCGAACGCATGAGCACGTCTCACTTGATCTTGCTGAGTTTTCGACAAGTTAGTATTGCCCATTAACTCTTCAACTTGATCAAAGCCTGCTTTTTGCGTCTTCAATACATTGTTGCCCGCAACTTCTGCCTTGATTTCTTTACCCGCTTTGAAAGAACCCACGGCACCGATAATAGCAGTCACACCAGCCAATACGCCTGATACTACCGCCATCGCGATCATCGCTTTAGCAGAGTTGTTCAACTCTTCCGCTTGGCTCTTGATACTTGCAACGTTTGCTTCAACGGCAATTTCACGTTGCAGAACCTGTTGCTCACGGCTTAACTTAGACACTTGGTAAAGCAGAGTAATCAGAGACAGTGATTGCGAAATGGTATCCGATGGTGACTTAACCACTTGCTCACCATTCAGTGCTTTTTCTGTGGTTTGCATTAATAGATTTACGGTTGGAGCCAACGCGCTCATCAGCTTTTCTACCACACGCGCTTGATCGCCAATCGCAGGCGCTTTTGGCCCATCTAATTGGTAGTTCTTCGCACCCGTTACTGCACTATCATTGCTGCTACGGATAGCAGCAGCTTCGGTTTTAGTCTCAGACGTTTTCTCTGTCTGAGTTGTTTTGCCTAGTTCACCCAAACCGTAAAGGTCAGCGCGTCCAGTATTACTAATTTTATCTAACATAGTTGCTCCTTAAACCGTCGCTGGACGACTCATTACCGCTTGCATCGTTTCGCCTTTCGCCTGAATCATCTGCATGATGACACTCATTAGCTCTTGGAAATCTTCCATCAGCTTAGCGATTTCTTCTTTAAGTTTGTCGATCACCGCTTGGCTAAGCGTCATCTTCGCCCTTAAATCTGTAATGTCAGCTTGGATTTCAGTTACATGCGCATTGTTCGCGGCATGAATACTGTCCGTGGTCCCCTTACCTACGTTGACGGTAAGGTCGACGGTCTCAGCACCGTAACGGATTGCCTTCGCGGTGGTTGTCGCCGCTTTAGAACCCATATCGGCAATTTTCGCCATGTTTGTCGCCGCTTTGGTTGCGATATCAGTGACTTTTTGCGCAATTGAGCTTGCACTTTTCGCCGCTAACTTCGCCACACCACTCGCAGCTGCACCACCAAATGTGACTACAGCGCCAATGACAGCAGTCGCAATCTCTAACGCCATGACGACTTTATTAAGTATATCGACGTTAATACCGGCCTCTTTCATCGCCTCTTGAACAGCAGGCTCTTGCAGAGTCATATTGATTGCGCCCATCACGCCGCCTGCGATCATTAATGCGCCAGCTGCCGCACCAACACCCGTCGCCACCATGATGGCACCAACGACAATAGAAACCACAGCGCTAACCCAACCGAAGATCTTGGAAGCTAAGCCCGATTTTTGTGCTTCTTTCGCTGCCGCTTCAGACTCTTTGATCTTCTCTAGGTTTTCTGCCATTTCTTGTTCGTGCTTCGCTTTCGCTACCTTCACTTCCTGAATTTTGAGCTCGTTTTGAGCGCTTTTCAGTTTGTCTGTGATAGCAGCCAGTTCAACTTCAAAATCATCTGCATAACCTGAGATGATTTTCACTGCTAGCGAGCCCGTACTGTCGGCAACCGCGTGTAAAACCTTGGCAATCGAGTCTACGATTTTTTGTAGCTGTTCCATGGCTTTAAGCGTAAGGTCATTCACCTTATCGCTGACTGCGGCATTTGGTGCATCAAGCTGAACTTTTACCTTACCGGTGTTCAATGCTTCAGCATCTTTACCTTTTACGTTTTCAACGGTTACTGACGGCGATGCATGAGCAGCGGTCTTGTTAACCTTATTTAACGTAGTTTGGTCAGAATCAGGCGTGTATACCTGATTCTGAATGCGGTCAAGTGCAATAGAATTCATATTCTAGTTACTCCTTTTGTTTCTCACCGCTTCTAACATGATGCCTGCTCGTTGATGCAAGTCTGCATACTCTGATTTCCCAGCAGACATCTCCTTCGCGCTATAAAACCCACTCTCTGCTTCCGTCAGTTGCTCAAGCTTGAGGTGACATTCTGCAGAGTGGAAAGGTGGGCGTGGATCATTTACGTCCACAAGCGCAGCGTAGCTGTAGGCGTCAAGCGCCTGCAGGTACTCACCCAGTTCCTGACGAGCCGCACCCAAACCAATGAAAAATCGCGCTTGATAGTGATCAAGCATACTAAGCAGCTGAAATACCTTAGCGGCCTGCTCTATTTTTCCTGACTGGAAAAAGTTGTATCCAACCGCGTAAATGTGCTCGATGGTGTCTGCTGATACATCGTGCAGCATTTTTAGCGTGCCCCCCTCTTCCAAAAATGAAAGGAGTTCCTCTGCTTGCATTTGAGATGGGTCAGTTGGCGCGTTTTGTGTAGTCATGGTTATTTATCCTTAAAGGGCTCGTAGGATTTCTTGTAAAATACTGTGGTACTTCTGAACAAATTTGTTCATCGCTTCAACGGTGGCGTTGTACTGAGAACTGGTGTCGTTTAACTCGGTCGTTTTAATCTGCACTTCATCGTTGAGCACTTTAGATTCTGCGGTGACAGAACTGGAGAAATTAGACAGCTTGTCCCCTTTGAAAGAGTCGCTTCCAACTTCCATTCCCTGCTTTACTAAAAAGTCTTTATGGTTAGTGATGTTGTTGTCTTTTAAGTATTTGTATTCAGGAGAAGCCTTAAACGCCGCATCGTTGTCGTAGCCAAAATCGCTGGCTTTAAAGTTATTCGCTGCGTCACCCGGCTTGTAAGTGCCATCAACACTTTGGGTCGAGTGTATTTTTGACTGAACAACACTAAACACTTTCAATTGGATCGTTAGATCTTCGAGTTGTTCTTTTTGCTCGTTACGCTTTTCAAGGCGGTCGACTCGGCGCTCGTTTAGAGCAAACAAGACGCGTTCATCAAAGCGGTCACCGATACTAGATTCAATCACCGACAGTAGGTCAATAGCGGTCAATGCGTGCTCAGCATTCACTTCTTTACTGCTAATTTCCTCTGGTGTGATTTTGCCCAAACGATCATTGAGTTTTTCTAGGTTCTCCATCATTTTTTGATGACGTGCAATGAAATCCGTCCCGATGTCTTGGCCTGCGACTATTTTGTCGAAAAGGAGTCGGATATCTTGTGCGGTGTTTTGTTTAATCCGCTCAAGTTGCTCCGGTGTTGTTTGAGTGACCTGAACATCGAGCAAGCCGTGATAGAACGCATCGATCTGAGTGTTGATAAGCGCAATGGCTATATTGGAGAACAAACTCGATAAGGTGATCGCACTGGGATCCGATTTTATTCTCGCGATCTCGGCATCAAGGATGGTTTGAAGTTGAGTAACACCACCTGCGCCGTAAGCATTTTCAAACTGTCCTTTTACTTGTGTCGCTAAGCTATTTAGCGCATCAGTAAGTTCCTGCTTAGACATGCCTGGAATCCAAGCAATCTTGTTCGCCAAGGCCTGTGCATCAGCGGTGCTGATAGTGATCCCAATGCTATTGAAAGAGGCAACAAGTTGAGCGGTAACAGCAGCTCTAAAGCTTTCTTCTGTTAAGAAGTAGTCTGAATTCTTAATCTCATTAAGGTTGACCGAGCCAAGATTAGCAAAGGCATTTCGCAAGAACGGAATAGCACTCTCACGAACCTCACTCGTACTCATCTGCACTGCCAGTGCATTTACAAACGAGCTAATCTCTGCCGTTGCTGCTTTAAGAGCACTCGTATCTAAAGCCTCAATTTGCAGTGCTTGGTTACTCTGGTTTCCCAAACGGAAATTAGCGACAAAATCGGTCGGAAGCGAGCTGTCGACCTTGTCTTTTAGCTGTGTGCTAAACCAAGATTGGAATTGATGTGCGAGCGTAGTATTAACGCCCATCTCCACTTCTTTAGGTGCGATCTGACCATTCAACGCGTGGTGTTGCAGTGACTGCATCCAATGCGCAGCGGTCTCAGCGGCAGCAGTCCCGGTAAAGGCATCTTGCTTCTTTAACAAGGTGTCCAATGAATCGGCATAAAGATCCAAGCTTTCTTGTTCCGTACGCCCAACGACCATGGGTAATTGGCGAATCAATGACTCTAATTGATTCGGGTCGATATGGGCATCGCTTAGAATGGGAGAAAGGGTCTTAACCAAACTCTGCTGGAATGCGATCTGAGAATCACGATTGGCTGTTGTATTGAGAACTCCGGTAATGGAGTTCGTGGTTGTCATATCCGTCATGTAAAAACCTCTAGATCACCATGCCACGCATCATGGTCGGTCGCTTGCGCCTAGTGCCTTTGGTGCTCGCGGCTTGTGGCTGATGCTGTTGTTGTCTGCGGCGTTGTACTTCTTCAAGCAGCTCATGCTCTGCTTGTTTCATCAATTGAGGCGAAGCATTTAACCCATCGAGCAGAATGTTGCCTGCTACCGGACCAACGCCTAATCCTTCGAGTAGTTCATTGAATACGTCAGTCCTGTCTTCTGCATTGCGAATAGCAAGTTCTGAGTTTTCAATGGTTTCAGTAAAGGGTTGCTTCATCTTGGGTCCTATCTTAAAGCGAAGCATCTCTGGGATGCTGTCAGTAACAGTCGAGAGTTTTTACTTTTTTCTCTTTTTAAGTGGGCGGTAATCACTGAGGCGCAAGAAGTACCAATCTTCTTGTTCATCATGGCTCGCGCCGCAGGCTCGTAAGTAGAATTGTGCTAACCGCTGGCTGCTCATGTTGCTACCTCGCAATACATCAACGTTGCCACGAATAGCCCAGTCGGGCGGGTACAAGCGGATGGCATGTTCTGCGAGCATAAATAGCGCGGAGAAAGGGTTGCTTAGGCCTTGGTTTGGGCTGATTCTTCGCAGTAATACGATGATGATTTCGCCCTCTTCGACACGGAAGACCAGCTCCATCCCATCACATTCATAACGATGACCAAGTAAGATGGTACTTTTCTGCCAAAAGTAGGGCGTCACTTCGAAACCTGACGCCACTAGAGACTGAGTGAGAAGGCATTCCATCACATACCTACCCTGCCAAGCGGTTGAATATTGATTTGTTGCGTCAGCTCTTGGAACGATAAAACCGGCAACTCGTAGTATTCAGATTCAATCAGTTTGCGTACGTAACGACGCACGTCCATCGACACCACCAGCACAGGCTTATTTGGCATACGGCTTAAATCACCAATGGTTTGCTTAACGTCGCTGACAAATTGCTGAGTGACAGAAGGGTCAAGCGCCAAGTAACTGCCCGCAGAAGTCTGACGAATGCCGTTACGGATCGTATCCTCCAAACTCTGATCCAACAGATAGGCTGGCAGCATGTTTTGACCACTGGCGTACTTGTAACAGATATAGCGTTTCAAGCTTGAACGGATATATTCCGTCAGCTGTACCACGTCTTTCTCTTTCTGGCCCCACTCAACCATGGCTTCTAAAATCACTCGTAAATTACGAATAGAAATGTCTTCAGAAACCAAACGCTGCAGGATTTCCGTCATCTTTTGCAAAGGCACAATACGTTGCGCTTCTTTTACTAGCTCGGAATAACTGCCTTCCATTTGCTCAAGCAGATAGCGGGTCTCTTGAATACCGATAAAGTCTTGCGCGTACTCTTTCAAAACGTGAGACAAGTGATAAGTCAGAATGCGATCGGGGGTTAAAAAGCCCACGTGACTGTTTTGCAGTTTTTCGTGATGACTTTGAGCAACCCAAATGCTCGTAATACCCGGCAGAAAGTCGTCGTCTTTTTCGTAAGGTACGCCCAGTAAATCAATCTGTTCATTACCTTCGGTCACCAACAGTTTTTCGCTTTCAATTCGTCCGCGAGCTACTGGCACTTCTTGCAATTGAATCAAGTACTCGCCGTTACTCATTCCTTCGTTGAAGCGTAAGTGAATACCGGGGAACGGCACACCGAGATCGAGATAAAGCGCGCGCCTGACTCGTGCAAGCTCATCGTTCAGAGCCACGGCTTCTAAACTCTCTTGTAAGCGAGAATCTAAGTCGATGAGCAGCGGTACTGTCATCGCAAACTCTTCTTGCTCACCCAGCTTGCCTTTGCTGTTGCGAGATGGCGTCGCTTTATTAGGCTTAGCCGCTGGCGAACCAGCACCTTGGGCGACAAAGCTAGGCAAGTCAGAACTGTCGGATTCGCTTTGTTTTTTCTGTTGGTAAAACAAGAAGAAGCCACCACCGCCAACAATCGCGGCAAGAATCAGGAAGGTAACCTTCGGGAAGCCCGGAATAAGAGCAAACAAGATGAGCAGAACGCCACCAACTAACAAAGCTCTTGGCTGAGCAGTTACCTGACCACCAATATCTGAGCCTAAGTCAGAAGAGTCCTCGTTTGAAACTCGGGTAACGATGATGCCGGCCGTGATAGCGATAAACAGTGCCGGGATCTGCGACACCAGACCATCACCGACGGTCAGGATCGCAAACAGCTCAAGTGCCTCAGAGGCTGACATCCCCTTTTGAGTCACACCGATGGTGACACCACCGAGAATGTTTACCACGATGATAATCAGGCCCGCGATTGAGTCGCCTTTCACGAACTTCATCGCACCGTCCATCGAGCCATACATTTGGCTTTCTTTTTCTATCAATGAACGGCGGTGACGCGCCTCATGAACATCAATAACCCCAGCGCGCATATCGCCGTCGATACTCATCTGCTTACCCGGCATCGCATCAAGAGAGAATCGAGCGCTGACTTCCGCAACCCTTTCAGAGCCTTTGGTGATCACCATAAATTGAACAATGGTGATGATCAGGAAAACAACAATACCGACCACCAAGTTACCGCCGACCACGAAGTTACCAAAGGTGTATACGATCTGACCTGCATCGCCTTGCAGCAGGATAAGGCGCGTTGTCGTAATAGAAAGCGACAAGCGAAACAAAGTAGTGATCAAAAGCACGGCAGGGAATGCAGAGAATTCTAGCGGTGTGGTGATGTAGATAGCCAACATCAATAAGACGACCGCAATACTCATGTTGGTACCGATCAAAACGTCCACTAGTGCCGTCGGTAGAGGCAAGATCATCATAAAGACGATCGCAAGTAGCATCACGGCAAGCATGATGTCTTTACGCTGTCCGGCTTTGTTTAGAATATCGATCAACTTATTCATTTGATTCACTATTTAGAGATTGTAGATAACGTCGATGTGCGTGGCGGGCACCTTCAACATCCTGTTGTTTCCAGCGAGCTTGGCTTAGGCAAAACCACAAACCGGCTTTATTTGAATGTTCGGTTTTCAATAAGCTTTCACACAGGTCGATTGAACGTGTGTATCGACCTGAATTCAGGCATGCTACTGCTAATGTTTGGCGAGCTTCTTGATGCTGAGGTTCGATTTCCAGCAGTGCATCAAGCAAGGTAATCGCTTGTTCCGGCTTTTGATATTGAACTTGGAGTGCAGCGTGGATAAGCAACAGCTCCACGTCTTTCGTTTGCAACATGGGGCTTAAACCTGAATCAGTAGATTCAACGCCATGGTGAGATAACGTTGGTCTAATTGGGTACTTTGCAGTGTTTCCAGTGCCTGATTGAGCGCATGCGAACCATTTTTCTGCGCCAATTCCTGAAGCCGCTGCTGAGTGGTATCAAACTGTTGACGGTATTTGTCTGGGCGAAGTAGCTCCGAATGCGTCAACTTTGGCTTGGCCAGTGACATCAAGTACTGCTCAGAGGGACGAAGCTCGTACAGCTTCTCTAGGTGCGTCGCGATGGCTTGACCATCAGGCAACAGTTGAAAACGCTGTGGGAAGTCGTTTTCAACTTGCTCAAGCGAAACGTGAGTAAAGCCTTCAATACCAACGTTTAACGTACTAATACGACTCATGAATCCGCCACATCTTTATGTAAACGAACCAGTAGAGCGAACGCTTGCTCGATGGTTGGCAAGGTCACTTCATCCCCTTCAATTTGTGCAGAGAAGACCAGTGTCTGTTCATCCAGTAACCCGGTCTTAATAAGGAATGGCCAACCTTGACCTGCATGGCAAAAACTCAACGCCTTTTTAATCGGCTCATTCGACTGGTGCCAAGGCAGCGGTTTCGCCAGCATAAGAAACAGGCAGTCCTGATGCTTCTCGATATGCAGAGTGCCGCTTTGCTCAAAGCTCAGTTGAACACGTCCTGCGGACGAGAAGTCCACCGCTTCAAGCCCCATTCCTCGGCAAAAATCATCCACTGACGCATCAATCCAGTTCATCGTCCCACATTTCCTCTTCTTCTAAATCAATCGCTTCATCAAGCGCTTTTTGCACAGCTTGTATTAGGTTTTGTCGCTGTTCTTCATCGTTAAACACATCAATTGGAATATGGCGAATCAGTTTGTGCAGTTCCCTAAAAAAGCTGATTTTTCGCTCCGTGGACGCCAACTCCATGGCGTTCGCTAGATTCCATATCTCGGCACTTCCCACCCAACGCTGTTCAACCAAAGCGATGACGTCTGACATCAAATCAGTAACTTGATAAGCCATAGTTTGCCTGCTGAGGTTTGAACATCTGGTAGAGGTTGCTAACTTGGTCTTGAAGCGTATTCAACGTCTTAAGTTTTTGCATATCGGACATCAGAAGCTGAAGCTTAACGGAGTCAATATTGCTACCTTGAACGCTCAAATCTGCGCTCATGCCCTGCAACATAAAGTCGACCGCCGTGGAGACCTCTTTTGCACCAAAACGCTCAACCACATCCTTATATGCTGAGCCTAAACCTTGGTAGCTATGTACCGTGTCGCGATAGAAACCACGCAATTGGTGCAAACTGCTAAAGCCTTGCTCTTGGCTGTATTCATCCGCGAAGCTTGAAACACGAATTTCAGTATCAATCTGAGCCCAAGAGTCCGGATTCTGCTCAAAGGTCAGAATGGCTTGGTCTATCAGCGCCAATAAGTTCTTACTTTCTGGATTGGCGCCAAGGAACTTTTTCACTGCTTGCAGCGCGAGGTACTGATGGCTCTTCTCTTCAGAGAATCCGTTGAGATACGCCTGTAACTGAGCAATCGTTGATAAGTTGCCGCTTGCCATTTTGGTAGCAAGGTCTTTGATCTTTTGGTTCTTCTCAAGATCAGGCACTTTTCTTAGGTAATCAGAAACCAGCTCATGCGCTTCATTCACGCGAATACTGCCGTCTTTCACTTTGCGTTTCGTGAGATCTTTTTCTGCTTTTTCTGAACCTAACGCCGTCAGCTCTTCCATTGCATCAAACAACGACTGAGTTGCATTGTGTACGCGGACAGTTTCACCTCGATAATTACCATTGACCGAGGCTCCCGTGCGGGAAGACTCAAGGTTACTTCGAATTGGCGCGTCAAATTTGTTGCCCGTTAAAATTTGGCTATTGATAGTGCTCATTGATTTGCACTCCTTCCTACAATATGAGCGAATTATAGGAATTGCATTTTTAATCGGCTGTCAAAATCAGACGTGTTTTTTTAGGGCGTTTTAAGTTTTCTAAAAACTCCCGACCAATAGTCACTATAAATACGGCGCCATCCTTTCTATTCTCCCAGCATCAGTTATTGCGCATGTTTTCTTAAATTGAACGACTTCTCATACATCACCGAAACTCAACAATCGGCCATCAAGCAAACGCGTTTGATCCAAATCCGCGGTCGCGTGACTCAAGTGACTGGCACCATCATCAAAGCCGTTGTGCCTGGTGTTCGTGTCGGCGAGCTTTGTGAGCTACGAAATCCCGATCAAACCTTGTCGCTGCTTGCGGAAGTGGTGGGTTTTCAGCAACACCATGCGTTGCTCACCCCACTTGGCAACATGTTTGGTATTTCCTCCAATACCGAAGTGAGCCCGCTTGGAAAAATGCACGAAGTCGGCGTTGGCGATCATCTATTAGGGAAGATTCTCGATGGCCTGGGCCGCCCATTCGATGGTTCTCAAAGCACTGAACCGAGCGCTTGGTATCCGGTTTATCGTGATGCGCCGCCACCAATGCAGAGAAAACTGATTGAAAAGCCGATTTCGATGGGCGTGCGTTCTATCGACGGATTGCTCACCTGTGGTGAAGGACAAAGGATGGGCATTTTTGCTGCGGCTGGCGGAGGTAAAAGTACCCTGCTCGCCAAGCTTATTCGCTCTGCCGATGTCGATGTAACCGTGCTTGCCCTCATCGGTGAAAGGGGCCGTGAAGTAAGAGAATTTATCGAACACGACCTTGGCGAAGAAGGCATGGCAAGGTCAGTACTTGTTGTCGCAACCTCAGACAGGCCAGCAATGGAACGTGCCAAAGCGGCGTTCGTGGCGACTTCCATCGCGGAGTACTTCCGCGACCAAGGTAAGCGTGTTCTGCTGCTGATGGATTCGGTGACGCGTTTTGCCCGAGCTCAACGTGAAATCGGCTTGGCAGCTGGCGAGCCACCAACACGACGAGGCTATCCGCCTTCTGTTTTTGCCGCACTACCAAAACTGATGGAACGTGCAGGCCAATCAGACAAAGGCTCCATCACCGCGCTGTATACCGTACTTGTGGAAGGTGACGATATGACTGAGCCAGTGGCCGATGAGACCCGTTCGATACTCGATGGTCACATCATTCTTTCTCGCAAACTGGCGGCGATGAACCACTATCCAGCCATTGATGTGCTTCGCTCGGCCAGCCGTCTGATGAATCAAATCGTCGATAAAACTCATCAAGCGTCCGCGGCTCACATGCGTGAAATGCTGGCCAAATATGAAGAAGTCGAACTGCTGATAAAAATTGGTGAGTACCAACACGGCGCCGACAGTCGCGCGGATATGGCCATCGCACAGGGAGATGATATCCGAGCGTTCTTACGCCAAGGCACGCACGAGCCAAGTGAACTCGAAGAGACCGTCACACAGCTACGTGGGCTTGCAGGCTTATGATCGAGCAATTGCTAGAGATAAAAAAAATTCGTGCCGACCGTGCCGATCGCGCGGTTCAGCAACAAGAGTATCGAGTCAATAACGCACGAGCCTCACTCCGAAAGGCGGAACAGTCTGTCGTTGATTATCGTCAATGGCGCGAAGAGGAAGAAGAACGGCGCTTTGCAAAAGCCAAACAGAAAACCGTCATTCTAAAAGAACTTGAAATATTGCGGCAAGAAATCGCACTGTTAAGGGAAAGAGAGGCCGATTTAAAACAACGAGCCGCAGAAGAAAAAAAGGCATTAGAACAAGAGAACCAGCGACTCAAGGAAAGAAAGCAAGAAGCTCTGGCCGCCCATAAAACCAAAGAAAAATTCATTCAATTAAACGAACAAGAAATCGCTGAGCAAGCACGCCAAGTGCAGTATCAAGAAGAGCTCGAACAAGAAGAGTTCCGCAGCGTTGTTGTTTCATAGAAGGTAAAGATGCGAGTCAAAAACGATCATCCAAACACAACTGAACGTCCGCAGCAGGTTCAACAGAGGCCGGTCAACCAAGTCTCAGAAGAGCTTGAATCTCGCTTTAATAATGCGCTTAAGCCAACGCAAGCAGAAAGCGAACATGAGTCAGAGACTTCTCGTTTATTCGCTGCTGTATTGAACGCAGACAAGCTCGATAGCATGAAGCACAAAGGCAAGGCCAGCAGTGCTATTCCTGAGGCGGGGAAAGAGCAGCTCGAGGGTGGCCAAGAGCACCCTGAAAACTTAAAAGATCAACCTGCTAATGAGAAGTCAGACGCTGGTTTGCCCCCAGAAAAGCCAAGTCACAATCTCTCAGAAAGAGAGACCCTGCAGGTATTGGACAACAAAGATAAAAACGAAGAGAGCTATAGCGAGACTTCAGAGCGCCCTGCGAAAGAGCCACATTCAGATACTGCAAAACCCGTAAAGCCAAACTCTCTAATCGAGCAGTCGGTAGGAAGTAAAGAAACGGATAAATCACAGCCGTTGGGTTCTAACTCTGCGGCAGAAAAAGACTCGAACAATAAGCAAGTCAGCTCGGCAAGCACGGCACCATTAGATAATGGTTCGTCTCGTGATCCTAAAATACCGATGACCAGCTTGCCTAACGCTCTAAAGGATCAGGTATTACCGATTCAGACTGACCAAGCTAATCTGCGTAACAAAACCAATCTACGGAACAAAACTGAGCCATCAACCGTGCAGAGTGTGCTGCAAGGCCAACTGCATAAGTTAGATGCAGCAGCTCATAAACTCGACCCTGCGGCAAAAGACGCTGCTGCTATTGTGGACTCGAAAATTGTCGACTCGAAAGCCGCATTGTCCGCGCTTGAAGAGAAGGTTAAAGCAGTGAAGCACATCGAACTGCGTCATCCAAGTTCAGAGTCGGACGCTAAGCTTCACCCGATGGCCAACCTAAGCCAATCAACAGCGCAAGGCGACATCATCCTGAAAAACGTAGAGACACACGCGCCCCAGAACAGAGCTCAAGACGTAAACGAATTGATTAATAAGTTGGTCGACAAGATCTACGTGTCTCTTCCTTCAGCAAACGAAAAAGAAGTTCGCCTGCTTCTGAATGAAGGCCAATTAAAAGGTGGCGAGATCTCCATCAAGCAAGACAGTTCTGGCTACAGCGTGCTGATTAAGCAAGAGCATGCTCTTTCGCTGATCAACCAGACGGCTAAGCAAGAGTTGACCGAGCGTCTGCAACGTTTAGGCATCGACCAACCGATTCGGATCGCAGTCAGCGAACAGATGAACCAACAACAAGACCAACAACGCTCGCGACAACAACGCAGCATTTACGATGAATGGAAGCCTGAGGACGAATGATGATATTAGATTTCCCAAAGGTCGAGCCTTCAAGCATTGCGCTAAGTAATCAACTGTGCGCAAAACAGTGTCACTTTCAAGATAGTCAGAGCAATAGCTTATCGGTCACGCTTGGCCAAAAGCCGGAGTTTTCTGGCTACCGTTTAACACTACTCATTGGTGGACAAACCATTCAAATCGATTTCAGCGGTGCGCAATTACAGCAATGGTTGCATGGCATTCTTGACTCGACGGCATTTGAATCACTGCCAAACTCTTTGCAATTGGCGTTGCTCAGTAGCCAAATTGAGCCCTACACCGACATGATTAAGCGCTTATTTGGACAACTTCCGGTATTAAGCAAGCTGCAAGTTCATGAGCAGCCCGCATCAGAAGAAAACGTGTTGATGCTCACCATCAATCGCGATGATGTCTCTCTTAGCCTGTGGGTCCATGAAGGTCGGGATGTGTTGATTGACACTCTGCCACAAGCACCCTCTTACCTGAGCCAAAACATCGCACTGCCCTTCTGGTTGAGCTTTGGCAAAACACGTTTGGCACTCAGTCAATTTGAGCAGCTTGAACTGGGCGACGTGGTGTTTTTTGACGATTGCTACATCGCGCAACACCAAGTGCTGCTTCAGGTCTCCAATCACAACCTTTGGCGATGCCAACTCGACAATACGACACTCCATATCCAAGAAAAAGAAACCAATATGAACGATATCAACAGCTCTGAAGCACTGACCGACCACCAGCAATTGCCAATTGAACTGACTTTCGATGTTGGTCAGCAAACCATTACTTTGGAACAGCTTAACGCGCTGCAACCGGGTTTTACCTTTGAGCTTAACCAGCCAATTTCTAACCCAGTCACCATGCGAGCAAACGGCAAAATCATTGGTGAATGCGAACTAGTGAACATTAATGAACGCTTGGGTGTCCGCGTTCTCGAACTGTTTGGCGGCAGTCAGGAGCCAGCATGATCCAGTTACCTGATGAACTGAACCTCATCGTTACACTCGCCCTTCTTGCTTTGATTCCTTTCATTGCAATGATGGCGACCTCCTTCGTTAAACTGGCCGTGGTTTTCTCTCTGCTAAGAAACGCATTAGGTGTACAACAAATTCCACCCAATATGGCCTTGTACGGATTGGCGATCATTCTGTCGATCTTCATCATGGCACCAGTGGGTTTTGAAACCTATGACTACGTGACGCAGCATGAAATATCCCTAGAAGATTCCGAGAGTATCGAAGGACTGATTGAGAGCGGATTGCAGCCGTACCGTGAGTTTTTGAAAAAGCACATCCGTGAAACTGAATCGGTCTTTTTTACCGATGCAGCAAGAACCTTGTGGCCACAAAAGTACGTCGACCGTTTGGAGTCAGACAGCTTATTGTTGTTGCTCCCCGCCTTTACCGTGAGTGAGCTAACGAGAGCGTTTGAGATTGGCTTCCTGTTGTACCTGCCATTCATCGCTATCGATCTGATCGTATCCAACATCTTGCTGGCCATGGGCATGATGATGGTCTCGCCAATGACCATCTCACTGCCATTCAAACTGCTGCTCTTTGTGTTGCTAGACGGTTGGACCAAGTTGACCCATGGCCTAGTGCTCAGTTACGGATAATGAGGAGAGAAGCATGAATCCGGCTGAAATCATCCACTTTACCACTCAGGCTCTAACGCTTGTTCTGTTCTTGTCGCTGCCGCCGATTTTGGTTGCGGCACTGGTCGGTACCTTGGTCTCTCTCGTCCAAGCGCTAACACAAGTACAAGAACAGACGTTAGGCTTTGTCGTCAAACTGATCGCCGTCATCATAACCCTATTTGTTACCACACAATGGCTGGGCGCCGAACTGCATTCATTTGCTACCTTGACCTTGGATAAAATCCCGCAAATACGATGAGTTACGATGATTTGCACCAAGCCCTGTTCCTATACAGCTTGACGCTCCCTAGGTTAATGGCTTGCTTTATATTTTTGCCGATCTTAAACAAACAAACGCTAGGTGGCACCTTGGTGAGAAATGGTGTTTTGTGTTCGCTTGCGCTGTTTATCTTCCCAATGATCAACCAACAAGACCTGCCCGCAGAAACGGACGGGATTTGGTTGATGGTCATCTTAGGCAAAGAGGTACTATTGGGTATGCTGATTGGCTTTGTTGCAGCAATCCCTTTTTGGGCTATTGAGGCGGCAGGGTTTCTAGTGGATAACCAACGTGGTGCTGCGATGGCAAGTATGTTTAACCCCACTCTCGGCTCCCAGTCAACGCCAACGGCTGTGCTATTGACTCAAACCCTGATCACCTTGTTCTTCTCCGGTGGTGGCTTTGTCGCTTTTATTTATGCGCTGTTTAACAGCTATTCGTCGTGGCCTGTGATTAGTTTTTTCCCAACCGTCACTGAGGAATGGGTGCGCTTTTTCTACGCTCAGTTCGAGCAACTTATGTGGCTTGGCGTTTTGATGTCTGCGCCTTTGGTTTTAGCCATGTTCCTTGCCGAGTTTGGACTCGCGCTGATTAGCCGATTCGCCCCACAGCTGAACGTTTTCTCTTTAGCCATGCCGATCAAAAGTGCCATTGCCAGCGTGCTATTGATTGTTTATTTGGCATTGATGATGGACCACTTTCAAGCCCTTTTCTCTGACATCGTACTGTTCAGAGAACAGCTCAATACCATTTGGTAATAACAGACAGGAAGAGCAATGAGCGGAGAAAAAACAGAACTCCCCACCCCGAAAAAACTTCGGGATGCCCGGCAAAAAGGGCAAGTCGCTAAAAGTCAGGAAGTCGTCTCGTCGGCGTTAATACTAGCCCTAATTGCCGTCTTATTTGCCTTTGCTGACTACTATATGTCGCACATCTCTGCCCTACTTTTGTTGCCGAGTGAGCTGGCTTATCAAGGGTTTCAGGATGCGTTGCTTGACGTAGCCATCGCCATCGCAAAAGAAATGGTTTACTTGCTGGCACCAATCCTGATCGTGGCGGCATTGATCGCCATCATGTCGAACATGGGGCAATTCGGCTTGCTGTTTAGTGGTGAATCCGTCAAACCAGATATCAAAAAGATCAACCCTGTCGAAGGGGCAAAACGAATTTTCTCACTAAAAAGCATCATTGAGTTTATTAAATCGATTCTTAAAGTGTCGCTGCTTTCCTGCATTATTTGGGTCACTCTGCGGGGCAACTTAAATACGCTACTGCAAATCCCGACATGCGGATTAGAGTGTGTACCGACCATCACCGGCGTATTGGTGAAACAACTCATGATCATCTCTTCCGTCGGCTTTATTGTGATTGCAGCTGCCGATTACGCATACCAAAAATTCGACCACACCAAGCAACTGAAGATGACTAAAGACGAGGTCAAACGCGAATATAAAGAGATGGAAGGCAGCCCGGAAATCAAGAGTAAGCGTCGTCAGTTGCACCAAGAGCTGCAAGCTTCGAACCAAAGAGATAACGTTAAACGTTCGAATGTGTTGGTCACAAACCCAACCCACATCGCGATTGGTTTGTACTACAAAAAGGGCGAAACACCGCTGCCTGTGATAACCCTTAAAGAAACCGATGCGATGGCAAAACGTATGATCGCGATAGCCCACGAAGAAGGCATCCCTGTGATGCAAAAAGTACCACTCGCACGTGCTCTTTATGCCGATGGTCAGTTAAACCAGTACATTCCTGGCGATCTTATTGAAGCCACCGCTGAGATCCTGCGTTGGGTTGCGTCTCTTGAGCAGTCTGAGGAATAGCGAGTATAACTCGCTCACAATCATGTGCGTCATACTCAGAGAGCACACAGTACAAAAAAGAACTGTGTGCTAGCAAAGTAGAATGGAATCGATAGATCTAAGCGGTTCAGAAAGCGATTATGCATCTTCTGAAGAGTTAAGGTTTCTAAGCTGTCGTTCAATGAAATCAGTACACATTTTGACATTGAGCGGAGGCGTTTTTGCGTAATTATGAACAGCATAAATAGGAATCTTGGGAAGCGTATACCCAGGGAAAATGTTCTCTAATTCTCCTTTGCGTCTGAGGCTTTCGAACATAAATTCAGGAATTAATGCCATACCGGCTCCCGCTTTGACCATAGAGATAACCGAATGGACCGAATCATTAAAGCGATTCGCTTCCAGCGACACTTCTATTCGCTCACCACTGGACGAGTGTTGTAAAGTATATCGAATAGATTTCCCCTCCCAGATATTCGCCACATAATCGCAGGCGAGCAAATGAGACGGATCCTTAATAAGTTTCGCGATGCTGAGATCATGATTCTGAATATATGAAGGGCTTGCACAAAGCACTTTCTTTAAACTACCTATCCTTCTTTGTCTGTACTCACTTGATGGCAGCTCACCGACATGAATCGCGAGATCAGCCGCCGTTTCAAATAAGTCCACGCTGCCGTCATTGGCTAGAATCGTAGGAACCAATTCAGAGTAGATACTGACTAAATGCCCCACTGCCGGTGATATCACTGGCTCGATCAACGCGTGAGGTGAACTAATCTTAACCATTCCTTTTGGCTCAACTTGGCTGATCCTTGCCATATCCCATGCCTCATCAACAAGCTCGCTAATCTTTTTACACCGCTCAAAAAACTCTATTCCCATAGGCGTAAGTAATTGTTGGCGAGTAGAACGCTTGAGTAACAAAACACCTAACGCCTCCTCCAAAGCTCTCAAATGTTGACTAACAACGGATTTACCCACCCCTAATTCGCGTGCAGCCGCAGTAATAGATCCCGTCTCCACAACTCTCGTGAAGATGATCATATGACGCATATACTTGTTCATAGTTTATAAAAATTAAACAGTCCGTACCAAATTACCCATCTTTTTCACTCCAATAAAATCATTAATAATGCCCTAAAGCAACCAAAGAGGACGAAATAGTGAACAAAACAAGAATAAGCTCAATTGCACAATACTTCTCACGAGAGATAGCAGATGAACAATACAATCCGACGTTATGGACCAATAGATTACCCACGGATGATTTGTTACCGAAACACATAGAATTTACCAGCCAACAAAGTGAGCGTTATCGAACAAACCTGGAAACAGGACTTACCGAAATGGCATATGGAGAAGGCGAGTTTTCTGGAAAAATAGATACCTATAAGCCAAAGGGGATTGCCAAAGATGCGCCTATGGTTATCTACATTCATGGCGGGTGGTGGCAATGGTTTTCAAAAGAACAATTTGGGTTTATCGCGAAGCCTTTCAATCAAAATGGCTTTACGGTTTACATGCCAAGTTACCGAATGGCTCAAGACTGGACAAACGGTGCGCCAATGGAGTCCATCCTTAAACAGATGCAGCTTGCCGTTAAAGAAATCTTATCACTCGCAGTCGAAAATAATTCTCCCGCAGTCTACCTCGTAGGCCACTCGGCTGGCGGCCAACTTGTATCCATGCTCCATAAAACAGATTGGGAACAATTTGGAGTAGAAGCAGAAGGCAAACAGAAACTCAAAGATGTTTTTTCAATCGCTGGCCTTTTTGATATTCGACCACTTGTGAACAGCTTCGTGAACGATAACATTCAGATGACCAATGAATCATCGGAGAAGGTGAGTCCACTGCTTAATGATTTTCCTTCAGAAGAGAAACTGGCGCCGTTGCACTTGATTGTTCCAGAGCTGGACACGCCTGAGTTCTTCCGACAAACAAAGGAATACCACGCCAACGTGCTTGATGCTAAGCAAGAGTGTCGCATTTACCTCGCTCGAAAAAGAGACCACCTTGATGTAATCGAGAACCTCATTAACGACAACGATGACGTACTCAACTATATGCTTGAGAATATGAAAAACTAAAGGTTGGTACTTTAATAAACCTCTAAGAATTGGTTTACGCATACCAACTTAGCTTTAATGGGAGCATTAGAGAAAATGCTCCCTTTTGCTTTTCTTCTTAATTAGGATTTCACCGCGAGCTTTCTTTTAAACTCAACGGATTAAATCCAGCCTTCTGCTAAGTACATCAATCTTAACTGGCTTGGTGAGCCTAGCTTCTCTAACGCTGACAGTTGCCCTTCACTCAGGTTCGGGCTTTTATCTAAGTACACGCGTCCGTTCGCTGCATCAAGAGGTAGTTTGTAGGTCAAAGTCTTATTGATGTCCTGTGCCTTACCTTGATCAATGGCTCGGACTGCTGGCATCAACCAGTCCCAATCTTCACTGAGCAGTTTCTTAAACGCACCATTCACCACCGATTCAGTTTGACTTGGAGCATCTTCCACACTCAGTTTAAGCATAGGATCTACATCTGGTACTAAATGCTCGCTAGCATCTGAGCCCAGCATCTTCTTAAGAGTCAAACGCGCTGTTTCCATTTCCTGTGCTTCTTTCGGCGCCTGAGGAGACGTCATCGACTTGTCCTCTTTTGGGCCTAAATACGCCATCAAAGCACGCACTGACGCGGCATCTTGCATACTAAAGGTAAAATCTCCTTTGCTGTTAGACACTTCAATACGCGGCAGTACACCAGACATAGGATCTTGGCGCAGCACCTCTTGAGCTTCGTTATTCAAACCATATGAGCCCGCTTGACCTGCCACAAAACCAGATCCACTGATTAAGCCAGATGCCGCAGCACTGCCTATTGCTTCTTTTGCAAGAGGGAGCACACCCGCCGTTCCCACAGAGTTAACTCCAAAAGCACCAAGACTGCCTGTCGCCATCCCTAATGTTGCTGTAACAGCGCCTTCAGTCGACAAGGTGGCGTGCCCGTGAGCTAAGGTTTGTTGCATCGGCAAAGCAAGCCTCTGATCACGACCGGGCAGTTGCGCAATTAGATCCAATTGATGATGGTAAGCCTCCGCATCGCCATTTACCGCTGCTTTGTGCAACTCGCGACCTGTCGCCACCAGTAATCCAACGCCCGGCAAGGCAAGGTTAATCGCCGCATTCACACCAGTGCCTTTGAGCTTCTCTTTTGCCATCTCAAGCAGTTCTGCACCAAAACCATCCATTTTCCCTGGATGTTGTTTTTCGAGGCTCACCTGTAAGCGCGGATCGTGACTAATTGAATCAAACGTACCTTTGAGGTTTTCATAAGCGCTACCGTCAATCTTAACCTCTTCTAACAAGTTCACTACTTCAAGGATCTTTCGTTCCGTTAGCGGTTCACCTCGGTATCCTGATGGGCTGACAAGGGAAAAAGCTAACAATGCTGTCTGAGGCTTTTCTTCTTTCAGCAGTGCCTGTTTTAAATCAAGATGAGTCTTAATATTTTCTTGAAAGTACTTTGGGTATTTTGAACGCAGCAAATGTTCACTCACTGCCGCAAACTTTTGCCCTTTATGGAAGGTCGACGGCTCTTTTACCTTGCCACGCTTGCTGATCACTCGGTCATCTTTTTGCGCCGCCACAGAGCGAAATTGATCTAAGCTAGGGACCGGGCTTTGGCTGATTTTATTGGTTGGATTTACCATGGATGAACTCCTTAGACTCGAAGGGTCTGTACGTGAGATGGCTGTGTGTTGGGTAATGGAGTGATGTCTTGGTCTAGCATCGAAAATCGAGCCTGCCAGAGCTGAGCTTGCTCATTGAGCGCATGGAACCAAGTTGACAAACTCGCGGCATCTAAGTGCTCTATTGGCTTCCTGCCAGCAAGAACAAGCTGCCTGCCATTTGGTGCCAGTGACAGGGTTAGCCCCCCCTCTGCAATGGCGAAGTAATTGGCATGAGCTATGAGCTCAAGGCCTTTCACCCTCAGCTCACCACTTTTTTCGAGTCCACCAAAAGCCACGGACAGAATAAGATCGTTGTTATCTGTTGCGCTAAAATAAATAACATAGCGGTCATCAACTAATAATTGACAGCGACCTTCTTCAGAAAAGTTAAGTGGTGGTAGCTCATTTATCTCACAAAACTCATTTAATAGAACTTGTAGTGTATTCATTGCAATTCCCTCTATTTACTCTCTCTAGTAAACCGTAAATAGAGATTTTGCGATGTCGAAATTAGCTTTTATTTTGTTGTTTTCCATTATCTCTCGTGAACTACTGCACAAAATAATAGAAATAAACAATTGAATAAAACCTAGCGGAATGAATATAAAAATCCGTTTTAAACAAGACATTTAAATATAATAACCCATCAATAGGTTTAATTTATTAATTCAAGGAGAAAACATTAAAACCAGTAATAAAAACTTATTACTTTGGTTTAACACTTCAATATTTATATATAACTCACAACGAAAAAGAGCGACTTTCGTCGCTCTAAATATGGAGTGGATATTTACTTAATCCCGTGAAGGCTAAGCTCTGCGCTTAAAGCGAGAGGCGTAAATGAATCGTTTCTCAGCTCAGCAATCGCATACAGCATACGTCCCATACGACCGTTACCATCCGTGAAGCCATGGTAGCCAATCACGCCAGCAAACAACTGCTTACCAAGATCTTTATCTGCCACTGGGTTTTCTTTCAAAAAGCCCTCTATGTGCTGTTTTAGCATGCCTTCACCACCAATGCTTGATGGAAGTGCGCCACCAGCCGTCGCTGGGCCTCGGTAATCTCTTTCAATATTCGGCACCGCTCGCGCATGAAGCTCTTTTAAGTTATCCATGTTCAGCAAGTCTTTATCATTGGCCGCGTACTCTTTAAGAAGCGTGGTAATATTATCAGCATCGTTTCCTTTCGAAGTCGATGCGTTAATGATCCAAGCCGCTGCGCGTTCAAGGTTGTTCGTCGTGCCGGTTTTATTGAACTTATCTTCCGCTAGCGAATCCGCATAGACACCCGAACTCAAGTCTTTGTTTGCCAAACCTTCAATATGTGCTTGTGCCGCTTTTAAGTTCTTAACCTCGGTTTCAAATACAACTTCCAAGCCCATCGCGGTATTTGGGTTGTTCTTCACGCCCATCGCACCGCCACCAAAAGCTTTAACCACTTTGCCAGCTAATGCTTTTGTTGCACCCTCACCAATTTGTGACTTCAAGTCCTGTCCTGATTTCGTATCCAATAGCGCTTCTGACATCGCGCGCTCAGCCAATTGGTTAAGTTCACCACTGTCTGACTTAATCGCCTGAGCATCAAGTCGGCTAAAGGCATTTAACACATCGGCCGGCGTTTTAAGGCTGGCATCTTTAAACAGCATTTGACCGTGCTCAACAGAAGAACTGGTTTGCAAGCGCTGAGCTTGTCCAAGCTCATTATCAAATACCGATTTCGTAATCGCTTTCGCTACTGAGTCTGTGTTGCCTTCTCTAAATAGCTTACCCGTTGCTTCAAAGAATCGAGCGACTGCACTATTACTTGGGTTTGAACGAACAAACTGCTGAGTATCTGCATCGACCTTATATTCCTTGCCACCAACATTGAGTTTACCTTCACTTAGAATCTCATTTCGCGCTTGCGGAAGTGCCGCTTGAAGTGCGCTTACGTTTCCAAAACTGATCATTATTTATACCCTTAATGTGGCAAATTGAGCCGCATCTATTGTCTGTGTTTGTTTCTGTTCTTGCGCCGCTTGCTCCTGCGGGCTTGCTGACAGCTTTAACCAATCAACAAATTGAGCAATCGACGTTTCAAAATATGTCTCGGTTAACATCGTTTGATGAATGTGAATAAAACCGATGTAGCCAGCATCTTCATCCCAACAAACGTAGGGCTCATCTTTTGTTAATGCTGCCTTCATGTGTTTAAAATAAACATCGGGATGTGGTTTATCACCGGAAATTAAACCAATAAGCGTTAGCTTCTCTTCATTTGAGCGAAGTGTAATCGCCACTTCGTTATCCATAATTAAGCGGCAACAACCTTCTTCATCAAATTCCAGCGTTTCTATTTGGCAACGCTTTGCAAAGTCGTTTAGAAGGGTCGATATAAATCCGTTGACCATCTGATTTACATTCCTATTTTTGTATTTATTAGTATTTACATCTCTGCGGTTTAGATAAGCGCAGAGTGTTGGCTGATGGGGTTATTATGCTGAATACAGATGGGTGAATATGCTAGATATGGTCGGCTTTTTTTCATTTTAAGCCGTTTATGATAAGACACATGATGAGAAAAAAGCTCAGCATGGTGTGCTGAGCTTTACTGTTTCAGTCTCAAGCAAGCTAAAACTGTTGAGAGACCTCGAGTTGAATAAACTTACTTAAGTAGTTGAGCATTTGGCTAAACAAAGCCACCAGAGTACATTGGTTTAAAGGCTTCTGTTGCCGCTTTATCCGCATTCGCGGTATTGACGCTTGGTGCACTGGACTCTCGGCTCAATACGACAACCTTGGTTTGCTCTTCCATAGTCGAGGGATTTTTCTTGATATGCTCAATCAAGTCAGCAAGCTCCGCCTCTCCTTTTGGATCGCTTTGACCACTTAGGCCCGCTTCCTCCATCTCTGGCGTCGTTATGCGTATGGTCACATGAGGTTTGCGGCTCCCCGTAGCCACTTCTGCATCGTAAATTCGCTTTTTCATCGCCGTATTGGCTGCAGGCGGGTAACCTTTCTCCAGGTGTAAGGTATAGCTTTGTTCCACAGTAAAAGACGTCCCTGCAGGAACCAAGATTTCTCTCTCACCTTCCGCATTACTGATGGGTTCAATATTCACCCCAAGGTCTGGTGCCGGGTTAATGACCAAAAGCGCACCTTTCGCCATATAACTTTGTGCCACGTCTGGAGCACGCGTTGTACTCATAAAGCCAGGAAACTGAAAACCGGTTCCCTTCTCTAACGCCGCATCGGCAACACTGGTGTGACAGCCGTGCCAGACTTTACCGGAGTATCGTTCAAACATTGGAGAGTCTATCGCAGCCTGTAACATATCCACGTTCTGGCGATACTCTTTCTTCGCCTGCGCTCGCTCAGCAGAACTCGTGTATTGATTACGTTTTAGGAACGATTGAAGACGCATCTCCATTTCACTCTCGTTCTTTGGTGGAGCAAAATCGCCGTAGCCTGGGTTGATAATATTTGCGCCATTCCCTGTATAGAATCGAGTCGTCGCCAGCAGCATCGCGTTAATCAGCGTCGCTTGGTTATTTGCATCATCACCAATGGCTTCTAATACCGCTTGTTGGCGTTCAGCTGGTGTGGCTTTGCTGCTCGCGATATCCTGTAAAAAGGCTAACGCATCTTGGTGATCAGGTTTGTTTTTGAGCACCAACTGAGCATCAAGCATGTTCGACTTATCTACCGTACGAAAGGTTTCCCACACGTCATTACGCTCACCGTAACGAAAAACATTACTTAGCGATCCTTCCTGTGAAGATTCTGCCAACAAAGACGCAGCATTACTGAGAAGCTGTTGGTATTGCGCAGGAGACTTACCCTCCAACCAGTTGCCTAATGCTTTCGCTTTAACACCATCGATAAAGGGTAGCCCTGACGGTTTTCGCTCAGGCAATTCCGGCATGGTTCGCTGCTCGGTATTGTATAACTTCAAGTCATTCATATTTTGCGGAGCGTAGTGAATTTTCTCTGAAGCTAGGCCAAAGGTATCGTCTGCTTCTTGATCACTCTGCGCAGCCTGCGCCAGTACATCAAGATACTCACTCCCAGCATATTGTGATGGGTAGCCTTTCCCTTGAGTCACAGATTGATCGAACTCTTCGACACTCATTTTCACCGGTTCAATCGCGGGTAGATGAACCTCTTGTCCATTTAGTGTGATTGTCTTGGCATCCATACCGGGTAAGTCGATGTCTTGGGTTATCAGCCCCTCGTAAGCACCAAGCCAATTGCCCGTCTCACGTGCTTGCCACGCCATCATGCCATCACTGTCTACTGTCGCAGCGCCGTGATCATTGTGTTCCATTGCATAAGCATCTAGTGCTCCCATGATCTCTGTAAAACTGTGATCACGCGGCTGAATCATCCACCCCAACAGCAAGGCTCGAAAGGCTTGCGCTTCAGAAGCAGGCATTTTGAGAAGGCGTGCCACTTCGTACATAAAAGAGGTGGTACTGGATGGCCCCGCAAACATAGGTAACTTCTTATCCATGTTTTGTTGGCGCCAGTTGACCGAAGTTGGTTTATCGTCGCCAATCGTGGTTAACGTTTTGTCATTGATAACGAAACCACCATAGCCGGACTCATGTTCTGGACGCTCTTTTAAAGCAACAGCGTCGTTGTGATAAGCCGCAGGCTTCATAGCCTCCTGCATTCCTTGAAACTTGAATCCGGTCCCTTTGTGAGGGTCGCCATTTTGACGACTGCCGATAAAGTCATTGCCGGTTTTGTTGCCGAGCACTTCACTTGTATTCCAATCGGCATACTTAAGCCATGCCCAACCGTGGGGCTGGGTGGTGGTCGGCGTCGAGATCTCTGGCTGCGCCCCTTCACCGTGTAAGTGGAAAATGTTCAGCCTTTGGTTTGCTTCCTTAGCATTCAGCAGCGGCTGATTCACAGCATCGCCCATCATCTTAAGTCGTGAAGGATCACGAAATACCCTCAAATGGCTATAAGCTAATGTGGTCAGTACTCGAGCATTGGCTTTTGGGTCCTTGAGTACGCTGTTGAGCTGTTCTGCCCACTTAACGTCATCATCACTCCAGCCGTCCAGAAAACCGATGCCAGCGTCTTCATTTTTCTTTGCTACTGGCACTGAAGGATCTTTCGCTTGAGCGATCGCTACGTTTTCTAGGATCCGACGCAAAAACGATTGAGACATGTACTCAACGGCAGGGCTCTGCAGCAGGTCATTGCCCAAATGGTTAAACTCAAATGCTTGGTTGGCTTCTGCAATCTTTTCCACCGACTGAGCAACTATCTGGTTTTTCACCGCGTCAGAGGTTGTTGGAAACTGCGCATTTACCTTGTCTCGGACTAAATTTTCAATGCTACCTTCATACTGGGCAGCACGCATGATGGCGTGATTAAACTCTTCCTCGGCCTGACGCAATGGGGGCATCGAGACTGGTTGAGTGTTCAGCGGCGGTTGATTGCCGACTAAGGAAACGGAGACCGATGAAACCTGACTTAAAGAGGTATTAGCCGCGGTGCTTGCCGCGCTTAGTGTCTGCTGTGAGGACAGCAAAGCCGCAGTACTTGCCGCGCCGTCTGTTCGAATCGTTGTTTGCATCGATCACCCCGCAGTGGATTCAGTGATCGCATCAAACAAGGCACTGCGTAAACTGAGTGCATTTTGCCAAAAGACATTGAGATCGCTATTCACCACAGACTCATCCGGCAATGCAAAGTTGAGTACAACAGTGGCGTTGTCAGCGGCTAACGAGAACGACGCAATGCCGACAACATCGGGGTGAGAATTTAGCGCCAGCAGTTTGGAAAGTGATATTCCCCCCTCAGGCTGCTTGGCTGGTGACAAAGGGAACATGGCCACCATGCGGTTTTCATAATTGAAAATCGTGGCGTAATGCATGCCATCTTCGCCAACTAAGTTGCATTGACCATTCAAAAGCTGCCATTGCCCGCCAGATAAGTCGGATAGCCAGTTGTTTATGATTTCTTCTTTGTTCATTGCGAGGACCCCTTTTCGTATTGAGTAATCAAAACGATAAGCGTAAGGGCATTCGCCATATATCACTTTTGGTCAGAAGTTTTTAGGGCGCCTTTATCGGCTAGCGCTCACGGCTTTCAGTTGAATGCTAGTGAGAGGAAATTGATGCTGAATCTAGAAATAGCCAGCCACTGAAAATAAAAAAGCCCAGCATGGCTGGACTTTCGGAGAGCAAAAATAAACGCATTAGGGCTGTATCTGCTGGCGTTCACTCAATTGCTTGGTAATAGCTTGCTTGAGCGCTTGCAGCTGACCGTCGATACTCGCATCGATAATACCGACCTCGGTCTCCAGTATGCAGCCGCCGTTTTTTAAACGCGCATCGGCAATGACTTCAACGTACCCCACTTCAGGGAAATCACTGAGTATGGAAGAAACCTTCTCCCGCACTTCAGTAACCTGCTCTGGATGCACATGAAGAATCACTTGCTTTTGGTTACTGACAAGCTGAAGCGCCTCTCTCACGACACTTGCAGTGGTATCCACATCATCAAAGCTGTTGATGATCTTTCTGACGGCATCGAGCACAACGCCTGTCATTTTTTGCTCGACCTGCAAATAGTACTCGTTGCATCGAGCAAGTGTTGCCAGCATGGTTTCGGCGTTCTCGATCTTCGCTTGATCGATGCCGTCCTGATAACCTCGCTGCCTTTCTAGCTCATAGGCTTCGTCCGCTTTCGCAATGATACTTTCTGCTTTTGAGTGCGCCGCCTCAACCAAATGCTGCGAATCTAAGTAACTCACATAGTCTTTTGCTTTGAGCACTTTTAAGCCCGGCGCCAATTGCAAGTTGTCGGTTTTTATTTCAACAAATGAAACCATTGAGGAATTACCTGTTTTGCGATTTTCTTGATAAGTCGATATGCGAGATCACGATGCGCGTCATCCAACCAATCTGCACTGCGATCCGTCAGCGTCAGTTGACGATCGAGCTTAAATTGCCATCGTTGCACTAGCTCTGATGGTGACTTTGCCAGTAAGAACGTGACCCATAAATAACCCAGCTCTCGGGCTGTCTTTTCAAAGCTTTTTTCATCAAGGCTGGTTGGCAGTGGCTTTTGCCAACCGCTGGGCCAGTTGGAAATCATCATCGGTCCTTGTTGGATCAAAAAACGCGTTTCATCCACCCCAAAGACCTGATTAAGACATTGTTTAGGTTGCTTTAGCACCACTTGGCGCATCGCTTGGCAATGCATGATTCCGCCAATCATCAACAGCAGCCGATTTGTTGCCTCTACAGGCAGTAAAGCCAGACTGTTGTATGGATGATTAAAAGCATGATCCGTAATTGGCGACAACGACCAGTCTTCAATACACCACTGATTGATGGCCGCTTGGTTTCTCCATCCTTGGAGTTTTAACAACCAAGGCTGTTTTTCCATTACCCAACTTTCGTCAATATAACTGCAAGGGCAATAGTTAAACTGATGCTGAATTTGGGAAGCCGGCGTTTCGGAATTAACCACGTTTCACGTTCCTGCGGCACCAAGCAAACGTTGCTGCGTTAGAGCCAATGATCAGCAGTACCAAGAAAACAAGGATAGCAATCAGATGGCTTGCGGTGTCTTTGGTCACTTGAATCGACAGAATGCTTTCGAATTGATTACCTTGAGAAGTCACGCGAACTTCCGAAGATGGCACCATCACCACGCTAATACGATCGTAGTTCAACCCTTCGATACTGTTGTTTACTAACAGCTTAATTTGAGGGACATAAGAGTCCAACGCGACATCCGCGGCATGTTTGATAAATACAGATGCCGATGCTGGCGTTGGGCGCTCACCAGGACGAAGATTTTGGTCTTCAAGTACCACGTGAACGCGAGCAATCAACACACCATCAATTTGTGACAATGTGGACGACAGCTCTTGCGATTTCGCGTAAATAAGTCTTGCTCGCTCAGCAAGCGGAGACGAAATCAGGTCGTCTTTCGGGAAGACTTCTTTTAGTGTCGAGAACTCCTCTCTTGGGTAACCTTTGCGCTTAAGCGCATCAACCGCAAACGCAATTTGTGCGTTATCTACCATCAACTTGACGGTGTTGTCTTTATCCGGTTCTTTGGTGGCGACGACACCTTCAGAAAGTAAGATTGACAACATTTCGTTGCCTTCTTTCTGGCTCACACCGGTGTAAAGTTCGGTCTGACAACCCACCAAAAATAGAACCAGTAACATGCTTACTGCACGCATTGTTTTTCTTGTGATGACTGACTTCATTGTGACTACTGTGCCTTTAACAGTGTTTCTACGTTTTGCGTCGTTTTACCTACCGTCTTGGCGATCAGTTCCTCTTGAAAGGTAATTCGAGTCAACGCCCATTGCATTTGCAAAAGCTGAGCAGGATCGTCACCCACCATTTTCATACTGTCGGTTAAGCTGCTTTTTGCGTTATCGATGGTATTTTTCAGTTCGCTAATGTTTTCTAACAAACCACCTTCTAAACCATTGTTTCCTTCCGGGGCCAACATCGCTTGCTCGAAACGTTCGCTAAGCCCATCCTGAGCTTGCGCATCTTGCACTTGCTCTAGATTCGTCTGCATGACTTCGGTGTATTGCGTATTGATCATCTGCGTTCCTATGAGAGCTCTAGTTTGTGGCTGTAAGTCAGCATGTTTTTGACCATTGAGTTGATTTGTATAACAAAGCTCAACTCTTCCCGAACCATGTCTAACAATGGCTCTTGATCAGGAATGTCTTTCAACTCGGCCCAGCTATGCCAAAGTGCTTGTTCCTTTTGCGCGCCCAGAGGGAAATGCTCAGACAGCAGCACTTTTAGCTCCTCACGGTCTTTTGGAGGATCGGCGAGCAAACGTCCAGAAAAGCTGCCCAGTAACTCTTGTTCGAGTGAAGCCAGTAATTCTGGAGACGCTTTATCGGTGCCTTTTACGCTTCTTTCCTGGCTAAGTGCATACCACAACGCCTCTTTCTGCTCGCTTGGAGAAGTAAGCGCTCCGTCAAGTGAGCGGTTAAGTGCCGCTGAGCTAAAGTTTCCGGAACTCTTGAGCGATTCATACCACTCTTTAACTGCCGTCACTTTGGCCTCAGACTGAGAGACGATGTCCGTGCTTTTTTGCACTGGCGATGCACTCTTGTTTGATGAATTGCTTTCTGATGCACTGCTGTCTGACGCACTTTCACTCATCAAACGGCTCATCTTATTTGCCTCATGCGGATCAACTTTGGCTGGCTGCTGAACCTGACTGAGCGCATAGTTGAGCGAGTTGTTTTCAACCTTCATTAAAGGTTCCTGATATCCTGAGAGAAGCTCGTTGCAAAGGCTTGGCTTTCTTCACTGCCTTTTGAAGCGATCGCCAGCCAAGATTCCGCTTTGCTCGCTAACCCTGCTTTACCCGCCGCCAGAGCCGCTAAGCAGACTAAGTCAGGCGAGTTCACGCACACAGGTTCAAGCAGGCGATGCGCCTCTTCGTAGCGACCACGATTCATCAAACTCATAGAACGAATCATTGCCACAACTTCTTCGGTATCCCCTTGGGATTCGAGGCAAGACGCAATTGTCTCTGCCTCTTCGTGGCGATGCATACCGGTTGCCATCAAAGCCGTTTCGGCCAGCAGCAAACGCATGTCTTTTTCCATAACTTACACCTTCTGCAGAATCGACTGCATCACATCCTTGATAGCACGAGTCGTGGTCGCGTTGATGTTGTAAACCACCGACCATTTGTTGATGGTGTGCTGCAATTCAGCCAGCTTTGATGGGTCATCAGCGTTGGTTTCTAGGTTTTTGATCGCTTCGTTCACGGCTTCATTCGCCGCTTTTGCTTGTTCTTCTAGTTTCGCTTTAACATCATCGAGATAAACACTGTTACTCGCATCGTAAAATGACATAGGTATCGCCTCTTGGTTATTTATTGCATTCGACAGTTTCAATCACAGCTAGGGCCGCTTGATAGGCTTCATGCTGTTTGAGTAGCAACTGATATTCATGGGGAGCACAGCCAAGATCGAGCTGGCGCTTAACTGCAGATTGCGCTTGCTTGAACTTGAGGACAATGGCCTCTTTCTGTTCCTGCCCTGAGTCGCTTTGTAGTAGTTGTTCAAGATTTGTCATTGGTATTTCCACCTTCATACCCTAGATCGATCGTGATCACTCGCCCGCCTTTCACCAGCTCTATTCCTGATGGGGTGACGCTAGAAATGCGATACCCTTGAGGGGTGCGAGCCCCAACCATGTAACGAACATTGTCCGTAAGAATCACATAAGGGACTTGGCCGAAGTTCACGCTACGAAACGGAAAATCGATGTTGGTTCCCTTGCTTACTTTAGGAATGGACTTCAAAACCAAATAAGGTTTCTCGCCATACTGCTCACGGAAATCCCTCGTTACGCCATAGAAGCGAGTGGTCTCGATATCGTCCAACTCACCGCGCACTTCAATACGATCGCCACTTGTTACTAACTGAACTTTCTTTAGTAACTCTGCTTTTTCAAGCAAAGCTTTGAGCGTATCCATATAGGCGCCCGCTCTTTGCAGTTCAACCTTCCAAGCGACCAGTCCCGGGACATCGCGTTCTAATATCTGCTCAACTTGGCTCCAACGGCTCGCATCATCAATGTACCCCGTTAAGAGCAGCGTGCCGGTCTCTTCACCATTCTCAACTTTGACTTGGTGATAACCGAGGTTACGCAAGATAAAGCGCACGCCACGACGAATCTCTTCCATGGTTCGCAGGTCACTTTTGTAGTTGATCCCTAGCGCGTCAATTCTTCCCAACAGTTGCAGTTTTGCGGTTCTATCCTCGACGTACCCTTCCAGTACTGCCTGCCTTGCCGTGGCATTCCATTCAACTCGCACATCATCGAGTTTCAATTCGCTCAGAATATTGCGCACTAAAACGATGGGCTCCGCTTCCGTAATGGCATCGCTGTCGCTGGCTCGGATTTGGCTATACCAAACACCGGCAAATATCACGCTTGGGATCAGGCTGCACATCAAGCCGATCAAGACTGTTCTCTTCCAACCTGATGACGGTTTATGAGTGACCGGTGTCGCTTGTTTATCTGCTGCTTCCGTCGTGATATCGATCGCCAAGTCATCTTCAAGATGCCCTACCGCAAACGTTAATCGGCCAACCGAAACCAAGGCGTTGCGTGATAATTCAATCCCATTAGCGTCAACGGTAACGCTCTCGCTATTGATCGAAACCTCATCACAATCACGCAGTAAGACGGTATCGCCATCGCATACCAATACAAGGTGACTAGCCTTGATGTCCGAATCGGTCAGCACAAGGTCGGCGGTAAAGTCATCGCTCCCCAACACCAATGAATCATTGGGTAAGGTCACCTCTACTCCGGCATGAACACCGGAGAGAATACGAATTTTCCATTGCTGCATTGAGGCTATTGCTCCTCTAATGGTCGAACGCAATGATTCTCTGAGCCATCACACTCTTTGATTTGCACTCGCCATCCTTTTTGCCCTGAAGGCAGCTCGCATTGTGATAACAGCGAAGATTTGCCCTGTGACAATAGATCTTGCTGATGACGCTCCGCTTGTACTTGAGATGTACAGCTGTAGAGCGCGAGTGCCGATTTCAGCTCTGAACTGTTATTTGAAATATTGTTCAAGGTGCCGAGCTTCGGTCTTAAGTCATACTCATTCCCGATAAGCACGTTGTCACCAATGCCATCGACAACAATTCTCGGCTCAATAATGAACATGCGCACCGTTCTTCTGGTGGTATCAGTGGTACTTCTAAACAAGGCACCAAGGTATGGGATGTCCCCTAACAAAGGCACTTTACGCAGTTGGTGACTAACTTCATCACGGTACACACCACCGATGAGGAGGCTCTGCCCTTGCTTCACGGTCGCCAACGTGCTGATCTCTGTCTTGCGGATGGATGGCACATCATCAACACCGCCATCTGGAATTTGCGCACCATCTTCAAGATGCAAACTCAGGTTGATTTCTGGTCTTTCAACAAATCGGTCTCCGACAATACGTGGGACGATTCGCAGTAAGGTACCGTAGGTCACTTCTTCAAGCGCCGCCGTTTCTCTACCAATCAACTTGACGTAGAACGTGCTGCTGTTGTTCAACACCGCCTCAACGTTTTCTTGAGTTAGCAAAGTCGGTCGAGACACGACTTGAGCACTACCTTGAGATTCCAACAAACGAATTTGAGCCAACAAGTAGTTTAAATTGGTCGCATCAAGCAGTGACTTAAAGGTCTGCCCGCTGCCTAGCGTCACATCACCACCATCCACGTCACCCGTGGTTTTGATGTCTAAAATACTGTTATTACCGACCTCGATACCCGCTCGCCAATCCACACCAAGTTGGCTCAAATCGTTCGCACTGATATCGACAATCGAGAGTGCCACTTCGATTCGTGACTGTGGCTGATCCAACTGAGCGACCAACTTACGGTACAAAGGCAAACGTGCTTGCGTATCACGCACTATGATGGCGTTTAAACCTGGCTCTGCTTCAACCGACGCACCGCCGTGTACAGAAACATTCTTCGTCGTGGTTGCTGCCGTATTGATGTCCGTTTCTTCACTCTCTTTGGTTGCCTTGATCTGAGTTTGAACACCCGACAATACTCGGCTCAATACCGATGCAATGCCCGGAACCGTCACCGCTTGATCGCGATAAGTGATTTCTCTGTCCGTCGCCGAGGCGTATTTCAAAGGAATAATTTCAACAAACAGCTCATCAGTAGAGTTCGACTTTTGAACCAATCGGCTTTCCAGCGCTTCGGCCGTTTGCACAACCAAATCCACGTATCTAGGTGGGCCCGCTAAGTAAACCAGCCCTTTGTTCTCTGCCGCACGCCAACCGTAGCGAGAATCCCAAATCCCTGTCGATATCAGAGTACTGCGCAGCTCACGGGCAGTCAGAAGTTCAAGCTGTAGCAGTCGTGAACGGGTTTCCGTCGCTTTGTACACATGCAACACCGCGCCATCGAAATACCACATCAGGTTGTAGACCTGTGCTAGGTAATCAAGAAACTCGGCTGGGTCTTCTGGCGTAAATCGACCACTGACTCGATCGTTGACTTTGTCACTGACCGACACAGAAACACGATAGTTAGCGCCAAAGTTATTCAATAGTTCTTTTAAAGAATCGTTGTCGGCATAGTAACGAAACGGCTGATCAGGCCAATCCAACTCTGATGCGTGTAAAGGCAATGCCGCCAACAAACTCAAAGTACATGCAACAGACCAAACAAGTCGGCGAAGTTGTTTTTTTAAAACGGCAAGCATTATGGAATCCAAATACTGTGGCTGACGGTATGATTAACGCGTTGATGCTCTAGCACACCACTAAACTGCTCCACCAAATTCACATGTTGGGAGAGCTGAGCGCATAATGCTTCTGCGGTTGCGCTTTCCATGTTCATCTTTCCTTGCACAATCAACTGTTCGTTATCATTCACCGTCAGTGTGCTACTCGTATCTCGCAGTGTCTTCAAAGAGAGCTGCATACAATGCTTGAGTGCCTGCTCTTTTTGGTAATCGAGGTGCTGTTCAAACTGAAATGGGAGCACGGTTTCCCACAAGACCCATGATGAATGCTGCCGAATGTTAAGCAGCATCTGGTCGACTTCGATATCGTAGGAACCATTATTTGAGGCAATAAAATCCCCAACCCCAAGCGTTGCCGCGAGAGATTTCATCATTTGATCTAACATATTTAGCTCTATTTAAATCTGGCTGAGATGGTTACAAGCTTGACCGCACTGGTTACTCTGAATATCAAAATAGTAGTGATCCACATTGCCAACGGTGTGCATGTCTTGAAACCACTGCCAAATCTTCGCAACCGCATTTAAGTCGCTGTACACATGGTCACAAGCGTCCCACACGTCGTTGAGCTCAGGCGCTTGTACTCGAGCTTCGCCACACCAGACTTTCCATTCAGAGATAAACTTATCTGACGTTTCGCCGTACTGAGATAGACCTTTGAGCTTCTCAAGCGTTGGCTTCCACTCTTCCACCATCGCTCGGTGAGATTCGACTGCCTGATTTTGTTGTTCATTAAGAACATCCAGCTGCTCATACAGTTCACTCTGCTGGCTCTGGATCAGTGCTAACTGCTGCTCTGCAAAAATCGCACTGTTTTCTTCTGTCGACAGTCTCAACCAGTAGTCTTTCTGAATACTCAGCTGATTAATCAACTGCTCAAGCTTGATGGTGTCATGCAACACCGCCTGATCTGTCTTTCGGTTCACCCACTCATTCAGGGTTAAATACATCGACAGGATCAGCGTTTTAGGGGACGCTAAATTGAAGCGAAAACCTAATCGGCTGTTAATGTAATGCAGCCTTTGCTCAAAAGAGCTCAACACATGATTGTCACTCAGTTGCCCACCCACCTCGAGAAAGAGGCGCATGGCAAACCGGTCTAAAGAGGTACCAAACCTTTGATAGGTTTTCACCACTTGGCTTGCACATAAGCAATCAACGACATTGCGGTCAAGCAAACGTTGCAGCAAAGACAATTGTTCTGAACTCAAAACATCTTCACTAAGCAGTTGTCGGTGATTGACATTAACAACATTGGGCACTTGCGATGATTGGGTTAAACCTTCGTATCTTGCGCCTCTCTGCAATACAGTGACCTTCCTTTGCGTCACAATGTTGTTAGGAAAAAGCGAACGGCGTCGCCAATGCAGCTTTTTCATTGGTGTTGTTCTCCGCATCTACTTCGAACAATCCAGAAGGAAGTAGAGGTAATAGTGTTGTTCGTTGTTACGCTGAGCATAATAGAGTTTACGTCAGTTGATGCCTTTCAAAATTAGTCAGAAAATTTTAGTCGTCAGACATTTCACTTAGCAATAGCGACTTGTTCATCCCCAGAACGTACACGACTTGGTGTCGTTCCAAAACGGCGTCGGTAACTTTGCGTAAAGTAAGATTGACTAGAAAAGCCCGCTTCCATTGCGACGTCGACAATGCTCATTTTGCTGGTAAGCAATAACTTATGGGCATGCAGCAAACGGCGCTCACTGATCCACGCCCTAGGAGAAACGCCATAGTGCTCACTAAAGAGCTCTTTAAACGTCGTCAGGCTCGCGCCAAACTCTTGTGCGTAGTCGGTCAGCTTCCACTCCTTCAGGTAATGGAGTTCCATAAAGCGACGCAGTCGGTCTGAGGTTTTGTTGGTCAGCTGTGATAATAACGCATACAGGTTCTCACCTTGCTCACCGTGGAGCAATAAGATGAGCATTTCCTCGTATTTTAAGCGCATGATGGTGTCAGGATAAGACTGCTCTTCTAGCGTCTTCATCCCTGATAAGGTCTGCTCTATCAACAAATTGAAAGTAAACGGGAACAATCCAGACTGAACGTTCTCAACTTTTGGTAGCGACATCAGTAAATCACTGTGCTTTTGCAAAAATTGACTGACAAGTTCATTGTCGAATTCGATCACTGACGCCGTATATTGGCCATCTACTGGCGTGTATTCTAGTAAGTAATCCCCTTGAGAGAGAAACACACCACAACCAGCGACGATATCTAACGTGCAATCCCCCGTCTGAACTCGCAATTGCCCATTGTGAACGACAACAATGTGAGACTGGCGAGAATGAAAAACTTCATCGTATTTTTCATAGTAACAAGTACTATGGATTTTTCGCGATAGCGAGTTGACCCTTTCTGTGTTTAGTTGGCCTAACACATCCATTTTCTACCCTTCATAATCCTAATTTCTCTAATCCAAATAGAGAAATGCCAAAGCCTGACTACGCCTATACAAAAACGTACGTGCGATGTTTAATCAGAACGATGTCAATTAAAGAAGCAAAGAAAAGAGCATAGGTGCCATAGCACGACCATACTCCCCGAATAAATTACAAATAGCTCAAAAACTACCGGTGGTAGCAAAAAATCATCTTGGAAAAACGTCTCGATATTGTTTGTTATATTCTCGAGAAATTAATAAGCTTTTGCTAAAGTTCAACTTATAACTAGTGATACTCAAGCAACCAAAGCTCTTATTACATTAGAATAAATGAAAGTACTAATATTTAAGCCTACTCTCACCTATATTGGTATTTCCACAAAAAATGGAGTGTTTATTTTTAAACCACTCTATCTAGCCAACTTCATAGAAGCGGAGGATATAAACATAAAAATTGCAGTGAGTGCAACTGATATTCATATAAAGAAGCACTGAGCCGATGACTTGACCCCATTAATAATTAGGGTTTTAGCTCCGGATTATTCGCTTCATTCAACTTAAATTTTTATTAAAATAGAAAAAATGAAAACGATTACTTTTCTAGTTATTATTGTAAGCTTCTAGTTTTAAATCCTTATGCACTCTGCCTTGCGTAAAAATATAGCCTTCTTCTTTACTGGCTCTGATTTCCCCTTGAGAACGTAACACTGCGCGGATCTTCATTTCACCCTTACCTGCTTGTATAGGCGCAATAACAAAAGAGTACTGCACAGGCAGCTGAACCCCCTGATATGTCTGCTTTGCGACTGTAATACACCGTTCTGTGGTTACTTGGCACACATCAATATCAACCGATGTACTCACGGGCGCAATATACTCATCAAAAGCCACCCACCCATACAGCACAGCTTGGGAAGAGCTCGCAAAGCCGCCGTTTGAGGAATTGGTGTGAGTGCAAGCATTCAAAAACAACAGACTTAGCAACCCAATAAGCGTTCTAGATTTCACTGCGTACTCTATCTACTTATCTTTTTATTAAAAATGACAGTCGCAATTCTGGTACAGAAATATATAAAAGATCAACCTGTATTTTATAAATAACTCAAAAAATAAATTCTCAAAAATAAGAAATCATTAATTACACTGGATTTGCTTTGTTTTAAAATTTGACATTAGTTCCAAGCACATAATCAAATATTATATAAGTGAGATTTATATGCACTAATGATATAAGCAACACCATCAATACTTTCTTTATTAACCTTATAGAAAAAACGTTTATATAAAAAAATCCAACCAATTTTGATAAACATCGAAATGCACTTGCCATAACTTCACCCTTAAAATTCTAAAAAGGATGACTTCTATGTCTGCGCGCCAAATCGTAGATGAGGTTTTACTTAAATTTGCTCATCAAATAGGGTTACCTAAATTACAGTTGATTGAAGACGAATTGGGTTTAGCTTTTGATGACAACTTAAGAGTGCATGTGATTTTTCACCCAACGACAGGGATGCTTCAATTAGAAGCTGAGATCGTCGATCTACAAATTGTTAATTCTGACCTTTACCGTTCTTTTATCGCATTCAACTACCATTGGTCTGAGCATCAATTGTTTTTTAGCTTAGATAACCACAGGCACAAGCTTTGTTTAAATAGACTGCTTCATGCAGAGTCACTCGACTACGAACTGTTTGAAGATGCATTGGCTGAGCTGCTCACACAGAGCGAATCTTGGGAAGACTTGTTATCCGCCCACATCGCCATGGAAGCTTTGCCATCTCAGCTTCAGAGCTCGGATTTAAGAGTTTAGGTAATCTATGTCCAATGACATCCAACCAACACAAAAGCACTTATCTATCGATTGGATCGAGAGCAATAGCCAGACTGAGTCTGTACAGAAGGGAAACTTTTTAGGCAGAACCGTGGTGCAGATAAATCCAAACGAGCGAGAGCAAAACCGCACTAACTCAAAATTGGAGCTAGGCGAGACGCTTTCTATACTTGCCAATACTGAGCGCTCCAACGCGATTTTAAGCTTTGAAAAAGACTCGAACGCAGCAAAGAGCCTATTGAATAGAAAAGTTCAAGTGATCGCGACCAATAGGCCGATGAGCTAGGGTTAGACTTCACTTTACAAGAAACGCAAAGCCCCGAGATTTCGGGGCTTTGTTGTTTTGGAAATTAGAGGTACAAAAAAGACGCTCTAAGACGTCTTTGTGGGAAGTCACTCTGCCACTGATATCAATTTTTCGGCAAACACTACATTGGTTTACATATGTTTAGCTTTGTAGTCTCTAAAGCCATTTCTTAATTTAGAGATGGCTTCGCTTTCCATATCTGGGTCTAGTGGAGTAACCCCCATAAGACGGTGTCTATCATGATGTACAAGTATTTTTTCGAGTGAAGGACCTGACGAATTACTAAACAAAAATCTATTCGCTTTACCCAAGTCGGTCGTCATCCCTATAAACTCTCGACCAATCTTAATACCAAGGTTGTCTTTATACAGCTTACACTCAACTGCAATCACCACTTTTAACTTTTTGGGATGAACATTATGAGCCCTACAGAATGTTGCTTCATGTTGGTCAACAACAGCTACATCACATTCATGTATTACTCCCGCTAGACCTTGAACATAAACACCTACGTGAGCTTCCAGCAACGGAGCACCATTAAACGTAATCACCGCATGAGTAAAAGAATTGACTTTAGAATAGATGCTAGAAGGAGAGCTTCTAAAGACTAACTTACTAGGATTGGACTTATTTCGATTGTCTTCAAAATGAACAGTGGCACCCTCAGCCTGGGCAGCCCTGATAACAAGCGACAACAGGTAGACTTCGTATGCATCATGCGCATGGCTTGAGTGATTCACAGGGGCATGTGCTGCCAATATTGAATCATAGGCGTTTATCAAATCCGATATATTTGGCTTATTTACAGACACGATTAACCTCCTTTAGAAAACGGTCAAACCTTAACTGACGCGTTTCTATGTCATCCTGATCTTCATTCCATTTCAATAAGCCAATATCTTCTATCAGCTCGAATTCCTTTAGTTCACTCTCATCACTGTTTACAAATTGAACTTCTTCCAATGCAGGATTAATTGACTTAAACAATTCGAAAGCACTTTGCTGGAACTCTGGAACTTCTAGATGTAAGAATTTAAGCCTATCTAGGACGAGAGCAGAAACTTCGTCTTGAGTGTATTCTCTTGTTTTTTCATAACCTCTTAGCTTTTTGTGATCAGCTTTAGAGATAGATTCCCCTAATTGAAAATTGTCAGCAGTAAAAGTTGATGTTGCTTCTTCCGTATATCCTTGCTTTATAGTGTCAACGACCTCATTGAAGACCCAATTCAGGTCCCTTTTTTCGTTCAAAAGGGTGAGTAATTTCATTGATCTATTCATTGATTGTCCCTATCGCATTAATTCTTATTCACTAACCATGCGCTGTATGCTTTGCGTCCAAGATGCTTTAAAAGCAGGGTCTTGTGCAAACAGCTTGTACAGCTCTAATTCGTCTTTACGGCGTTGAAGCATGATTTCTTTCAACATCTTCTCAAACGCTAGATCTCGCGTATGAGGGTCTGCGTTGTTTTGGTATTTAGCTTCGAAGTCTGGGTGATTCCGGATACTCTCAGCAATGTTCACAAACTTAACTCGTTGCTCTTCTGGTGTTGCGCTCCACCCTTGGAACCAACGTTCGTTAAAGATTTGGATGATCTCATCTAACGGGTCTTTCTCAGTTTCTGCACCATGAGCTCCGCGAGGGTTCGGGTTTTGAGGAGCTAACTCAGTTTCAGAGTCATCTAGCTCGATGGAATGGTTAAGCTTAACCCTTTGTAACCCATAAGAGCTCAAATCAACTGAATCTAGTAACGAGTCTAGTGCTTCTTTATCTGGATCTTCGACGGAAAGTTTTGGAATCAAAAACTTCAAGAACCAGAACAGTTTCTCCCACTGAACGACCTCATACGGCATGATAGATGCCATCTGGCCATAGATTTTCACAAACTGCTTGGCCTTCACTTTGAAATCGACTTTTAACTCGTTGTCTAGTTCTAACTCGTGGTTAAAACGCGCTGCTGCGATGTCAATGATTGGGCTAAGATCTTGAGCATCTCTTCCTTCAAAGAAACGCTTGTTGAACTCCTCAACTTCAAACCACTCATAAACACCTGTGTCGTCCATATCATCTTTTAGTTCATGAAGAACATTTACATCTGTCGCTTCAGAGAGTGTTGTCGATGTATAGAAAGGGTCGAATGCAGTTTTTACATCATCCACTGAGTTGAAGAAATCCAACACAAACAGATCTTCCGTTTTCTTACCGTATTTTGGTGCCGAGCGGTTCAAGCGAGACAGCGCTTGCACACACAGTACACTCGCCAGTTTCTTGTCCACATACATGGCACAAAGCTTCGGTTGATCAAAACCTGTCAAATACTTATTGGCCACGACCAACAAACGGAAAGCATCCTGGTCTACATGCTTAGGAATTGGGGAGTCCGACTCCTTACGCTTGTAATTCACATCAAAGTAATCTTTGGTATCACCTTCTGGGAAGCCATTAAGATCTGCTTCAGTGTATTCAATTCCATCAACTTCTTTGGTGCCAGAGAAGGCAATGGCAACTTTAAATGGGTTACCCATCTTATCGAGTTGCCGTGTTAACGCTCGATAATAACGGATAGCTGACTCAATATTTTGAGTCACCACCATGCCTTTGCCTTTACCTTTTAGCTTCTTACCGTTAATTACATGTTTGATAAAATGTTCAAGCATGATCTCGGCTTTAGTATCTATCGTCTCTTGGCTTGCCTCTACATACGCTCGCAAACGCTTCTGCGCTTTTTTACTATCGAACTCGGGGTTATCTTGGATTGATTTTTCAATCTCGTAGTAACTCTTATAAGTCGTATAGTTGGCAATAACATCGAGAATGAACCCTTCTTCGATCGCTTGTTTCATCGAATACAAATGGAAAGGAGCGTAAGTTCTGTCCGCTTGTCGCTGACCAAACTTTTCTAGAGTGGTGTTTTTGGGCGTTGCAGTGAAAGCAAAATAAGAGGCATTTCCACGCATCTTACGAGAGCGCATTGCCTGTAGGATTTTGTCCTGAGCATCTTCCAGCTCTTCCACTTCCCTCTTGCCCATTGCACGGTTCATATTGTCATGAGCGGAGCCTGACTGAGAGCTGTGGGCCTCATCAATAATGACGGCAAAACGCTTATCACTTAAATCTGCAATACCATCAATAATGAATGGAAACTTCTGAATGGTGGTAATGATGATTTTCTTGCCACTCTCTAATGCTGACTTTAGCTCAGACGATTTAAACGCAGGCGCAACAATGTTCTTCACTTCGGAGAACTCTTTAATATTGTCGCGTAGCTGCTTATCGAGCAATCGACGGTCAGTAACAACGATGACCGAATCAAATAGAGGCACTTCTTTCCCTCTACTTCCTGGTAGATCATCGCTGATAGGATAAGTCTCAATGAGCTGATATGCAGCCCATGTAATTGAGTTAGACTTACCTGAACCCGCTGAGTGCTGTATCAGATAGGTTTGCCCAATACCATTAACTGAGCAGTGATCAACCAAGCGACGTACGACATCCATTTGGTGGTATCGAGGGAAGAACAAAGTTCGTTTGTCCAACTGCTTTTTGCTGCTGCCATCAAGGCGAACAAAGTGCTGAATAATATTAGCGATGCTTTCTTTGCGAAACACCTCTTGCCACAAGTAAGCCGTCTTGTGGCCATATGGGTTAGTCGGGTTTCCTTTGCCTAGATTGAAGCCTTTATTGAACGGTAGGAAGAATGTCTTTTTACCTGCCAGTTTGGTCGTCATATAGACTTCATCAGTATCAACCGCCATATGAACCAAACAACGTGCGAAGTTCAACAGAGGTTGATTCGCGTTTCTATCATCTCGGTACTGTTTCTGACCATGATAAGCCGCATTTTGTCCCGTCCAATGGTTTTTAAGCTCAAGAGTAATCAGCGGAATACCATTGATGAAAAGCACCATGTCAATTTCTTCCAATGGATTTGCATTGGAATAACAAACTTGGCGAGTCACACTGAACAGGTTGGCAGAAAAATCTTTTTTTACCTTATCTGAGCTACTCGCGAGTGGTGCTGGATACATTAACGTTAGAAACGCATCATCAACGTCTAACCCCTTTTTCAACAAACGCAAAACACCATGACGCTTGATCATACGATCAAAACGCTCAAGGATTTTTCTCTGCCAATCGTGAGGGCTGGTGCGCTTGAGTTTTTCTAACTCACTCGCTTGAGTATCTTCGAGAAACTGCCAAAACAAACGGGTATCTAAAGCGTACTGTTTATCAAAGTCACTTGGAGAGCCAATAAGATAAAGATCATTATTGTAATTAAGAGGCGCTTCACCCAGCGCTAACTCTTCTTTACAAATACCTGCTAAACCTTTTTCAATTGCGGCCTCTAGTGCCTGTTCATTTATTTTACTAACCATAAATAACACGTTGTTTGGTTTGATGACTCGAAGTTTTTATTGATGTTTATAGTGTTGAGCAAATACTGCCATCATGTCTTTTAGATGGTTATCTATTTGCTGTTTGCCCCATCGCCCCTGCCCTTTTTCAGCAAACATTTCTCTTAACTTGAGTGCGTCGAAATGGGACTTCCTATCGAAATCAATACGCTTTTTGTCAACATCTTGATTGCTGTAAGAAGAGTTTTCACCGGGACTAAGTAGTACTAAATTACCAAATGAGTTTAACGTTTCATATGCTAACTCACTCTTATATTCATCATTTTGAGGATGAACATGTTCTACTGAGTTTTTGGATGTGATTCGGTACTTTTTGAACTTATTCAATTCTTCAGAAGACAGTGAAGATTCTGAAGCTTTCATTTGCTTCCAAATCAAATATTCAAGCTTCTGAAACCAGTAGTGTTCGAAACTCGTTCCTAACGATTTTGCAAAGTATGTCGATTGGGATTGCCAACTCTGACAATTTGGCTCTATGCCTACAGCGAGTGCGAAGCTGGCCTCTTTTTGAGTATCAACAGACAATGACATTTTGTTGTCGATGTTTTCTAGCAGCTCTAGCGTATCGGAGTCTTGCTTGATACTCGAACGGATCAAGCCGGAAATAAATGGTGTTAGCCAATACTGGGCGCTGCGCTCACCGGTAAAGTTGCGGACACTTTGCAAAAGCACACTGTCCGTCAGCTCTTTCTGCGTTCGGTTGATGTAGTAAGTGTCGTTCGACTTGCTGCGAGATTGATACGTTAAACCAAGCTGCGCATCTGTCGTATCGTCACGTTCAACCCATTTCACAACCCAACGGTCAAACTGGTAGCGAACCTGCCATAGCGTTTCGATAAACAGCTTTACCGATTGCTCATCACCGTTGATAAGTGGGTCGAATATTTCCAACAAGCGATCACTATGCAGTCGTGGCTCGATATCATTATGATCATTAAGCGCTAAGTAGACTCGGTAAGCGTGAATCAATAACAGTGGGAACTTGATGATTGGGCGACAGTAAACCGTTTCTACATCCAGATCGTAAGTTTCAAACTTCTCTTGCTCGGTGTTATCAGGAATTGAACTTGCTTTAACTTGTGACGCTAGCTCAGCAATCGACAAGCCAGAGAACGCCTCTGACGTTTCATCTTTTGCAGCGAAACGTTCAGCATCAAAAGACGCCAAATGTTCTGGTTCAATATGGTACCAATCCGCATTAGGAAATACTTTGCGTACATTGCGTTCAAAATAGTTTTCCAGATGCTCACACGCCACCCACATTGCATCATACTGTGCTTTGTTAGTATGAATATTTTTGAACAGTTTCGCCTTTAAAATGTCCGCTTGTTCTAACTGAATGCCAGCGGTATTCATGGTGGCAAACAAACGGTTTAAGTCCATTTGTGTTGGGACAATGTTGTTCACCCATTGAACTTGGCGGTAAAGGTAATCCCCCATGGCTTCGGCACTCACCACATCGTCTGACTTGAGTTTCTCTACCTCTTTGGTCAATACATCTAACGCCACGCCCATCTGTTTCAAATAAGCATTGTCGGCGATCGTTTCCTTAGACGGCACTTGATAGTTATTTAGCCCCGCTAGGCCACCCAAAAGCTGCTGAACTTGCTCACGAATTGAAAACTGGAGACGAGGCTTATCTTCGCCGTTACTCGATGTATAAACAGCAAGACCTGCAAGATCGGATTTAATGCCAGCGTATTTAAAGGCAATGGTCATGAGCATCAGCGTCGTCGTTCGCTGCTGACCATCGATAAGCTCATAGATCCGCTCTCCATCTTGTTCAATGCGAGAGGACAGGATGGTGCCGATAAAATAGTTTGGCTCTCTTAATCGACACGCTTCTTTAATATCTCTGAACAGCAGCAGGACATCATCATCTGACCAGACATAAGGACGCTGATAGCTAGGAATAGAAAACTGGTAGTTATCGGTGTAGATTTTCTCAAGCGTCAGAAGCTCAGTTTGCACTGATAAGTGATCACCCATGTTTTGCTCCTAACGCGAAGATGTGTTGGCTAAATGCAGGGCCAAATTGATTAGCATAATCTTGCTTTTCTATATCAAGGCCAAAGTATTGAGATACTTTTTTGACGAAACGTTTTTTAACGCTGTTTTTGTCAAAGCCACTCTTGTCGACCGACAACTTAAAACCGTCTAGCTGTGCGAAACACTGCTCTGGGGTATAGCTCATTGCAATCCAATCCAGCACTGGCGTTTCTTTTACGAAAGCAGGAACCGATTTCTCTTTTACTGCTTTTTGGTTCTCTACTCGTCGAGAATAAACCACGCGGAATAGCTTTTTGGCCGCTACCTCTAGGCTTTGCTGCCCATGTTGGCTGATGTAAAGCAGCAAACAAGCGTCATAAAGCTGTTTAAGATAGCCGCAGCCATCGAGTTTACACACCAGCTTTTGGTAGAACTCGTAAAAACCTGCAAGCTCTCCTTGCGCTGTATTATTCAATAAGTAGGTTTGGCGCAGCTGCTCAAAATACTGCAAATAGTGAATGGTATTCGCGCCACTATTTAACGGCTGACGCAGCTCATAGCCGACTTGAGGCTGTGCCAAACTCTCACCACCATTGGGCATATAAGTACGAGCAATTCTGCCAAAGGCAATATCGTCGCCTTTGCCTGTTTGCTCTGCCAGTTCGGTGACAATGCTATTTCGCACTTGCTGAGTTTGGTTGTGTAGCGGGTAGTCTCGGAAGTTCAGATATTGCCAATAGCGACCACGCAACAAAATATCGACCACGGGGTTTAAATCCCCCAGTGCTTCCCAACGAGTAGCAAAGGTGTTTACCGCAGATTTGTCTTTCTCATCAACGGCTCGCAGATGGTGCGCTTTGATAATATCTGGCCCAGCTAATCGCACCCCGCCCGTGTTTTGGGTTTCAAAAAAGCGGTAGGCTTCATCTTCGCTGTCTGTTACCACCAAGGTGATGTTGATTTGCGCAAAATCGATATCAGCCAATGAAGCTTCATGCTTATACAGCCAACCAAGGTTATGTTTGATTTGCTGTTGGCTCTCAGGGGATTCATAAACCAACTCAAGGTCGGAGTGTTTATTTGCTAAGTGGGAAATCAACGCCATTGTGGTAAGGCGTTGCTGACCATCGATGATATTAAGCTTGCTGCCTTGTTGATGCAAAATGACACTGCCCAAGTAAAATGGGCAATGTTCTGCGTCAGGTTTACCAGCTAGATCTTGCTGATGAAGCTTAAAGTCATTCAACAAGCGTGTGATTTGCTCTTCATTCCAGCGATATGGGCGCTGATATTCAGGGACGGCAAGCATCCCATGAACGTCTTTTTTAACCTTACCGTCCGAAGCTGAAATCGGCACACCAGAGAACAGCGTATCCAGTGTGCAACTGGCAACAACAACCGCCATTTATGCCAGCTCCGTCACTTTGATTTTACCTGTAACGGCGCTGTTGATTAGGGTAGTTTTGTATTCTTTTAGTTTACTTATCTGTTCATTTAGATGCTTGATACCCGCATCTAACTTTGCTGATTCTTTTTCAATAAAAGACACTATATCTTCCTGCTCTTTTACAGGAGGAACCACCATAAACAAAGGCGCTAAGTTATTGTAACGAATTCGCACGGCACGTTGACGAACTGCATTACAAATAACCTGAATATACTTAGCAAGAGCCATTTCTCTTAGTAAGTAGGCAAAATAATACTGTGATACATTAACACTACTGATAGGGTCACATATCACGTATTCAGGCGTACATTTTCCATCAGAGTCTGAAACACCAATAGCGCCTTCAAAAGCATCCATTGAGTTAAGAACTAGTTGCCCTTTTCTGATGCCCTGATAGCCACCTTCCAAGATTGCTTCAGTGTACCCACCTACACGGCGGTTCGAGCGTAAAGTGACCTGCCCATCCCTGTAAGAAGTAACAACACCATCTCCTTTGCGTACTGGCAGTCGACTCTGAGTGAACAGGTTCTTAAACCTTACCCCCCCCCAATGCTCAGGAATTTGGCCAATCCAATCCACACCAGAATCTTTCATCGGAGCATCAGGATTCAAACCTTGCGTCACCGCTTGCTGGATGATGATTTGCTTGCGTTCTTTTAGAAGCTCGATTTGCTTTCGTTTAATTGCGATGGCTTCATCGATTTGTGCTGTTTTTTTATCTAAAAAAAGAGTAATCGCGACTTGCTCAGAAATAGGTGGTAGAAAATACTTATATTGATATAAATCTTCCATTCTAAACGAAGCTTGCATGTGTTCAGGTATCTGTTTTCTATGAAAACTAAATAAGGGCTGAAAAGCATAAAAACAAAACTTTGAATTAACCTCGGTTTTATTTCTATTTATGATTACCATACAGTTTTGAGATAAGCTAAATTTTGAATCTAAATACTTTAACGTCATAGCTTTAGCACCAACAGTAGTGCTAAATAAACAACCTTCATCAGTCATATCAAATTCATATGTATCAATCTTTCCCATTACTCCATCATTTCCAGTTTGACCACTGTAAACGGGGTAATCTCCATTTATCAAGTCACAGTACTCTTTGGTTAACAGTGCTGCTCTATCTCCTTTCTTCGCATAGAAATTATGGAATATTTTTTTAATTTCCCAGTGTTCAGGTAGTTCATTAGACCATTCTACGCCTGACTTTTTATAGGAGTCGTACTTTGGCATCTGCTCAATCATAGTATCGCTCACCTTCCTACCCCTGAACCTTAGCCACGGAGATACCCAAAATGTCAGCAATCAAACCTTCCGCTTTTTGCTCTAGCGCAATGATGTCGCTCGCAACTTCATCCATTGAGCGTAGCGGCTTGTGGCGGTAGAAGTATTTATTAAAGCTGATCTCATAGCCAATTTTGACTGATTCAAGGTTTACCCACGCTTCATCAACATGCGGCTTTACTTCATCAAGGAAGTATTGATAAATACTTTGTTCAAGTGGTACGGATTCACTATCACGCAGATCTGAGCTTGATTCATAAGTCACAAACTCGTTGTGGTTGCCCGTTGGGTAGTAACCAAAATCAGGTAAGTCTTGCAGTTCACATTCGTAGTTTTCTAGCAAGTCATCTAACTTGTCTTGCTTTAGCTTGGCGACTTTCTTGATGACCTTTTCTGCGTTTTCGTCATACCAGCTGACAGCATCCAAAATAGCTTTCTTTTCAGGAGCCGAAAGCTTAAGGCCGAGTGATTTCAGCTCTGAATCTACTAACTTTTTGAACTGGTTGAAGTCGTTGTAAACTTCGTCACCAATCTTGCTATGTAATTGACTCGCTGCATTAACCAGTGTGCGCTGCTTAGTCCAATTTTTCGTATCCAGCAACTTGGTTTTCGCTGCTTTGTTTAGGCTGGTATCGTTTTCTTCACACCACTTGGTGATCTCTTTTTCAATCCCTTTGACAAAACCTGCTTCATAGACATTTTCGCCATGTTCCGCGTACAAGTACTCCATCACTTCACGCAGTGATTTTTCAAAACGTAGTGGCTCAATCAGGTCGGCACGGAATTGGGCACTGCGGCGATCTGGGCGCTCAATATTCACTTTGTAGTAACCAAAATCTTGGTTCTTGAAGACTTGTGCAGCAATACCCACCGAATCGCCTTTCTCATCAATAGCACGTTCAACAGATTGGTTATCCAGATAAGTCGAGACAATTACCGCAATGTGCTCTGGCGAAAATTCGCAGTTTTTATTACCCAAGTTCTTACGCAGTTTGCGGAACAGTAAGCTTGCATCAATCAGCTGCACCTTGCCTTGGCGACTTTCAGGCTTGTTGTTATTTAGAAGCCAGATATAGGTGGTAATGCCCGTGTTGTAGAACAGGTTGTTTGGCAACTGCACAATCGCATCCAGCATGTCATTTTCGATGATGAAACGACGAATGTTGCTTTCACCACTGCCTGCGTCACCGGTAAACAAACTTGAACCATTGTGAACCGATGCAATACGAGCACCTAGTGGGCTCACTTGTGGCGATTTCATTTTAGTGACCATTTCCATCAGGAACAGCAATTGACCGTCACTTGAGCGAGGAATAGCATCTTGTTCTGACTCAACACCCCAGTAGTCTTTCAGTGTCACTTTAAAGCGACCATCTACGACATCTTTACCGTCTTTGATGTGCTTTTGTTCACTCGCCCAGCTCTTACCGTAAGGCGGGTTAGAAAGCATGAAGTCAAAACGTTCTGATGAGAATTCGTCAGTGGAAAGGGTTGAACCAACACGGATGTTTTCTGGGTTGTTGCCTTTGATCATCATGTCTGATTTACAAATAGCGTAAGTCTCATCGTTAATCTCTTTACCGTAAAGGTAGATATCACGGTTTGATGCTGGGTACTTCTCTTCAACAAAGTTCTGTGTTTCTGTCAGCATACCGCCACTACCACATGCTGGGTCATAAACTGTGATAGAAAGTGGCAAGTTATCTTTGATTGGATCGAAAACAAGGTGAGTCATCAGCTCGATAACTTCACGTGGGGTAAAGT
>NZ_JAHGAD010000119.1:0-6996 GCF_030248375.1 Vibrio sp. B181a | reverse complement strand
TGGACAGAGGCATTGATGTACTCATCACCAACCCCGAACTGGTCAAGACCGGACTCGACTTGTTGGAGTTTCCGTCGATTGTGTTCACCAACACCGGCTACAACGTCTATACGCTGATGCAAGCCGCAAGGCGCAGTTGGCGTATTGGTCAACGTGAAGATGTGGACGTGACCTTTTTAGGCTATCAAGGCAGCGCGCAAATGGCGTGCCTGGAATTGATGGCCAAGAAAATCGCGGTCACCCAATCCACCTCTGGCGACATGCCCGATAACGGACTGGATATCCTCAACAGCGATGGCGACAGTGTGGAAGTGGCGTTAGCAAAGTCACTGTTACAACAAACTCGTCATTAACGTCTTGACCCCTTAACCCTAACCGGGAGCCTGCCTCACGGTTCGCTCCCTTTTTATTTTGAATACAATTGGAGCAACGTATGTACAACATGGCCAGCCAAAGTGAGCTGCACTTTGATAACGAAGGGCAGATTGACTCAGCGCAGGTTTACCAAGCCTTAGCCATGCAGTTAAGCACGCTACGACCTTGTGAGGCTTTGAAGCAGCATTTGGCGCTGTCTCATGCCTTGCTGGCTCAGACCATGCACTTACTGCGTATCCACCGACCCGATGATGCCGTTCAACCTCGGCTTATCACCTTGATTGAGCACAAAGCCTCGAACGGGGTGTTTGTCTCGCCGAGTACCCATCCAGAGCCGTATCGAGAGTTTCATTACTACATCGATGCAAACAACACGCTATGGGCGTTAATGGTGATGGATGAGCAAGATCGCATTATTGATGCGTACTTGCATCCTGAGCTTTACGCCAATCCCGAAGTGTTTGCGCTTTGTGTGTATCAAACCAAGGAGGCAATATGATGAGTACCAAAGACGCGCGCTTACGTATCGCGAATACCATCTTGGCACAACTGGGTGGCAACCGATTCATCGTGATGACCGGAGCCAAGCAGTTTGTGGCGATAGAGCAGGGGCTGATGTTCACGCTGCCCGCCCGCTTTGCCAAGCTGGGTATCAACAAAGTACGCGTGGAGCTGGCCGCCAGTGACACGTACACCATGACCGCATTGAAAGTGAATGCACGTCAAGGTGACGCCATTGAGGTTTTACAAGAGTCAGGCGTGTACTGCGATCAATTGGAGCAGACCTTTGAGGATTTGACCGGCGTTTACACGCGCTTTTGACACGAGAAAAGGCTATGAACTATTGCATCAACTGCGGAGAAAAGGGCACGTTACGTGCACTTGAGGTTCCAGAAAATGAAGATCCCCCGTACCTAGAACGCGGAGAGTTTGGAGCAGATAACCGCTATAGCCAGGAGCAACCTGTCACGATACTAAGGTGTCAGACCTGCCAACACGAGATGATTGATTTATCGTCTTAAGCACAGAGGGGAGGGCAGTCATGTCCCCCCTTCTTTTTTCTCACAATGACACTCACATTTTTGCGCTTTGACGTCACTCTAAATCCGTTTACATCTACACGAACCGGCAATCATTGGCTTACGTTACATTAAGCAAAGCTGAACCAACACTCAACCGCCCTTGCGACGACACTCCATCAGCCAGAAAACCATACACTGAACCAAAGGGTAGGCTGCGCCAAAGGGATAAAAGGGAGCAAGGGAAGGGTTTTCCCAAGGGAAAAGCCCTATCCAGAAAGGGTAAAAGGGAGCTGGCTGCGCCAGTTAAAAGGGGGAGGGGAAAGGGATAAATTGATATCCCTTCGGCATTCATGCGCGTGAAACCATCAAAAACTAGACGCAAAGCTATTTAAAAACAAAAACTTAAATAAGTTCTATCGTTTCGGCACTAGAGCATTAATTCACGAATAAACTCTTTGATTTTATTTCTCTTTTCCTCGGAAACTTTACGCAGATTAATGACTGCTGAGTCCTTACTTTTAACCGAGAACGTAATACCACCACCTAAGTCCTCATGCTTAACTTTCTTACTTTTTTCACTGTTCTTACGCTTTAACTTACCTTTAGTTGCAGCAAGAATACCGAGAACTAGCTCCGTATGTTCTTCTGGAGTACAAGCACTTTCTAATGCCGAAATTAGCTCAGCTTCAATATCATCTATAAAGTCTTTTAGTTCAATATTTTGAGAAGCGAGTGCTTTCGAAACATCTATAAGTAGCTTGGTATTTTTCTGAGAAGCAACCAAGCTACTGTCAACAAACAGATTCAGTAATCCGCTTGGTACTTTTGCAGCATTAATACATAGAGAGAGAAAGCCTGTAGAAACCTCTTCAGATTCCGCCATTGTTTTTGCATCAGGATAAATACCATTATCTAGCTTCGCTTGGTAAAAGCGCCCCCATTCAGCATAAGAGAGCTTTCGTTTTTGCTCAGAAATGCGAACGATTTCTTCCGCATCTTTTTGAGATAGTTTACAATTAGCGACCTCAACAGAGTATTGACAGTCTCGAATAATAGCGGCTTTTCGCCTTCTCGAACCGTCAACTATTTTCACTATCTCATTGTCGATGTATCCAATCGCAGGATAAAGCTGTACATTTTCAATACTTGCTAAAATGTCTTGCAAGCTTTCAGCTGTCAGTTGATCTTGGTTTCGGATGTTGGAACTATCAACAGCAGTGTCAGACTCAATATGAGTTTGTCCGTTAAATGTATAAAGCTCGAGCTCAACGACTTTCCCAGAAGATAATTTTAAGCTTCGAGTTTTTGGTTGCGTGACTTTATCGGAAACAGATTCCGGACTGGTTGTACTTATTGCTTTTTTTCTCTGTTCTAAACGCTGAGCCAATGCACTTTTCGCCATATGTATGCCTCCTAAATCTGTTTATGGTAATGCATGATCATTTCTACTAACTCTTGAGCCCAGCACGTAGCCTTTGTTAGAGCACGGTTATACGCATCTTTACTTCCGGTATAATCTTTTTTGGCTATAGAAAAGATGGTTGCAGAACTATCAGTACATCGTTCATATGCTTCTTCAGCAGGTAACGAGTGTTTTAATACGTATTGATGCCCAAATATCTCATACATTTCTGTAACAGCACCTTCATAGATATCAATGTCATGCTGCTGTTTCTTACTGATATCTTTTGATGTATAAGCTCCAATAAAATGCAACTCATCTAATAAAAATCCATCATTGACCATATCTTCAATAACAACAGGCAATCGCTCAACAAAGCGGACGGTTGAGTCCCAGTTGTAGAACGTAGGAGGGATTGGAATCATGATGCCATTCGATGCTGCTAAGCAGTTCTTCATAACTTTATCCATATGCGGACCCGCATCTAATAGAATAAAGTCATAGTCATTTCTTAGTGGTTCAATGATTCTCTTTCTCAGTAAGTTAAAGTATTTTTCGTTGCCACAAATATCTTCAGAATCTAGGTCATCAGCTAAAAAGCCATCAGCAGTGCCACAAGGTAAAATATCAATTCCGTTCATGGATGTACTTTTGATCCCGTGCGTCAATAGCTCTTCTTTCGATAACCCAGCGCTCGCCATTGCAAGAATTGAAGTTAAATCTGAATCAGATATTTCATAACCAGGTAGTAGTTGCTGTGTACTAGTGCCTTGTGGATCAAGGTCAATTACCAATACTCTATTTTGAAGCAAAACGTATCTTTCGAGGGAGATTAGAGCATCGGCAAGCATATTGGTTCCGAGAGATTTACCTACACCACCTTTCAGGTTTTGCAGAATACAAACAAAAGCAGGTAGTTCCTTATCTCGATACTTTTCAACTCCTAGGTAGTCAGCTACCAGGTAACAATCATCCATACTCAATCGATATTGATTAGTCGATGTTTTTGGAAAAACGACACCTTGTTCAGACATGCTAATCATCACATCTTTTAACGTATTCATAGCAATAGGCCTGTTTGTAAACTTCAACAAACGGTGCAACTCTCTCTGGGAGTATACTTTTTGCGTAACTTCTTGCTTTACCTCTTGCTGTATCTCTGAACGGGCAATACGAGATTGCTGTGCTCTTTCACCTAGGTCTTGAATATTTCGCAGTAACATAATACCTCCAACATTATACCAAATGAATGGTAACTCAAATTTTCGAACTTACAACAATAAATTGAATCAATCTGGTAGTATTATCTCATTATGAACTCAAAATGAACTCAAACGTTTCATGGCAAGCAATGGCACAAGAGGTGATCCTAGATAAGGAAAGTGGTCACATAAATTTAGTGTTGAACTAATTTTATGTGACCACTGGAAGATAAGTGAAGGGAAAACCTCAAGCGGAGGGGAGTATGGTAACAAAAATTTAGTCACCACCTAAGATAAACTAAAAAAGTGTAACCATAATAGCTACAATTTAACCCCCATAAGATCTAAACGGGCCATAAAACCGGAGTCGATAGACATATCATCAGGTAGTAAAACAATCCCCTCTAGAACCGTTTTCAGTGCGAGTTCTTGATGAGAAGTTAATTCCCCCTTAACAGGGTACGACATCACCACACGATAAGCTTCTTTCGCTAAGAGAAGCATAGGGTTATCCGGAACAGTTTCACTTTCAAGGCTTTTACGGTAGGCTGCTTCGCCTTTGTTATCGCTGGACTTCCATTTAAACAAGAACTCAAGCTGTATGATCTTCTTCCCACGTAGTATAGGTCTATAGCCATAACAACCTGACTTTTCGTCTATAAGGAACTCTAATTCAGACGAAATATCAGGGCACTTCATCATTTCACTTAAAGGTTTTCTTATACAACGTTCAATAAAGACTTTGTTATTAGCATAACTTTTTTTAGATAAGTTCCCTCTTTCATCTAGCAGACCAAAAAGACCGTGAAGTTGGCTAATTGTTTGAGGGTGTAGTTTAGTATTATGAGACTTAAAACGAGAGAGAATCGCATATAAACGCTTTGAGTGCTCAGACTTTAGTGCTCTAAACGACTTATGGTTTACTTGAGCATGGCCAGCAGATTGCGCTAAATACGCAGCCATTAGTTCAGCATTGGGAACGATAGATAATGATCCTGATTTATAGGTAACACGTCCAAATAGAGGTAAGAAGTCAAACATCTCAGCCTCATCATTAACAAGGCCTATCTTACGACCAGAAAGCCTTTCTGCTACAGGCTTAAGTGTAGGGTAAAGTTGCTTTGAAGACAGACCGAACCAGTCTTTCAACACATCAGAATGGAAAGTATATTGAGGAGCTAGGACATCTTTTCCTGCTTGATAATCACTCCAATGATCTTTGTGAAGCCGCGAAAGGAACAGCGCTAACATATCATGTTCACGAGCTGTTAGATCAAGTCGACTAAAGATCAACTCATGACTTTTCTTGAAAAAATTTTGAGGAAGTTCTTTATAGAACTCGGTCGTTATGTTTTGACGAGAGGAATTCATTAAAGTGACTAAAAATAAGTAACCATAAAAAGAATGTACACTAAAAATGAGTAACCATCTAGAAAAGTACAGTAAAAAGACTAAAAAAGCGTGACCACCATGCTAAAAATAAGATCCTAAAAACTAAAAATAAGATCATTTAGACTAAAAACATGTGCCCTTTGACTAAGGATAAGATCATTCAGACTAAAATGCAATGACCATTATCTATGTAAGTACTTGAAAGTAAAGGGTATATCATTAGCTATATAGATCATATAGTTAATATAGATCACTATAAAAAATATATTGTTATAGAAGATGTGGATAAGTGGAAAATCAAAGATTTACACACTTACCCACATCGAAGCTTCGCCATTACGTCTTTCTTTTTTCTAAAATTTTTTCTATTTCATCCAAGACTATAACTTCCCCAATTTCTAAAAGAAGCACTTCTTGAATAATAGAGAGCTTCCTGTGGGGTAAATCGGATGTAAGAGAGTTAGAAAAAAACTCTTGTTCGCTTATCCCCAATTCTTTACTTAACTTCGATAAGTTCTCTTTGGAGATCTTCCCTGTTTTACGCCACTTTCCGACACTCACTCGATTTACACCTAAGCGCCTCGCTATTTCAGAATCACTAAGGCCAGAGTTATCTATGTATAGTGTCAGTTTTCTTTTGAAGTCGTCAGTAGTCATTCAGTTCAGTTCAAGTTACTTCATACGTTGAGATCTTAGCTAATACTAAAAAAATAAGTAATTGAACCCAAAGGTTACCAGTGTTAACCTTTGGGTCGCTCTTTAAAAACTAGCCCACCCAGCGATGCTGACAACACCGCTGCAGAACTGGCACAGAATTTAGTGCGCGCATCCCACTGCGCACTAAATAAGCGAGCCCCTTTGCTCTGGGGCTCGCTTTCTTCCTTTAGATTGCAAATATTTTGTGACAAATAGTCACACTTTGAAACATTTATGAAATGTTGAGGGAACTTTATTTTACAGGGAAATAAAACAGTAACATTCTGATTAAACAACATTTTGTATGTTAAGGTGGTTAAAAAGACAACAATAATACTGAGGGCATATGTAAATGGTTGATTATTTAATTGTTTTGCCGCAATCGTTACCCTTCCTGCCAATCATAAAAAACGAGTTTCACTACAACTGAAACACATATTACGTAGTAAAGCACAACGCAGTAACGGCAAGGCTCTTTAACAATCTAGGTTTGTTCTCGCGAATAGTATGGCCAACGTGGCGCAGAGGCTCGGGCTTGATCTCCCAATAGAGGAGTGAACCCTCTCCACACGGCAGCAGCGACAGATGTCTCATTTTTCCACTGAGGAAAAACCAAGGGGTTGATCTCTTCGGTCAACTTTTATACCGTAATCGACGCCTGCCATCAGCGCAGCCAAGCACACGGGGTTTACTCCCCTTAAATGGCGTTCTGAAACGTGTCGCGGCTTCTTATTAGAGAAGTTGGAATGCATACTTATTACTGCCCTTAGCCTACGTTGTAGCGCTTTGGTGCTATCAAAACCACGAGCCTTGCGCTCGTTATGCTTCACCATGATGCGGCTTCGGCTCGCGGTGACGCTCACCAATTCAGACAGAGAACAAGGCCTCCTTGCGCCTTGGTTTTTCC
>NZ_JAHGAD010000118.1:0-1471 GCF_030248375.1 Vibrio sp. B181a | reverse complement strand
AGCGTGCTATAACGGGTAACAACGATGAAAAAAGCATCAACTCAACATCAGCAAGGAGAATGATATGAACGCTTCCCCAACCTACGGAGGCTAACGATGATTCAATTGGCGAGGAAGGATACTCCCGGTCACGGCATCAAAGTGCCCAGTATGGTTCAATCTAGTGAACTATCGACATTGGGAGTATCCAACATGAACAGTAACGTATTTGGCATTGATATCGCAAAACAAGTCTTTCAAATTCACTGGGTCGATCAAGAAACCGGTGAAATCCACTCCGATAAAGTGAAGCGCAAAGATTTTGTTCAGTACTTTGCTAATCAGCAACCATCAATGATTGGAATGGAGGCTTGCGGGGGCGCTCACCATTGGGGAAGATTGTTCAAGGAAATGGGGCATACCGTGAAGCTGTTGCCAGCGAAGAAAGTTAAACCTTTCGTGTATGGTGGCAATAAAAATGATGTGGTAGACGCTCGGGCTATTTGGACGGCAATGCAGCAACCAGGCATGAAGTTCATCGCGGTAAAAACTGAGGAGCAGCAAGCGATTCTGAGCATTCACCGAATGCGAGAATTACTGGTTAAACACAGAACGGCACAAATCAACTCGATACGTGGGCTGTTGACGGAGTTTGGTCTGGTGATGCCGAAAGGAAAGCAAGCATTCAAGGAGAGGTTGCCTGATTGTTTAGCAAAACTGGAAGAGGATACGCCAAGTGCCTTTATGTGTGCCTTACAAGTTCAAGTGGAACGATTAACTCAGCTGGACGAAGACATTAAACAATTGGAAAAGCAAATACAAAGTTGGTTTAAACACAATGAAGATTGTCAGCGCATTGCTAAGATCCCAGGAATTGGTCCACTGACTGCGACAGCCCTTATCGCTTCAATGGGTGATGCATCAGCGTTCAAGTCAAGCCGAGAGTTTGCAGCGTGGATAGGCATGGTTCCACGACAAACGGGAACAGGAGGACGAGTGCAATTGCACGGTATCAGCAAGCGAGGAGATGTCTATTTACGCACACTTCTTATCCACGGAGCGAGATCGGCAATGACACACTGTAAAGAAAAAAATGGATGGCTTGAGTCTTTGCAGACAAGAAGACCGAAAAATGTCGTGACAGTAGCATTAGCTAATAAGATAGCTCGAACCGTTTGGGCATTGGTTGCCAATCAAACCCAATATCAGCCTTGTTAAACAAAGCTGGTTACCAACTAAAACTAACATAGGATGTTCGCTGAAAGTTTGCCAAGGTGCATCAAAGAGTAATGACAAACAGGTCAGACCAAGCCTTATAAAACCTGAATGCTCATAAGAGCAATAAGCTCGCTAGGAGAATGAGGAATAAGGCTGCGGAAATCATTAGGGTCGGCAGGGAGTCTGCCAATGTAGACCGAATATAGAGCTGCCACCTAACCATGTTTGAAAATACTTGACGATGTCCTAGCAAATGGGGAAGCGTTCATATAGA
>NZ_JAHGAD010000117.1:0-3045 GCF_030248375.1 Vibrio sp. B181a | reverse complement strand
TTCACTATGCCACTACACTTAACTCGGTGTCCAAAACTGCTGGTGCGGATCATCCGGATATAGTCGGCTTCTATGACACTTACATGGGGGATAAGCCATGGTTACGTGGCGGTGTGAACTACCGTTACAGTAAAACCATCGAAGCCCGTGAAGGAGATTTTGACGCAGGCCCAACGGTTGTCAGTGCTGTGACACCTGAAGGTGATGACTGGCATGATGATGTCTATCAGATGCTCATGCACCTAAAAAACGAAGGCAAGCTTACCGATTGGAACCAAGCTGCGTTTTTATTCCGCTCTGTAAAAGCAGACAAGGTAAGGGCGCTTGCGCAATCTCTCGAAGAGAAGGGTATTCCGGTATATTCACCACGCGCAAATCTATTTTTCGAACGAGAAGAAATCCGTCATATGATCGGTGCGTTGCACATGGTTTTTCCTATGGTGATGCCAGAGCGTAAGAAGAAAATTCAAGAAGGTCGAAGGCTAGCGATTTGGGATTACTACGAACAGCTCTTAAAAGATGGCTATGCACTGGCGGCTTTATGAGGGGATCCCTCAGGGCAGAGCAAGGCTCTAATGCCGTTCACTTAAGGTGATCGGCATTGTTTTTTCTAGGGTATCGGCTTGGCTTTTTCTTAACGACTCTAGGGAAGGATCTTTCTCTCCTAGGTTCAAGTATTAAGCTCTCACTCATTGAGTAGAAGTTTTGGAGTTGCCTCGGGATTGCTCCTGGTGACGAGTATGGAAGTCCCACTATCAGGCGCATGATGTGAGCTAGTGCTCCATTGAAGCTAAGTTGATATGGCAAGTAATCACCATTCAACGTATTACACATCTGCACCATTTGATACCTGATCAAGTTATAGGTCAGTAGTATTCCCCAGAGTTCTTGCTTCACTAATTCAGGGAGTCGACTTCGAAGCGTGAGTCGGTTACCAAGCATGTACTGTTTTTGCTCACGGTATCCGAGTTCAATTTCCCAACGATACCCATATAAGCCTACGATATCTGACTTTGGGTAGAGCATAGGGTCAAGCATTGAGGTGAGAACATCGTATTGCTTGCCATCTTTGACTCTCGTGATTAAACGTACAACCACTTCTTGTTCTAGCTCTGGCCACTTTTTACGTGCTTGCGGATTACTCTTCAGTTTTATCAGTTTATCTTGGCGGCCAAGAGACTGAACGACGTCATAAGTAAGTCCTTTTTTCATTGGGATAAGCCAATGTCGATTTATGCCTTGCGAGCTCCATGCTTGAAGTAGGCCAAGGGAGTAAAAGCCTTTATCAAAAAGGGTTAAACTATTATCAGGTGTCGTCTCTATCAGTTGCTCTGCTAACTTCATTTCATTGACGCTATAACAGTCAAAGGCACTGCCTGTGATTAAATGGCTGCTCAATTCCATCTGACATACCATGCGTACTTGTGGGTACTGTGTTTCTTTTCCGTCGCGATTGGTAGGCTTTGCAAACGTTGCAGCGTTCTCTTTTGAATCCTCAGTTCGCCACAAGACACCATCAACGCCAAGAAGAGTGAGTCCGTTCCAGTTTGGTAAATTAGCCTGCTTAAACCAATGACTCTGGGTACACTCAAAAAGAGCTTTAGCCGCTGACTCACCGAGGTTTTTTCTTCGCTGTGTTAATGCACTTGGAGCAACAAATGGTTTCCCTGTGCGGTCAACAATATCGAGCATATTTACAATGTCAGCCATGGATTTATCGTTATAGATTGCCATTCCAACTAGTTAACAGAAAGGTACACCGCATGGCTGATAATACTGTTGTTTCACTGAATACACCACAAGACCCGCTCACAGAACTGATACGTCAAGGGGCTAGGGATTTGATTGCACAAGCTGTTGAAGCTGAGCTTCAACAGTTACTTGCCCAACATCAGAAGACGATGGTTGATGGTAAACAAGCCATTGTCCGTAATGGTTTTCTTCCTGAGCGAACATTGCAAACCGGTATCGGTGAAGTCGAAGTGCAAATTCCTAAGGTAAGAGATCGCTCAGGGCATGGCGTCAAATTTAATAGCAACTTGATACCACCGTATCTCAAGCGAACAAAGAGCGTTGCAACATTGCTCCCGTTACTCTATCTCAAGGGGATATCGACGGGCGATATGCTGCCTGCTCTGGAGTCTTTGCTTGGTAAGGATGCGAAAGGCCTGTCAGCCAACAGCATCTGTCGCCTCAAAGAACGCTGGTATGCAGAATATGAACAGTGGCGTAAGCGTGACCTCAGTAGACGTCGCTATGTTTACGTTTGGGCTGACGGTGTTTACTGTCACGTTAGGATGGATGATAAGCTCTGTTTGCTCGTCATTATTGGCGTAGATGACACTGGACGCAAAGAAGTCCTTGGCGTTCTGGATGGTCATCGAGAGTCAGAAGCAAGTTGGACGGAACTCATTGAGCAGTTACGAGCACAGGGATTACAGTTAGCACCGAAGCTCGCCATCGGAGATGGCGCACTTGGCTTCTGGAAAGCCGTTGCTAAGTGCTGGCCTCAAACGGCTCAACAACGGTGTTGGGTACATAAGACAGCGAATGTGCTTAACAAGGTGCCCAAAAGCGTGCAGCCACGAATGAAGGAAGCACTGCAAGATATCTGGATGGCAGAAACGAGAGATGATGCTTATCACGCCTTCTCAACCTTCCAGAAACGCTTTGAAGCCAAGTATCCCAAGGCCACCGACTGCTTGGTGAAAGATAAAGCTGAAATGCTGGCGTTCTACGATTACCCAGCAGAGCACTGGGTTCATATCAGGACAACCAACCCAATAGAATCGATGTTCGCCACAGTACGTTTACGCACGAACAAGACAAAGAACTGTGGAAACAGAAAGACAACGTTGATGATGGCCTACAAGTTAATGCGTAGTGCAGAGACGAAATGGCGTCGTCTACGAGGTTTTGCACTCCTAGCGGATGTTGTGAAAGATGTTCGCTTCATCGATGGAGTGAAAGAAATGGAGGCTCATCAACAGGCTACAGCATGATCCTCCATACACCACATTTGACAATAGCTCTATCCTGCCAGAG
>NZ_JAHGAD010000116.1:0-1413 GCF_030248375.1 Vibrio sp. B181a | reverse complement strand
AGGTGATCGCTCAAGTGGGCCAGTTAATACTGGACTAGTACAATACTATTTAGCACTCGCTAAATACTAAAAAACGGAGCTTTTCGAGCTCCGTTTTTTGTGAACGATAGAGGATGGTAAAAACTACGAGTCTGTAGTTAATGCCATTCAACTTGAATGGATAGAGCAAGCTTTGCTTGATACATCTAAAGCAAGTATTAGGAGACGACGTTTACCAGCGCAACAAGCGGTTTGGCTTGTTATTTGGATGGGACTGCAGCGGAACAAATCAATTAAGGAAGTGTGTAGTTCTCTTGACTTAGCTCTTCAACCCGAACCTCAGAATACATGGTCTCGTGTTGCACCTAGTGTGCTAACTGACTCTAGGCGACGTTTAGATGAGGCCCCTCTTGCCGCTTTATTTAAAACCTCTGTGGCGGCTTGGGAGAGCGACGCACTAGTAAAAGATAAGGTGCTAGGGCTAAGCATCATGGCCGTGGATGGTACAACTTTTCGTTGTCAAGATTCAGAAGACAATGCGCAAGCATTTGGATTCATTTCTCAAAAACATAAACCTTACCCTCAACTTCGCTTGGTCGGCCTGATGGCGACCGAGACACGCTTTATGGTGGGGGCTGCATTCGATGCTTGTCAGGTTGGCGAGGTAACGTTAGCACACAGATTATTAGCAGACGTGCCAGCCAACTCGCTTACATTGTTTGATCGTTGCTACTTTTCCGCCGACTTGTTGATATCGTGGAATGCAGCAGCCTCCAATAGTCACTGGCTAACCCCCGTAAAACGGAAATTAAGGTATGAAGTTGTAGAGCACTTTGCTGAAAACGACATGCTTATTTCTATGCCTATCTCACCACAAGCTCAGCGTAATAACCCTAATTTGCCGACTCATTGGCAGGCACGTCTCATCCTCTATAAAGACCCAAAAGGTGAAATTGAAGGCTTTATAACTTCCCTTGTTGACCCTAAGAAGTACTCATTAGAAGATTTATTAGCTGTCTATTGGCAACGCTGGGAAATAGAAGAAGGTTACGGTGAGATAAAGCAAACTCAGCTACAAAGCGAGGTTACCTTGAGAAGTCGTTTTGCTGTTGGTGTTAGGCAAGAGCTCTGGGGAATACTGCTAGCGTACAATTTGGTGCGCTTAGAGATGATTCATATTGCTCAAGACGCTGATGTAAGCCCAACTAGAGTTAGCTTTACAGCGGCAATAAACTTAATAGATACCCAGTTACGTTGGTTGGCACTTAGTCCTGATGGAACTCTACCGAGCAAACTCAAGCAAATGAGGGAAAGCATAAGTCACTTCATTTTACCGGATAAAAGAAAGGACCGAACGTATCCACGTTCAGTCCTTTTTGTCCCTACAAAATATCCATTTAGATATAAGCATTAATGCTTATCCGAACGGCATTA
>NZ_JAHGAD010000115.1:0-28650 GCF_030248375.1 Vibrio sp. B181a | reverse complement strand
CATTTTTGCTATGCGTTGCGTTTAGTGTTTAAGGTGGTATGCGGTAGCTTCGGCATTGCGTTGCTCACACCTTAACAGGGCGTTAGATTAGTTGGAGATTAATTTAAAGAATATGTATAAAGAAGTTATTGAGAAAGGGAACGACTTCATCGAAAGGTACACTCAGATCCTTGGTGACGAAAAACTGATGGAAGACCCCAAAGTTGGCGTTACACACTCGGAGTTTCAACGTTGGGTTGACCAAGCTTCTTCATTAGTTGCTAGGGTTAAACCTGATTTAGTGGATGAGTGGACTCTAGTCGTAGCATCTTTAAATTCCAAATTAGCCAAAAATAAATCTCCAATTGAGGGCTATAGGAAGCATGTTAATGATTGTTTAGCATTTATTCAGTGTAATATTCCTGAGCCTAAATGGTTTCACGAACTAATTTCTTTTGTCATGTTGTTCAAGCCTTCTTTCGTGAATAAAGTGACGATTCTTGTTGTGGGTGGGGGTATATCAATCATTGCATCCCCTTTCCTAGATAAACTTTTGGGCGCTTTTTTAGAAGAGTATTTGGGTATTGAATATGACATACCACATCCAGGTTGGGGACTCGCACTTGTAATAATAGGCTTAATTTACAATATCTGGATGAACAAAAAGTAATCTAACAAGGCATTCAAGAGGGATTCCCAACGCATGGCATTTTTGGTTCTTGTTGGGTTCAGTGTTTACGGTGGTGAGGCTGAGTTTCGTGGTCGTGCGTTGCTCACCCCTTAATGCGGCGTTAGGTTTCTTTCTACTACTTTGGTTTATGATTTCAATCATGTTTTTATAACTATGAAATATGTATAGTTGATGGGTGTTTGATTGAGTATGCAACTAGTTGGTTTAAATTGGCTGTCTTTGAATTATCTAAAATTACCCCATTCTTCCAAGTAAAAGTTAGAGGGAAGAAAAAATACAATCGTAAAAAATTTGGCAAGCTATTGTATAAATATTGTAACCAAGATGGAATAAAACGAATAATAAAAATCGTACAAAACTATGAGAGACCGAGATCAAATATTTACGTCTTGGCGGTATATACATTACCAACTTGGTACAAAGAAAAAGGTAAGAATCTATCCGATATTCCTGAAAATATATTTAATAGAACTAATGAAATTATCATCATTAATGATGATAGTGAATATATATTTAGCTATTCTAGTGATAAGAAACTTCAAGATCTAATCGATCATATAATGAAAATACACTTCTGCAAGTTAGATATTGATATCAAGAAAATATATAATCTAATTAATGGCGATGAGTTGAAAATTAGAACTATGGGCTTGGTTAATACTTTCGGTGCGGGTGGTACAGCCGTAGAATCCAAGTCATATTCTGGTAAAGATACGAGGTATTCACTGGCACCTTCATTTGATGCAGGTTATAGCTTTAACTTTTGTATCGCATCTTCAGAGAGCTCTGAACTTGGCTCCAGTGTTGGTTGCTCCGCCAAGAAAAGAAAGGTTTGGAGTGGTTGGTGCAAAGGGATATCTCAGTTCAACAAGAAGTGTGAGGTTTTAACTGAAATTCTAAATGATGACCTTGATTTTAGTTTACCCATACTTGTCTGTCCTGTAGAGCCTCCATCTGGCCCACTAAATATTCTTTCACTTTATATTGACTATGTTGTTAGAGATAAAGGTAATTTATATTTCAATATAAATGGTGTAAACGTAATAGACTGGTTTATTGAAAGAGTTATTAGTAATAAGTTTAAGATAGGAAATAGCCATAGTAATTTCATTTTGAATATAGATCTTAACGATAATGTCCCAGAATTTTCGCTCGACAATACATCTGATGAAGTAAAGGTTTTTTTCAGTGATAAACCAGATAACACCACTAGAAAGCGTAAGACAGATTTCATTGAATATTTGAGTGATACAGCCAACTATACTTTATTGTTTGATAATGCTTATGCATATAGAGACGGAAGCCATTGGTTTGATAATCGATTAAGGTGCCCATTTACTGAAGGTATAGATAGTGCAATATCGTGGAACTCTGTCGATATAAAAAGTGAAGCACAGACTCCAAGGTCCCCTTACACAAAGAATATTTCAGATGCTACTTTAGATTATATGTATAGCTTAATAACTCAAGAGGATGTGTTAGCTATCATCGAAGACAATGGAGCAAATGAGATTGCTGACCATATAGTGATCTGCACTAATAAAATAATTCTCAGTCATGAAAAATACTCTTCAAATCGACAGCAAGGTTTGCGCGTGGATGACTTACAAGTCGTTGTGGCACAAGCTATAAAGAATATGAAGTATTTCTTTCCGTTGTCCTATTCAGATAAAAAAGAACGACTATTTTCTAATGCTAAATATTTAGATCTTTCAATTAAGGATGCAGATCAACTTTACGAGAAAATATTATTTTCTCTGGAAAGCCCGAGTGCAATGAATGAAGTCTGGATTGTTCAGCCGGGCATCTCAAACTCAAGGTTAAGAGCAAGCCCAAACAATAAAATCAATATACTATTGAGCTATGTTAATAGTATTTCTAAAACGAATAATTCGATGTTTAAGCTATTCTGCAACACATAAACCTAACAATCTGTTTAAGAGTGATTCGCAACGCGTGGCATTTTTTACTATGCGTTGAATTTAGTGATTAAGGTGGTATGCGGCAGCATAGGTTTTGCGTTGCTCACACCTTAACAGAGCGTTATAACTTTCAAGGGAATGTACAGATGGAAGTAAATGAATGTATCTCTTTTATTATGCTCAATGGTTCTGAGGTACTGCTAGAAAAACGTAGTGAGCAAAAAGAAACGGACCCCGGTTTGATTACTATACCTGGTGGTCATATTAAATGCGGTGAAACTCAAATTCAGGCGTTGTTCCGTGAGTTAAATGAGGAGCTCAATGTTACTCCAACTGAATACAAGTATTTATGTTCCTTGTTCCACCCAACGAAAGAGCTGCAATTGATCCATTATTTTATTGTTAGCGCTTGGACAGGAGATATTTCAGCTCAAGAGGCTGATGAAGTTAAGTGGTATTCATTGGATGCGAATCACGTTGGAATAGCTGCTGACAGCATTGCTCTTAAAGAAGTGGATCGGGTTAGTCGCTATCTTTGAGGACAGTTCTAACAGATAAGGATTAAGCGTTGCGTAGCCAACGTTAAATGCCAGATGTTGAACAAGTCTGAGCCTCTATATAAGTAAATTGTAAGATCTGCACGTCAGTTTTACTATTTGCCATACCTGCACTTATTGATTGTTTGCTAATTTAGAAAAAGTACTAGCACGTTTCTGTCCAAGAACTTCTCAAGTTGAATTTTTACCCGTGGCATTTTCTAGCTCGAAAATGCCCCAAAGCACTTTAGAGCAAAATTCTTGCTCAATACAACTGCTTTGTTGTGTGATTCGACGCAACTAAATCAAGAAGTTACGACCTAATCGGCTTCATCAGTTAATCATCGCGGCCTTATGCCGAAACCTCGTTATAAAACAACTAACAGGCCTCATTCAAAAGTACCTTGTAGTATTTCGGTAAGAACAACTCATCTTTTTGCCATTCTAATTGAACGTGTTGGCATCGGCCTTGGTAAAGATAGTTGCCGTCGACGTATATTGACTTGCCTTTATCAATCAGCTGATTAAGGAACACAGCTTCTTCGATTTTATCGTCTATTCTGATTTTTGCTTGCAAGTCTCTATCATCATCTATTGCTATCGTCAGAATCCTGTTTTTGGCGCTGAACTCTACAGATCTAAGTTTATTAATTTTGGCTACATCGCCACTGGTGTAAAAGTAGAACGCTACTGCAGTGAAACCCAGAATAACAAGTTTTTTCATTTTACCTCCCCATAGTGTATTTGTTGCATATTTGGCTATTTTAACACGATGTTTTAGGGCGAAAAATTAATTAAAACGGCAGTTTTGTTGGAGTATTCAACAAAGAAAGATGTTCCAATGGTCTTGGTCGAGGAGGGACGTTTCTTCACGATAGGGCGTTTGGCTCTAACGACCGTAAAGAGGTTGAGGACGGGGCTGCTGAAAAGTAAATGAAGGCAAATCAAATGGAGCCAGTAGAAGTTGTGGTACAGGATGAAACACTTCCGTCTAGGTAAGTTTCAATGAGGTAGTGGTTTCTTAGAATGGTATAAATGACTTTGTGATCATCGTCAGGATATAACGCAGACACATCCATTATCTTCAGCCGCCTTGCACCCACAACATTTCCCACTTTCTTAAAGCCGCCAAAAGGAATGGTCTTCCAGTTACCCTTAGCAATCACACCGATACTTATCTTCGGTGCTGTCGAATGACTATATAGACTGATCGATTCCAATAAAGTTTATCACTTTCCTCTGTCAGTCAACTTGACAGAGGTTATATGTACTGACGATGACAAACACGCCTTTGCCCCAAGACGTGTTTAGTGCGCATGAAACCAACATGAGATTTATTTGTGAAACAAGCTGTTTCCCAATTGTCCAACAGGTTGTTTCGTTAATCACCTTTGCTCCAAATCTGTTCTGAGCTCGACGCTTCGGCAATAGAACTAACTGATGTGCAAAATATGCACATTGCTTACCAAACAACTATCGAGGATTCCTCGGTAGTTGAACTGTTGCAATTTTTGCAATAGTGCCCGAGCAACGAGAAAGCTCAGTGATTGCAGATTCTGCAACAGCTTATATCTGCCCCGTTCATTGTTTCACAAATTCCTCGAACAGATTGTATAAGAGTATCACCTAACAAACTTTAGTAGTGCTACAAGGCGAATGCTTGTTGGATTACTGTTCAAACCTCATGTACAAGCACTGAGGCTCTTTTACTAAATCCACCTATCTACTGACTAAAATGGGAACAAAGTATTTACTTTTGAATCCATGAGAGATTTCAATTTATTAAGCCCTTCGCGTAGCCTCGCTTCAGTGCTGACTGACATTAATGAAAGACGGATATGACCCGCTTCTATTCCATGTACATCAAAATAGCTGCCGCTGCTGACAAGGATATTTTGATTTTTAGCTTGTTCAACTAGGTGTTCTGCTTTCCATTGCTCTGGTAAAGGCAACCAGATGTGATATCCCGTGGATCTGCATTGAATCGTTGGGATGATCTTTCGAGCCATTAACTGCCTTTCTTGAGCAGTGCTACGTTGAGAGTTTGCTAAATCAAATGCTTCCCCTGTTTCTATAAGGTGTGTTGCAGCGCTAAAGTTGATGGGAGATGGAAGCCAGATAGTCGCTCGTATATGGGCATTTAGCAGAGCAATCTGGCTATCGGGCGCTTTGATATAGCCACATCTCATAGCGGGACTGATTGCTTTCGAAAGTGCCGATATATGAAAAGAGAGTTCTGGAATAAAGTTACTGATAGCGGGTATTGGCTTCTCATCAAGAAAACAGTAAATGTCATCTTCAACAAGCCATATGTTATGTTTACGGATAACCTTAGCAACCGCTTCCCGGCGGAATTCAGGCATGGTGATTCCGGTTGGGTTCTGGTGTGATGGAACGATAATGACCAGTTTAGGTTTGTGCTCTGCAATAACCGAGTCTAAAGCGTCCGGAGATACCCCATATTCATCCATCGGAACACCCACGATATTACGCTCAGAAAGATTGGCTATAGCAAAAATACCAGGGTAAGTAAGAGACTCTACAGCGATGGTATCGCCAGGGTTCGTCATAGCGTCGATGAGTAGAGAGAGTGCATGTTGTGCGCCACTGGTCAGAATTGTATTGTTGGCATTCCCGCCTTCCAAACCATAGTGCTCAGCCCAAGTCACTCCAGCTTGACGATGGGTTTCATGCCCTGAATGCTCAACATAGCCGATCAGTTCCGATGTAATTTTCATCGCTGTAGACTGGTAAGCCCGTTGAAGTGAATCAACATTTTTATGCAGACAAGGCTGAAGAATAGAAAAATTATAATCGTCACTATGTTCAGGTACCTGGATCGCTTTACCCAAATCAGACCTTTCACATACATAAGTTCCCCGACCAACGTGTGATTCAATTCTCCCTTTATCTGCAAGCAGGTTGTAGGCTTTGGCGACGGTCGCAGGTGTCGTTTCCAGTTCATCGGCAAGCTCTCTGTGGGTCGGTAGCTTTGAGTTAGGTTTATATCCCCCCGTTTCTATTCGACTCTCGATAACCTTGGCAATTTTGACAAACTTGGCGTTGCTCACTGGCGCTCCTACAGATACTTCAATAACTCTCAAATATAGTTATCTAGTTTAATTCATTTAAAAAATTATAAACATAAGTAAATCAACCACATTGACATATGTCAATTTATTCAATTAAGATACTTCAATGTAATAAACATCGTCAGTAAAAAGGGAACAACATGAATAATTCAAATAACATTTCAAAAGTCGCGTTCATTGGTTTGGGTGTAATGGGATATCCGATGGCAGGACATCTTTCAAATCGTGGCTTTGACGTTATTGTCTATAACCGTACGACTTCAAAGGCTCAAAATTGGGCAACTGAATATGCGGGTAAGTTTGCGGTTACACCATCAGAAGCGTCTGAGGGAGCCGATGTGGTTGTACTCTGTGTCGGAAATGATGATGACGTTCGAAGCGTCGTATATGGTGATACTGGTGTACTTAACAGTATGTGTGCAGGGTCGGTATTGCTTGACCACACAACAACATCGGCTGAGCTAGCCGAAGAACTTGCTTTGAAGTGTGCAGCGAAAGGTATACATTTCATTGACGCACCGGTGTCAGGTGGTCAGGCAGGCGCTGAAAATGGCGTATTAACCATCATGTGCGGTGGGCAAAAAGACGTTTTTGACGCCATTTCTCCATTACTTTCAAGTTATTCAAATCAAGTCGTTCTGCTGGGTGACAACGGTCAGGGGCAGAGATGCAAAATGGTTAATCAGATATGTATTGCAGGGGTTTTAAAAGGACTCAGTGAAGCGGTGCTTCTTGCCCAGAAATCAGGTCTGAACGTAGAGCAGGTTGTTGATGTCCTAAAGCATGGAGCAGCAGGATCATGGCAGATGGAAAATCGTGCAGTCACTATGTCTGAGAACAAGTTTGACTTTGGGTTTGCAATTGATTGGATGCGCAAAGACCTCAGGTTTTGTCTTAACGAAGCAGAAAAAAATGGGTTATCTCTCCCTCTTACTAAAGAAGTTGATCGTCAGTATCTCTCTTTACAAGAAAGAGGGTTCGGTCGTCTTGATACATCAGTGCTGATAAAAGCATGTGGAAATGAATAGTTGGAGAGATACCTATGGAATGGTTAGGAAGTGATATCACGCTTTTAATACTAATAGCATTAATGGTATCGGCCTTTGCGGCCGGTTTCATTGACTCCGTAGCCGGAGGAGGAGGACTCATTTTAGTTCCTTCTTTTATCCTTGCGGGATTACCGCCTCAATTGGCTCTGGGGCAAGAAAAAATTGTCAGTACGTTAGGAACTATCGCAGCTATTCGAAATTTTGTTCGAAATAAGAAAGTAATTTGGACCGCAGTGGCAACCGGTATCCCAGCCGGGTTAATTGGTGCGTATGCTGGTGCACAAGCGATTCTCTACTTTGACCCTGAGACAATCGGAAAAATCATTCTTTTTATGCTTCCGTTCGGAATTATTTTATCTTTCATTCCTAAGAAGGATCGCAATGAAGAAAATTCAGTTCCAATCAATAGAACAGTCATTCTATTTGGTGTTCCGGCTGCTGTATTTGTAATTGGTTTTTATGACGGCTTTTTCGGCCCAGGTACAGGTAGCTTTCTGATTTTAGCTTTGCATTACTTACTGAGATTTGATTTAGTTTCGTCATCAGCCACTTCAAAGTTGTTTAATTTTTCTTCTAATATCGGCGCGTTATTTGCTTTTATGATTGCAGGTAATGTCCTATATATGCTGGCCATACCTTTAGTGGTAATGAACTTATTAGGTAACCATGTTGGGAGCTCATCAGCCATGAAGTACGGCGCAAAACTGATTCAACGAACAATTTCAGTATCACTCAGTCTACTGATGATTTCGCTGGGTTATAAATTTCTGATTTAAAAATGAGCCAACAAAATTTATACGATAGAACTCTCATTCAATGCGGATGAGAGTTCTAGTATTCTTCTACGTTACCTAAACAGCCACATTTTCAGCCGAATCTATGGTTTTCCCATACCTGACTTAATCCGTATTTTGCTAAATTAAGTAGAAACTCTAACACGCTTCTGTCCAAAAGCTTCTCAGGTTGAATCTTTACCCGTGGCACTTTCTAACTCGAAAATGCCCCATAATTTGGTAGGCCTTTAAATAGTTCGCAACCTGTTCATTAGCTCCTGCTCTATTAAAGCTAATACGATCCAGTTAATGAATTTATATTCCTATTATAGGCAACAATTCGTTTCACTCCCACAACAAGACTTACTGCAACTGTTTTTATATACAGGTGTTATTTCTGTTGTTAGAATGAGTTAGTTTTATTGATTGAGATGCATATGGCAACATCGTTCAATTTTTGAGCCATATATCTTAGTTTGACCTAACATAATAAGGAGCAACAATGAATATCAGTGAAGTAAGTGGTTTTGAGGCTACTGGTTTTGTCATTCGCACAACTAATGCTGATGAAGTAGATCCATCGACTGCAAAAATTGGAGAACTTTGGGCAAAGTTTGACACAAATGCAGCTCCAAATTTAACTGAAAAATCAAATGTCTTTGGTATTTATACAAACTATGAATCTGATTTTAAGGGGGCTTTTGACGTTATCGCTTGTTCGGACACTTTATCACCGGAAATATTACCCGACTCAGTAAAAGTGAATGTGACCTCTGGCAAATACGTAACTTTTTCTGCGAGTGGTGAAATGCCACAAACACTTATAGACCTTTGGGGTGAAGTTTGGAGTTACTTTAGCGCTGAAAACTGCCTATATGAACGAGCATATACAACAGACTTTGAATACTATAAAAGCGCACATGAAGTCGAGGTTTCTATTGCTGTTAGATGATTACATGAAAAGCATTTAAGTTTTCAAGGTACTTTTTCTATTCTGCGCTAAACGATTTAGGGCTTTAAATCTAAATCGTTTATGTCCAAAAACGTGTTCCATCAAACACTGAAATCGATGATAAAAAAGCCCTTCCTATTTCTAGAAAGGGCTTTTTTCTTTCGTTCTAACTATCTAGGTCGGCCGCAGTTCAGTACAGAACAGCGAGTCCTACTGACCAAAGTAATGAACCTAAAGTTACTCAGTAGGCAATATGGTGACTGGGGTGAAAGATGCCACCGCATTACCACCTGCGCCAGGGCGGTCAACATAAGGGGTTTTCTGCAGTAGCGTGTAATATACGTCTACAAAGTCATCATCGTTAACCAAGATATTGTTTGGAATCAACTCAATGATTTTGCTGGTGATCTGAGGGATGATCACATAACCCTGTACCTCTGGATCAGGGATCATCTTCAGTACTTCTTCTGCGGCTTTGACCAGCAGTTTTGCAAGCTCTTTATAGTTCGTGCCGTCATCGTGCTCCATCAGAATAATGTCTGCTGCGCCCCAGCGGTAACGAGGCCAAAAAATGATGGTTTGATTTGGGTAATAGGTTTGCTTGTCGTAATCCAGATAAGGCATTTCAACTAGATCAATCTGCGGTTCTAAACGGCTGGCATCAACACCCGTTACGATCGCGTAGATTTCGGCTTTACCTGAGATCCAAGGTTCTCTATCCACGGCTAAACGAATCTTCGTAAGCTGAGTCGTGTTCAGTTCTTCCGGTTCTGATTCGGATATAGAGTGACGAGCCTTGCCGATTAGAGGTTGTTTTTGAGTGTTGTCGGCACTGTCTTTACCGTCGGCATTGATTTGGGTAGTCATGCCAAGCTGATTCAGCTCTGCTTGCATCGCCATCAGGCCCGCTTTGAGCTCTTTGGCGCCATCACTGTCAATCACGAAGACAGGGACATCCGGCATTTGGTAGACGTCTAACTCATGAACTTGCCCGTACACGTCATACGCTTCAATGTATTGCCAATCGGCATCGTCACCGGATGGTTCGAATGCGAACAGCGGGCTCTTACCATCCTTCCAAGCGTCAATCATGGTTTCATCAGCCATGCGGATTTCAAGAACGGAATCACTGAAGTTATTGATACCTTTCATCTTGCGATAGCTAAGATCGGCTTTTTGCATCTCGCTAGAGAAGGTCGAGTAGGGCTGAGCTGAATTCAGCTTGTCTATCGGCATCGATAAACTTTTTTCGGTGATCTGAGCTTTCAAAGAAGACTCAAGATCGGCGTAGCTGGCACTGATCTGCAATGCTAACGATTGTTTTTGCTCAGCAACGTTGGTTGAGGTTAATGACGAGGTAGTTGTGTTGATGCTGTCTGCATAGGAATGGAAGCCAACCACCGTGGTAGCAAGCGCCATACTGATCGAGAATGATGGTCTCATAAAAAGTCCTTATTTTAATTTTTATCACTAGTAGAGTATTTACCCTACAAGGATCAACCTATCAATTTCGTGAATGTGTGGAAAATTTCGCTTGGATTTTTTGTTTCAGTGTGCAGCACAAGATCTCAATTTGATTAAATTTTATAAAATTTATTGAGTGTTAGCTTGATATTTCATAGTTTATAAATTGGTAAATAAGGAATTTGTGGCGTTATTAACTGCTGAATCTGTCTGTGTATCAGTTATCGGAATCGTTTTATGAAGCCGCTAGACAATAAGAACCATTGTGGTTTTTGATCACCGTTAGGTGCCCAAAGCCTTTCACGATAAGGTCTGCATCTTTTAGTTCATCTTCTCTATGGCTAGTGAGTAGCGCGACCGTAAAGCATCCAGCTCTTTTCGCTGATAACACGCCCGAGGGGGAATCTTCGAATGCCACACATTCGGACGGAGTGACATTCAGTGCATGAGCGGCTTTAATAAACGGTTCTGGGTCTGGTTTGCCCTTAAGGACGTCCTCGGCGCATATCATCACTTTAGGTAGATCAAAGCCTGACGCTAGTAGACTGGTGGTCGCCACTTTTTTTGGCCCGCTTGTCGCAATACCCCAAGCATTAGGACTAAGGTTGGAAATGAATGAATGGGCATTGGATATCGCCTGTGCCTTTGTCATCTCAGACAATGCGATGCTTTTTACTTTCTCTACTTGTACGTCACAAGCGTAACTTGGGGATATACAGTGCAAGGTTTCTTCAATTTTTCTTCCGTGGATGTATTGGCTCATATCAACATAGCTGACACCAACGGTCTCACACCATTTTTTCCAGATATTGTCTATTACGGCCTGAGTATCAACTAACGTTGCATCGACATCAAAAATAAACTTTTTACACTCAATCATGATTTCTTAATCCTATCGAATACTGCTGCTTTAAGTTGAGGAGGATAGCCTTCATAACATGGCTCAAAGTTGCTCGCTGAACTCACCACACTGATTGCATTTGTAGCCTTGTTTATAGAAAAACAGTGGAAACCCTAACAATATGAACACCAGAAATGCAGGTCGCTTTCCTTTTGTGTGGGCGGATAGATCACTACTTCCACAATGAGGGCAAAGGTCTTTTTTCTCTCCAGCGACTTCGGAGTGAGTTTCAAGGCTTTCAGAAAAGTCACAACTCAGGATCTCGGTTGCTTCCTCAAAGTCCTCTTCCGAAACCATTAAGCGAACACCACCAATAGCGTTGGAGTAGAGCCATTGTGTATTCACGGTATGCTCATCGGCGATAAAGCTCTGAATACCAGCACTTTCAAGGTTTGCTTTGGCGATATGTGCTTCATGGGGAAAAGAAAACCTTGCTACGACAACCATGAACTTCTCCTTGTTGTATGACGTTGACTGGACAACTTTTCGTCTTATTTGGGTGGGCATTGTGCCGTGTTAGTTTGTCTGTATCAATGCTAAATGAATAATATTTTCAATAATTTAAACCTGTTGCATATGTGGTCTTGTTATCATATATTTTGGAGTTATTGATCCTTGGTTAAGCATTGATAAAAATTCAATACACTGCTTGCATGCTATCACCAAAAGTCTGGTTTCGTTGCGGATGGTCTTAGAGTTTTCTTTTGTCCAACGTTGTTTTTTAATGACTTTCAACAGTGCGTTTTGATTTGTTTTAAGCTGATTGTTTAGAAAATAGCTACACATTCAGATAGACATGAGAATTTCCTAAGAACATGAAAAGTAGAAATAACTTTAAGTATCAGGTGTGTTCACTTTGGCCGGAGATTGGCGATGATGCTTGCTTCAAACTGCAATCATCAGGAACTACCAATCGCATTTTTCGAATACAGTGCTCTCAGGTTTTTTTCCTCAGGCAATACCGAGCTCTTAGTGTTGAACAAATTGAACGTGAGCACGAGTTGCTTATCGCGCTCGCGGAAAACTTCAAAAGTATCATTGTTCCTATCTTAAATTGTAGAGGTAGCTCCTTCAGCAAAATCGGGACTGAGACATACGCTTTGTTCCCTGCTGCGAAAGGAGTATTACTCAATAAAAACAAATTATCCGAATTGCATGCCCGCAATTTAGGTGAATTTCTGGCTAAACTGCACCTTCAACTTGCGTCTGTAGATGGAAGTGCGTTTCCAAGTATTAACCTTTGTTGGGATAAAGATGATTGGGTTAAGAGGTTTCAAAAAATCATCACTATTATTGAAGCTGATAAAGTGAACGATTTAGATGGTTCTATACTACGAAGAGTAAAGCAACAGCGAAATTATTTGGCTAGCCCGGAGTCTGATCATTCATTCACTCCCTACACACAAAGGCAACTAATTCATGGTGATTATCACCACTTTAATGTTTTTTTTGATACCGATGGAACCGTTAGTGATGTGATCGATTGGGACCTATTGCAAAATATGCCACCAGCTTATGAGTTAGCAAGGGCTTGTATGTATATTTTTGATATGGAAGCAAATAAGTCGTTGGCATTTTTAAAAGGATATTTATCTGTAAATAAAATATCAAAACATGAGTTAAATGATGGAGCAAAAGCGTGGGCTATATTTGCTGATCATAATGTATGGGCCCTAGAAGAAGTCTTTATTAAAAATAATATTGAAGCCAAGAAGTTCATACCTGAGACTAACTTTATTCCTTTCATGGATCAATGGTCTAAACTGGCTGAAGCCTTGAAATTTGATACTATTTAGCCATGTCAAGGTGAAGTTTTTTACTCAAAATTTTAAAACTATCGATGTGTCCTGCGCGTAAAATTTAATTTTATATATTATTTGATTTTATATTTTGGAGAAAAAATGAATATTTGGCAATTTTTATCATTTTCAATTTTAATAACCTTGTTTTCAACGAGTATAATTGCCAAACAGGTAGAGTGTAATAGAGTCGAGATCCCCATTATCTTTGATGAATTTGGTTTACCAACCATAGAAGTCATCATTGGCGGCAGCACATACCGGGCACTTGTCGACTTAGGGGCTGAGGAAGGTATATATTTTCCAATATCAGAGATCAAAAAAATATCTGGCGTTAAATATACGGGCGAAACTGTAAATAGCGTGAATATTTTAGGTGCCACTCATTCTGATAGAAAGTTTTTTCTTCCCGCTCTCAAAGTGCAATGTATGAGATTCAACAATCTAACTGGCTTAGAACTCTCCCCATGGGCAGCCTCGTTAGGCGATGCGCCAGAAGGTGTAGAAGAAAATCAGCAAGTGGTTCTAGGGCGAGGTTTCTTCTATGACAAAGTGGTTACCTTTGATTATACAAATGAAACAATCACGATAGATGGGAATAAATCGACTGGTATTGCACAGAACTACACAGAATTTAAACCTTATGTGGAGAGCAATGAAGGTGACATAGTTTTACAAATGGATAGCTCTGTTGATAGTTACCAAATGATTTTGGACACAGGCGCTACGTCGTCAATGATCTCGACAAATAAAGTCAATACTGATGAAAGCTTTTCTGATTGTAATCTCAACTTAGGTGCGGATATTCAGTGTAAATTTTTTGTTTCTAGCGTAGAGATCCTAGGCCAAAACTTTTCCTCAGATATATTGAGTTATCCTCTAAGTCCAATGTTTGCTATGGATGGCTTATTGGGTGGGGATTTTATGGATAAATTTGTTGTAACAATAAACTTTTCGGAGAAAAGCATTTCTTTGCTCCCTTCACAAGTAAGTGTTTTATAACTCTGATTCGAAAGTGGGCTAAAGAGTTTTAGTGACTTTTTTCAATCTGAAAGTAGTCTTGAAGGAAGAGGTAAAGATGGAAATTACTTTTCGACAGATAAACATGGATGAAGATTTCGAGCTATGTGTTGCATCTAGGAAGGATGCGTACTTTTGTAGCTTCGGACACTATGATGGCTTCGAGGACTTCATCAGTGGCTATCGTGAGCGAGTCTCGGAACGATTATCGACATCAGGTTGGTTCTACATTCATATATTTGTGGATGGCGAGTTTGCAGGGCAACTCGAATTTCGTAGCTTTTCGCCCGAGCCGGACACGGGCTATGTGCACCTTATTTATCTAAAACCGAATTTCCGTGGATTAGGGCTTGCCCCTAAAGTGCAAGATTACATCGTCAGAACGTTGAGCCAGGCGGGGTGCTTGCGTGCGGTACTTTCTGTAAGCCGAACGAACACGAGAGCACTCACTTTTTATAAGCGCAATGGTTGGGAGTTCGCGCGTCGGAACCCGAAACATGATGAAACCGACTTCTATCAACTTTGGATAGGTCACACGGGTTACGTTGAGTCTGGATCAAATGGACTATCTGGCGCAAAGCGGTAACAGCAGGATAGGTTCGAACATTGGAAAGGCGCTTTTCATCTATCAGGAAGGGCGCCTTTCTTTTGTTCTAGCTATCGCGGCAAACTATCGCTCACGTATGTAAGTGGTTTTAACCAAGGTATCTAGCACCACCTCGCTTTTCGTGACTTTAAAGTGTAGTGGCTGTGCTAAATCACCAAACAACGGTGCGCCGCCGCCAAGTAGAATAGGGAAGCGAGTGATCACCATTTCATCAATAAGATCTTCTTTGAGGAAGTTCTGAATTGTCACACCGCCGTCGATGTAAAGCTCGTTAAAGCCTTTCGCATTCAAATCAGCGAGCACATCTTTGAGCTCACCTTTTACTAAAAATACTTTGTCTTCGTAGCCTTGTGGTACTTCCGTCATGGTATTGCTGAGTACGAAAACGGGTTTGCTGTATGGCCAATCGCAATCAAAGCTCAGTACCACATCTAAGGTATTACGCCCCATCACCAAGCCATCAATACGCTCCATCAGTGAGAAGAAGCCAGTATCAATGTTGTCTGGATTTGGTACGGATTGTAGCCAGTCGAGTTTGCCCTGTTTATCTGCGATGTAACCGTCCAAACTGGTTGCAATAAATACGATATTTGCCATGAGTACCTCATCTAAGTGGTGATGCTTGAGCCAGGCTAAAGGTTGAGTTAAAATTAATTCTACAATGTAGAATAATATTGAGTTTATCGGGAAGATCAAATGTCTGTCAACGAAAAGAAACGCGGAAGACCGACCGCAAAGCAGTCGCAGCTAAGTGCAGAAAGCATCTTAGAGTCGGCTAAGTTATTGATGAAAAAAGACGGAAAGGTACCAAGCATTCGTTCGTTAGCGACTCAACTGAATGTGGATCCGATGGCGATCTATTACTACTTCAAAAATAAGAATGCCTTGCTTGAAGCGCTCACTACATCGCTGGTGGAGGAAATTTATCAACCACTGAGTAATGAAGATTGGCAAGGTGAGCTCAAAAGCCTGTGTGTTAGTTATATCGATCTCCTGCGTGAGTACAACGGGCTGTTGCAAACCATGTTGAGCATGACATCCCATGGCCCGGCGCAAGTGTTCACCGAGCGTTATCAATTGATCGTTCAGCCTTTGGGCTTATCCCAGCAAGTAGAAAAAGACAGCTTAGACCTATTGGCGGATTACCTGCACGGTTTTGCGCTATCGATAAGCTGCTGCCACGATGCGAGCTTGATCAAAACCGAGATGATGGATGGGCCGCTGACTCTGATCTGTTCTTCATTATTGGCATCTCGAACCTAGCTCACATTAACGCGCTGTTTTTGCTTATATCGTGAAAGAAATTCCCATAACCAAAGGTTCTAACTAAAAGAGATTGCAGGACTTTTATTTGGCGAATTCGACCTAATATCTTGGGTATGCCCAAAGCCAATGGCGAAGGGACGATTTTAATGATGCTTGCTGGCGCGCTAGAGCCGTCAGTTTGAAGATGCATTCAAACGCAATAAGGGATAACAATGACTAACGAATACATTCCACCAAAAGTTTGGACAAACGATAACGAAAACGGCGGTCAGTGGGCGAGTATCAACCGTCCGGATTCTGGTGCTCGTCATGAGCAAGAACTTCCACTTGGTGAGCACCCATTCCAGCTTTACTCAATGGGTACACCAAATGGTCAGAAAGTGACGATCATGTTTGAGGAGCTTTTGGCGGCAGGCGTAACAGAAGCAGAATACGACGCATGCCTGATTAAGATTGGTGACGGCGACCAATTTGGCTCTGGTTTTGTGTCCGTCAACCCGAACTCGAAAATTCCGGCTTTGGTTGACCGTTCAGGTGCTGAGCCAGTGAACGTGTTTGAATCGGGTAACATCTTGTTCTATCTAGCCGAGAAGTTTGGTCACTTCCTACCAACAGAAGGTGCGAAGCGTGCTGAGGTAATGAACTGGCTATTCTGGTTGCAAGGTTCTGCACCATACCTAGGTGGTGGTTTTGGTCACTTCTACGCATACGCGCCAGAGAAGTTTGAATACCCAATTAACCGTTTCACGATGGAAACAAAACGTCAGCTAGATGTACTAGACAAGCGTCTTGCGAATAATGAATTTCTAGGCGGTGACGAGTACAGCATCGCTGATATTGCAACGTGGCCTTGGTACGGCAACCTTGTGCTGGGTCGTGCTTACGATGCGGCTGAATTTTTAGACGTAGCAAGCTACAAAAACGTTGTGCGTTGGGCGAAAGCGATTGATGAGCGTGAAGCCGTGCAGCGTGGTCGTATCGTTAACCGTGCATGGGGTGAAGAGTGGGAGCAAGTGGCAGAGCGTCACAGCGCTGCAGACATTGATGCGGCACTGGCGAAGAAGCCAGAATAATCTCGCTTTCTCAAGTAGACAAAAAGGAATGCTTCGGCATTCCTTTTTTGATCGTTTCAAAGTGAAACCACGTAGTAATTGGTGTCATAGACCTGACGTTGTTCCAGTGGTGAGTTAGTATCCCTTAACCAATAACTCATTGCTTTATTTGCCCCGACTTTTTTTGTTTGGGGCTTTTTTATGTCCTTAGTTCAGGTCTTGAGTGTTGGTTGAGTACCTGCTGAACGTGGTTAGCCAGAAACAAAAAACGAGCGCCAAATAGACGCTCGTTTGTTATCTCAATCTTCGATGAGCCGTATTGTTATACGTTTCTGCTCAGGATGAATTAGGCGACAGACGCGTTCTGCGCCGCGTTTTGATAGGCAGGTAACTCAGACCTTAACCCTTTAATCAGGCTCACACACATCACTAACAGCACCAATGTGAATGGCAGACCTGTCGCGACAACACCAGATTGCAGCGCTTGCAGTGCTTCTTTACCACCAATCCAGAGCATAACGGCAGCGATAGAGCCTTCAATACATGCCCAGAAAATACGTTGTGGCACTGGTGCATCAATCTTACCGCCGGCAGTGATGCTATCGATAACCAATGAGCCAGAATCTGATGAGGTGATGAAGAACACCAAAATCAGGACGATAGAAAGTACTGATATGATCGAGCTAAACGGCATCGCGTCGTAAACGTGGAATAGAGTAAGCGAGATATCCGTTAATCCATTGGCACCAAGTTCGCCGACTTTGTTCACGACTTGATCAAGGGCGATACCACCGAAGACTGCCATCCAAACCAGTGTAACGGTAGTTGGAATTACGATAACCGCGAAGATGAATTCGCGAACAGTACGACCTTTCGATACGCGCGCGATGAACATTCCCACAAATGGTGACCAAGATACCCACCATGCCCAATAGAATACTGTCCAGCCATGCATCCATTCTGTGTCTTCACGACCGGCAGGGTTACTTAGCGGTAAAATATTCTGTGCGTACGCGACAGCGGTATCCCAAATGGATGTTGTCGCAATATCGAAGCTAATAAACATCACAAAAGCCAGCAGAGCGAACGCAACCGCCATGTTGATGTTACTTAGTAGCTTGACACCACCATCGATACCTCGAATCACAGACAGTACTGCAATAAAAGTAACGAAGGCGATAACAATCATTTGCGTACCAATGCCACCTTCTAAACCAAATACATGGTTAATACCGCTGGTGGCTTGTTGCGCGCCTAAGCCCAGAGAAGTCGCGAGACCAAATAGCGTTGCGAGTACCGCCAGAATATCGATAACGTGGCCTAACCAACCCCATGCGCGATCGCCAAAGATCGGATAAAACGCAGAACGCAGAGAAAGCGGTAAACCTTTATTGAATGCGAAGAAGGCCAGCGAGAGTGCAACAATGGCGTAAATCGCCCAACCGTGGATGCCCCAGTGGAACATGGTGGCGGCCATCGCGAGTGATTTCGCTTCTTCCGTGTAAGGTTCTACATTGAGAGGGGTACCAAACCAATTGGTAAAGTATGCCGTTGGTTCTGAAACACTCCAGAACAACAAGCCGATACCCATACCCGCAGCGAAAAGCATCGACAACCAAGAGACGGTTGAATGTTCCGCAACGGCGTCTTTACCGCCGATTCTGATCTTACCCAGAGGAGATAAAAGAATCGCGATAGCGAATAAGATAAAGAAGTTTGCTGACCACATAAAGAACGAGTCGAAGTCTGAAATGATGCTGTTCTTTAAACCATTTAAGGCGTCACGAGCAGTAGCAGGGTCAACAATGAGAAGAGAAGCAAGACAGAGAAGAACAAGACCAGCACTAATTCCGAATACTGGATTGTGGATATCAAATCCCCATTTTTGAACGTTATCTTGACCAACCTGATAGTCGGTAGTGTCGATACTATATTTTTTTAGTGCATTATCCATAAATACAACATATACGCTTTTTTAAATGTGCCCTTCTTGAACAAGAAAAACACTAAAACCGCCCTCCAATTATTTTGAGTTCAAATTAAAAAATGCGACGCGATCATAGTGTTTTGTGTAAAACAATGCAACTCAAAGGGTTTTTTAGGCGTTATTTCGATATTTGGCAGGCTTTTATATGAAAAATGCAACGATGTGTAATGTTTTGATGTGTAAGTATTGCTGGGGTGTTGTCTGTGCATGGCTTGCTCAATTGGGGGTGTCTTAGTCATCTCGGCAATGAGTGAACAATGGAAGCGAGTCACAAGTCATGATTTCACCGAATTGGCGAACGAATAAGCACAAACTTCAACCGACTTCGCATTCTTTTCGACAAATATCGAGTAAACGTAACCAATCGTAACAGAGGTGCTGTAACTGAACAGCGTTTCCATATACTCGACTTAGTTTGTAAGTTGTAAGCCACAGAATGCTGCTATGAGAAAAAACACTTTATTCAATGCTACGTTAGCGACCACCTTGACTGCTGTTTCTGCGTTTAGTTTTGCTGCTCCTACCGTTGTTCCTAATGCCCCAGAGCTGAGCTCTCGTGGCTATGTTTTAATGGATTACCACACTGGCACTGTGCTGGTGGAACGTGATGCCGACAAGCGTCTCAACCCGGCAAGTCTGACTAAGCTAATGACGGCTTATGTTGCGGGCCAAGAGGTTAAGTCAGGTAACATCAGCCTAGACGATGAAGTGGTGATAAGCCGCAACGCCTGGGCGAAAAACTTCCCAGATTCGTCAAAGATGTTTATCGAGGTAGGGACGTCAGTTTCACTTTCTGATCTTTACCGAGGTCTGATTGTTCAATCGGGGAATGATGCCAGTGTCGCCATCGCAGAACATGTTGCGGGCAGTGAAGCTGGCTTTGTTGGTTTGATGAACAGTTGGGCGAACCAACTTGGTTTGTCTAACTCTGCCTTTACCAACCCACATGGTTTGGACAGTGATGGTCTGTATTCAACCCCGCGTGACATCGCAACGCTAGGCCGTGCGATCATTCGTGATCTGCCAGATATCTACCCGTTATACAGCGAAACGTCGTTTACCTATAACGGCATTACCCAATACAACCGTAACGGCTTGCTACGTGATCGCAGCATGAGTGTTGATGGCATGAAGACGGGTTACACCAGCGGCGCAGGTTACAGCTTGGCGACTTCTGCAACCAACGGAGACATGCGTTTAGTCGCGGTTGTGATGGGCGCGAAAAGCCCGAGCGTACGTGAATCAGAGAGTAAACAGCTTCTGAGCTACGGTTTCCGTTTCTTCGATACGGTTGTTCCGACACAAGCGGGTAAAGAAGTGGCAACGGCGCGTGTTTGGATGGGTAACCAAGACGAATTAAAAGTGGGTGTTGACCGCGATATCTACCTAACACTACCAAAAGGTGACGTGAACAAACTGGAAGCGGAAGTGGAATACAACGGCGACCTGATGGCACCGATTCAACAAAATCAAGTGGTTGGTAAGGTGCTGTACAAAGTTGACGGTGACGTGGTGAAAGAAGCGGAACTGGTTGCGCTAGAGCCTGTTGACGAGGGCGGTATCTTTAAGCGTTTGATGGACTGGTTCAAACGTCTTGTGGCAAGCTGGTTCTAACCAAGATTCCCAATATTAAATTTACTAAGGCGGCCGAAATGGTCGCCTTTTTGTTTTGAGCACTCATCAAGAGAACCATTCAGAACAAAAAACGGAGTTACGCGTGCGAAAGATTCTATCTTTGACTTTGGCTATGTCACTTACTGGCTGTGTCATGCCACAGCATCAACCTGTCGAAACTGGACAGTGTGTGGGGGTGATGTCATCGCAAGATGCTTATGGCTACCTCAACCCTAACCACTACACCATGCAGGTGTTGGCGTTGAAGAAAGAGAAGGATGTGAAAGAGTACATTCGTTACATCGATCCGAAGCATCCGGTTTGGGTGAACTGGAAGAATAGCCGTGGTACTCGCTGGTATACCGTGACCGTCGGGGATTTTAAGACTAAGCAGGATGCCTACAATGCGCTGTCTTCATTGCCAAGCCGTGTTAAACAATCTTCTCCCTTTGTCATGACATTTGCAGAAATGCAGCGCAAGCAAGAAACCAGTGTAGTGCGAATGCGCTAGAGCAGTTTTTATCGTTTCTATAAGCGCTTTATTGTTATGTATCGAGCCTTTGCAATCGGTTGGAGAGGCTCAATCTAACCACTAGTCACAAATCTTCTTCAGTGTACGCGCAAGATCACTCATCTGACGTGCTTTTTACTTTACTTGTTTTCGAGTATTTTCTAGTCTTCGCATCCCACTTTTCCTGTCGGAGTCACCATGAAGCAAGAGATGTACACCACCTACGCAAAGCAATATGATTTAGCGGCGCAAGATAACTTGTACAACGCGCACTTTGAGCGCCCAAATACCCTTGAACTTGTCGGTGATGTGGCTGGCAAAAAGGTGCTGGACTTAGGCTGTGGTTCAGGTATTTACGCTCAAATTCTTTTGGAGCGCGGTGCCACTTCCGTGACTTGTATCGACGCTGCGCAAGAGATGATTGATATTGTTAAAGACAAGCTTGGTGACTCGGTCAACGCTTATGCTCAGAACTTGGCACTTGGTTTGCCTGAAGAGGCGAATGCTCAGTATGACTTGGTGATTTGTCCATTGATGGTGCATTACATTGAAGACCTGCGCCCCTTGTTCAATGACATTCAGCGCGTGTTGAAGCCTGGAGGTCAGTTTGTATTCTCAACTCATCATCCATTCGCTGATTTTGAATGCTCTGCATCGGATAATTACTTTGAGAAAGAGCGAATCGAAGATGTGTGGGACACGATTGGAAAGCCGGTTTCTGTCGCATTCTACCGCCGCTCATTGCAAGACATTACGGATGCAATTACGGGCAGTAACATGGCGATGCTGGCTGTCTCAGAGGGTAAAGTGAATGAGAGTATTCGTGAAATCTCGCAGGAGCATTACCAACGCTTGGCGACGTACCCTAACTTCATCTTTATCAAGTGTGTCGCGTTGAGCTAATACCGCTCGGGACTCTCACCGTATTCAGATAGAAAAACGGAAGCACATCGGCTTCCGTTTTGTGATCTTAGCTTTGCGTTTAAAGTGCAGCGAGGATGGTTTCTGCTTTGCTCGCTTCAAACGTTTTTGGTTCTTCAACGTTCAACGTGGTTACGACACCGTTGTCGATGATCATTGCGTAACGTTGTGAACGAACGCCACCAAAACCGCCAGTATCCATTTCTAGACCCAGTGCTTTGGTAAAGCTTGCGTCGCCGTCGCCCAGCATAAGCAGCTCAGACGCGTTCTGTGCCTCGCCCCAAGCTTGCATCACGAATGCATCGTTAACAGATACACAAGCAATCAGGTCCACGCCTTTCGCCTTTAGCTGGTCTGCCAGTACAACATAACCCGGTAGGTGCGCTTCTGAACACGTCGGAGTAAATGCACCTGGTACCGCAAATAGAACCACTTTCTTGTCTGCAAACAGCTCGGTTACTTGATGATTTACCATACCATCGGCAGTCAGTTCGCTTAGCGTCGCAGCAGGCAATGCTTGACCTTGTTGAATCATGATTTTCTTCCTTTTGTGTATGCGTTATTTCGCTCACTCAGTCTAGCGCCAAAACGACCACCTAACCACAGACGAAATGTAAGGGCTTAATAGGTTTCATAAAAACAAACCGCCTGAGTCGGCGGTTTGTATGTTGGTTACATGGCGTTTAGGTATGACTTATAAGAGTGAAGTCGAACCGTTGCCGCGCCAATCACGTCGATAAAGCCAAACAAGCTGTGGGGCTTATTTGCAGCAATCCAAGCCGAACCTGTTGCGCCGATTGGAATCGATTTACCTTCAGGTTCGAAGATCTCTAGGATCACGGTTCGTCCATGGCTGCTGGTGTTCGCGCCTACGTGCTGGCGAACACTTTGCGGACCTTGTAATGGTGATACCGATGATTCTCCGGTACCAGCGGTGATACTGTGGACACGAGCGCGGAACACTTCGCCCGGGTAAGCATCAACATAGAACTCAGCGAACTGTCCTTTTTCTACATAGCGATAGGTTTGGTCTGGAATGCGCATCTCCAAGAACTTACGAGAAGTATCGTAGATGTGCATGTTGCCCACACGGCTCCCATCGGCGACGTTCACCACCGCGACTTGACCATCGTAAGGAGCTCTAACTGTCTTGCGGCTTTGCTCGAATTCGGTCTTTTTTAAATCCGCATGCAAAGATTTTAGTGACGCCTGTGCGATGCGCAGCTGTGATTCGTAGTATTCGATATCACGGCCTTTGAAGATCTCTGGCGACGTTTTCCCGCGCACGATATCGCGCTTTAACTGAGCTACGTTCTCTTCTTGTTGCACGATGCTCGCTTTGATTTTTTCTACATCGGCCAAGGAAGTGGTATCGACGAGGGTGTAAATCACATCGCCTTTTTTCACTTCTTGGTTATGGTCAACATAGATATGGTCAATCTGCTCGCGGAGCAACGGAGAAAGAACCGAGTGCGGCGCTTTAACTGTTGATGAGTAAGTGAGATCAACAGGGGCCCAAAGACGCGAGAGAATACCTAGAACCACAAGGATGAAAACACCGCCTGAGATAATCCAAAACGCACTTTTGAACGTCCACTTTATCGCTCCTGTCGAGACCAAAATCCACATGATCAGAATGTACGGAATCATTACCTCTTTCATGGCTTACTCCTCCGTCGCTTTGGTTGGTTTCTGAGGCTCAAAAGAGCGATGACTATTGCGAATGATGTTACTTAGTGAGTTACCGATGTGCTCCCAGTTGGCAAACGCAATGATTAACGCCAGAACCCACCATGCTTTATGGATGAACAAGCCACAAAGGGAGAGGGCAAAGACTAATTGGATGTGAGAGCTTTTCTTCTCTTGAGCTCGATGTACCGCAACTTTGTGGATCTGCCATAGCAAATAGATGACAAAAAGGGCAAGCGCTATGGTAACGGAGAACAGATAACCGCTGAAGTATTCAGAATTGAAGATCACCATCATGGTGTCGTTGGGCGTGTTGGTAAATAAGCTCATATCAATGTCTTTCGAATTGATCGTGCCCATGGGTGCAAGCAAGTAAGCGCCACCGAGCATGAGAGCCATGAAAAGTGAGAACTTTAATAGCACCATAAAAATCGCAAAGATGACGCGACCTATGGCTTTTATGACGTTCATAGTTATACCTTTTGTCGATGTGTGAGGGTAAAACGTTGAGCGTGTGATTGTTGTTTTGTCTTTTGTAATCACATGCGCGGAATTGTATGAAAAAACGTCATAAGTTGAGTTATATATGATATAAGCTAATCTCATATCATTATGAAATTTCCCGAGAACACATAATCTATGAAGCACTCAGATTACAGTCTTATTCCAACCTTTGTGGCGATTGTCGAAGAGAAGAGTTACACCAAAGCGGCGCAACGGCTGGGTGTCAGCCAATCTGCGGTCAGCCAAGCGGTAGTAAGGCTTCGTGAGGTGTTTAAGGATGCGTTATTTGTCCGTGAAAGTCATGGTGTATCCCCAACTGCGTTTGCCATTGATATCTATCCTACTTTGGCGAGTGCGGTAGAAAGCATTGCTTATATGTTGCCTGAGCATTCTCGATTTAACCCTGCCGAGTGCGATAAGCGTTTTGTGATCTCTTCCCTTAGTGTATTCAGTTTTACCCTGTTGCCTGAACTCGCTGCACTGCTTAGCGAAAAGGCGCCTAAGGCCAATACGAGAATAGAGCCGCTTTTCACCATGGATTTAACCAGCCTATTAAGAACACAACAGTGTGATTTGGTGATTGAAGCGCAAACCAATTTGCATCCGCATTTGCGTTCTAAAGTGTTGATGTCAGATAAGTTAACGGTTGTATGTCGTAAAGAGCACCCACGTTTAAAAGGGAAAACCATCAGCGTTGAAGAGTACCTCAATGAAAAACACGTCACCTTATCTCAGTTTGATCAAAAAAATGGTTATTTGCTTGGTCGAGGTATTAAGAATGAGCAGATCTTAGGGCAACGCCAAGTGGCTTGGCAGGCAGGAAGCATTATCGAGATACTTCCTCTGATTCAACGTTGTGATTATCTCGCACTCATGCCACAAACACTCTTGGAGCAATACCGAAAACTTTATAACTTGAGAGAGCTAGAGGCGGAATTTATGAAAGATCCGATTGATGTCGCGATGTATTGGCATCCGTCTCGTACTAATGACCCAAGCCATCAGTGGTTACGCGAACAATGTTTATTAGCTGCTGAGAATTTTACTAAGAATCATTAGATTACAGTAATTATTCTGTCGATACCGTATGGAATAACCTTAAGTTACAAACTAAACTGTACGCATATCCCCTAAAGTCATAAGGGCATTTGTGCGGAACGGTTGGTTTTTCTTTACCAGTATCAGAACCAAGTTTGTTGTCATCTATTCTTTGATGACGATATGTTTCGTATTGATTTTATTTAGCGTCCTTTACTTTAAAGAGCAACAACGTGTTTTTGATGTTGCACTACAAAACTCACTTCAGGTTTCTAACCTCCATTCAGATGTGATTAGCCAAGAGCTACAAAGAAGTATTGCCTCGTTACGAACCATCAGTGGCCATGAAAGAGTCAGGCAAGGGGACGTGCCTTTTATCATTGAAGAGCTGAAATGGCTTCAAAGCATACTTGGGCAGGCGGTGATTAATACGAGCTTTGTCGACCAAGATTGGAATCTTACTGACTATCAAGGCCGTAAAACCCAAATCACCCAGCCAGATATTAAGGATGATGTGCAATGGAAACTGGCCAGCCATCACGTGACTAAGCCACATATTGGTTTAGTTACCGGAGAGCCATTGATTGCACTTGGTGTTCCTGTTTTTAATACGAAGCAAGATTGGCGCGGTATTGTTGCGGTGTCGATATCAATAAACCATCTCAGAAACAGACTTTCAGAAGTCAAACTTGGCAATAGCAGTTATGCATGGATTGCCGACAACTTTGGCAATGTGGTCTCTCACCCCGACAAGTCACTTATTCTTGATGCGAACATTTTCGATGTCGACCATATTGGTTTTATGGGATTTGGTGACATTGCCTTGCAAACAAAACAACACGAAGTGGGGTATGGCCACTACTTTGATGAAAACCTGGGTGAATCTAAGATTGTCACTTTTGCAGGGATAGATTGTTTGCCCGGTTGGACGCTGTTTGTCACTACCAAAGAATCGGACATTTTCCTTGATATTAAAGCGCTGGTCGAGGATGTGACCATAACTTCATCGCTGGTATTGATAGTCTTCTTTCCTATCATCATCTATCTGACTAACTCTGTAACGCGGCCAATTTTGCAGCTTACCGACGGGGTGAGAAACTCGGTGAACAATCACTACACTCAGTTTGTGGAACAAAGCTCGAAAGATGAAATAGGGCAGCTATCGAAGGCATTTAAAAACACCATTGATGAGATTCGACAGCATAATCGAAATCTGGAAGCGGTGGTTGCGCAAAGAACGAATGAGCTTAACGATGCCAACCATGATTTGGAGCTGTCGGTAAAGTTATTAAATGAAAACAATCTGAAGCTAACATGGCTCGCGATGTATGACCCTCTGACGAACTTATTCAACCGGCGGGCTTTAATTAACCAAGTGCATCAAGAGTTAGCCAATAAGACGATGCTTTTTGATACCACTTGCTTGATTCTGATCGACCTTGATTTCTTTAAAGCGGTGAATGATACATTTGGGCATGATGTGGGTGACCAAGTGTTGATGCATATCGCTGATTTCCTGAGTAAAAACTTGAGAAAGCAAGATCTTATTGCCAGATGGGGTGGGGAAGAGTTTGTTATTCTGTTGAGAGAGACATCGATTGAACAGAGCGAACAAATTGCCATCAATTTGCAAGAGAAGATGAAGCAGGAAAACTTCTCGCCCGTAACAAGCATGACGTTTAGTGCTGGTGTCACAACATTGGAAGCAGGGCAAAGCTTTGATGAACTGGTTGCCAATGCCGACAAGGCACTTTACGAAGCGAAGAAATCGGGAAGAAACTGTGTGAAAAGCTGGGCATGTGTTTGATGAGCAAGGGACTTGCGCGACGATCACGCATTTGTTTACCTCTGACGAGGAAGGGCTAGATCACTAGCCCTTATTTGATTCAATTGGTATTCAATCAGTGATTCGCTAAGTAATCAGCGACTTGAGCACGGTATTTGGCTTTAAGTGCTTCGCTGATGAAGCTTGCATTAATCGCATTGATCGTAAATTGAGCCAACTCCGGCTTCGTCATTGGGTGCGCATTGCTGACTGCCATAAAGTTATCCGTCATGTAACCACCAAAGTACGCCGGATCATCCGAGTTAATGGTTACCGCGACACCTTTACGTAGCAAATCGACAATGTTGTGCTGCTCCATTTCATCAAACACGCAAAGCTTAATGTTCGACAGCGGGCATACCGTGAGTGGCATTTTACTGTCGATAAGTGCTTCGACTAACGATGCATCTTCAACGCAGCGAACACCATGGTCGACGCGGCTAACCCCCAGCATCTCGACAGAATCGATGATGTTTTGTGCCGGACCTTCCTCTCCTGCGTGTGCCACGGTGAGCAAACCCGCTTCTTTGGCTTGTTGGAAAGCACGTTTGAACTTCTCTGGTGGGTGACCAAGCTCTGAAGAATCCAAACCGACACCGATGATTTTGTCTTGATGCTTGATGATTGATTGCAGCGTTTCAATCGCGCTCTCTTCCGATAGATGACGTAAGAAGCACGCAATGATTTGAGACGTTATACCTAGCTGTTCGTTACCATCTTGCATAGCACGGTGAATACCATTGATGACCGTCTCAAACTCAATGCCGCGATCGGTATGGGTCTGTGGGTCAAAGAAGATCTCAGTATGGATAACGTTGTCGGCTTTGCAGCGCTCTAGGTATGCCCACGTCAAATCATAGAAATCTTGTTCCGTACGCAGCGCGTTGGCGCCTTGATAATAGATATCTAGGAAAGACTGCAAATCTTCGAACTCGTATGCTTTGCGCAGTTCCTGTGGTGACTCGTAAGGAATGCCGATGTTGTTGCGTTGTGCCAGTTCGAACAACTGTTCTGGCTCTAGCGAACCTTCGATATGTAAGTGTAACTCTACCTTTGGAAGACCTTGAATAAATGCGTTCATAATAAACTCCCACTTTTTCTTATGGTTGTTGTGGATGCAATTACTCTAAGGATAGGTATAGATTGAGAAAAATCGAACGCTATTACAAAGAGTAAGATCCACAGTGATCTCAACTCTTCGTAATCAGCACTTTGCGGGAGCTGGTAGAGACCCCCAAACCATATCATTGGGGTTATACGAAGCAAACGGCGCGATTATACGCAAAAATTGAAGGTTGACCAGAGTCGTTGATGAAATTGTACTATCTAAGGGATAAGGGATAAGGGATAAGGGATAAGGGATAAGGGATAAGGGATAAGGGATAAGGGATAAATAACGTTGCAGTGATTTCATCGCATGATGGTTTCGTTGTCAGCACACACCTTGCTGATTTTCGA
>NZ_JAHGAD010000114.1:0-5392 GCF_030248375.1 Vibrio sp. B181a | reverse complement strand
TTCCTTTCACCCATGAGGGGCCACCCTCATTGGGTGCCCCTTTTTTATTTGGAGCACCCAATGTCTTATTCGATTTGTTACGCCATGCAAGCATGGCATTACCCTTACCCAGATTTGCTTCGTGATGCCAAAGCGTGGCTCGCTGAGCAAAACCGACTGACCGCCAACACCATTGAGCGCGACATGGCGGCGCTCGGCGTGAGCTTTCCTCGTCATGACGACCAGTTTGTTGTGACGGCGGAGTTTGGCGAGAGCAACCCATTTGATGAGTATGGCAAGCGCGTTCGAGGAGAATGGACGTGCCATGGTTTTCTCAATCAGCGTGAGGCGGTGCGCTACTTGGGCATTCGTTGGTCTGAAGACGTCGAATCTGGCGCTCTCAAGCCTAACGGTCGCTGGAGCACGGCAGAGAGCTGGATAAAACGCATTAAGCAGCAATTGAAGCAGGCGCAGCCTGTGACGTCATTGCCGCGTTACTGCGAAAAATCCTTCTACTCAATACCGCTTAATGCGCTCACAGACAAGCAACAAACGCTCATGCACACGCTCACTCTGCTTTCGGTCCAACAAACGACCGGGCTGTATGGGGAGGCGCAGGCGTTTCGTTTAACGTGTCAGCCCAAGACGGTGTTTGAGTGGTGGCTTTTCTGCCAGGCCGTGCATCAACTGCCAAGCGAGCCTGCCGCTGAGCCAATGCTCAGTATTGACTGGTGAGCTTATGCGCTATCAATCGTCCTACGGCCAAGGCAAATTGCAAGAGCTGCAAGACGCCCCTGGCGAATACTACCAACTCACCGAGCCCGTCACCCCAGATGAACTGCTGGATATCGCCAATGCCATGGCGATGGACCGCTTGTCACCGGGCGTGGCGCTGACCAGCCCTGAGCAGACCAAACGCACCTTAAGTGGCCTATTGCAGGGCATGGAGCGGGAAGTGTTTGGCGTCCTCTTTCTGAATCATCAACATCAGGTGATTGAGTTTGAGGTGCTGTTCTACGGCACCATAAATGCCGCCAGCGTCTACCCCCGAGAAGTGGTGAAACGCGCCCTACTCTGGAATGCGTCGGCGGTCATCTTGTGTCATAACCACCCGAGCTTATCGAGTGAACCCAGTCAGGCCGACAGACGTATCACCCGAGTCTTGTGTGATGCGCTGGCGCTGATTGACGTGCGCGTGCTTGACCACTTTGTGGTCGGCGCGACCGTCACCTCGTTTGCAGAGCGTGGCTGGCTATAGCCCGCTCTCTTATCCCTAACCGGAAGGTCTTCCGGTGGGAAGGCCTTTGATTTTTCAGGAGGCCGAATATGGTCCAACTCCCTGGCACCTTAACCATTAAAACTGTCACCGGTCGCTATGGCGACTTTAACGTGGCCACCCTTGATAGCGAGATTGGCAAGTTTGCTATCCGCGATGCAGTGCTCGATGAGTATAACGAAGGCACCTACCAAGGCACCTTTGGGTTAACGCGCATTTACTCGGGCAGCTACCAAACCAGTCATCGCGTGGTGATTGAAACCCGCGCCGAACTCAGTGGTATTTGGCTGAGCGACTACAAAGAAGAAGCCGTGCCAAGCGACGCGCCGATGGAAGAAGACCCACTCGCCAAAGAGCGCAAAGCGCAGCAGAAACTGGCGGCGCAGCGTGACACGGCATCGGCTTCCCATGGCAACAGCAGCGCACAAGACGACCTTGAAGGTTTGTTTGGCGAGCTCTGGCCACTGCCTGCGCAGGTCGGCAGCATCGTCAAACTCAACCCCGAAGTGGGCCGTGAGAAAATGGGGCAACAACTGAAATACCTCAAACGTCGCATTCACGACGAGCGAGTATGGCAGTTCGAACCCAAGGCGCAGCACTGGCTGCGTTTGCGTGTCGATGAGGAGGCAAGCTGATGGCGGTGATGCATCCGCGCGTGGCGCACAACTACCTCAAAGATGGCTACTATCCAACGGATGAGGCCACCTTAACCTTGATTGCCAAGCGGCTGACATTCAAAGCCGGCACACAGCGCTTACTCGACCCGTGCTGCGGTGAAGGTCAGGCGCTGGCCAAGCTGGCGGCTGACATTGACGCGCACCCACAAAGTACGCTTCACACCTATGGTGTGGAGCTCGATGCGGGGCGCGCTGAGAGCGCGAGCCAATGCCTGGATACGGTGCTGCGCAGCAATGCGTTTGACACCGTGATAGGCGCAGGCAGTCAAAGTCTGCTGTTTTTGAATCCGCCGTATGGCGATGCGGTCACCGACCAGATAGAAAAGCAGCAACGCGACATGGCCAGACTGGAAGTGCAGTTTATTCAACGCCTACTTCCGACCCTAAAACGCGACGGCGTATTGGTGTTGGTGGTGCCCTTCCCGTCGCTCACGCCCGCGCTTTGTCGTTACCTGTCGCTGCGACTGCGGGAGGTGCAGGTGGTTAAGGCCAGCACCGACCGCTTTAAGCAAGTGGTGCTATTGGGACGCAAAGCCGACTTACGTGGCAGTCAGCATCAAGCTTTGCGCAGCACCACCGCGCAAAGCTTGATGCAAGTGGGCGAAGGGTTACCCATTCCACCCCACGTCACGACGCAGGCTCAGCTTGAGGTCACGCCAGTCACTGACGCCCCGTTTCGTTTTGAAATGGTGCGGCCAGAGACAGCACAGCTTCAAGCGGCGTTTTTGCACCACGGCGGCCTCTGGCCCACGTTCGATACGCAATTTAACCAAGCTCGACACCCACGCGTGCCTAGGCCACTGCGTAAACTTTCCCCCTGGCATTTGTCGCTGTCGCTCGCGGCAGGGCAAATCGCCGGCAAGGTGGTCAGCAATGATGGCACGCGGACACTGCTGGTCAAAGGCGGCACCCAAAAGGTGCAGCGAACGGTCACCAGTATCGACGAGCATCAAACCATCACGACCAAAATAGACCAATTTCAGCCGCTCATTCGAGCGATTGACCTCACCCCAGGTGAGCGCTTTGGTCACATCGTGATTATCCAATAACCCCACTTTCATTGGCCCGTCAGGCGCTTTTCCTGACGGGAGAGGCGCCTTATTTTTTTGATAAGGAAACCCAACCATGAACACACCACTGATTGCGCTCGATAACGGGCTCTACCTCGATGCGGTGGTCACCACCGCGGACCACAAGGTGCAGTTTCTCTCCCTGTGGGGACGCGATGGCATGATGCAACACTTCTTCGCGGCGCTCACGCTGCCGCTGAGCGAAGGCGGACTGCGCGTCATGACCGTCAAGCAGCCAGATGGAGAAAGTCTGGTGATGGACTTTGCTCACGCCAAGGCCCTCACCAAGCGCACCACTCGCCTGCCCAAATACACCCCGGTCGGCGAATGGGTGCACACTTGGCTCATTCATCCATCGCTGCTCAAACCTTCGGGTCAGAGCATGACCTTGCTGAGCGCAGCGCCGCTGGCTTGGCTCGATTTATGGCCAACCATCAAGCAGCTGTGCCACTTGCCTTTACTCGAAGACTGGCAAGCCATGCTGCAGCCACAACTTCGAGCTTGTATTGAGGTATTGCCAAGTGTGGGCGTACACGCCTATCAGCTCGATTTGCCGATTGAGCCCATCGAAACCTTGGTCAGCAAAGCCATGCAACAAGGCTTACTGCCGGTCACAGAAGGCGCGATGCTATGAACACAACAGAGATGAACACCCAAGCACAGAGCGAACCTGAACATGACAAGGTGTTATCGCTGCATGACTTTATCGACCAGTTCGGTGAAGGCCTGATCGATAACATTGAAGCGGCGCACCCCGCGCGCTATCAAGCGCCGAGTGCGTCACGCACAGCGGTGATGCAATCGCTCAAGCGCGTGCCGTTTGAGGCGCAGGCCGAAGCGGTGCAAGCCATCAGCGCCCTACTTCTCGATGACGGTGCCCCGGCAGGCATTCTCAACGGGGAAATGGGCACCGGCAAGTCCATCATGGGTGTGGCCGCCAGTGCCATTGCCTATGAGGAAGGCAAAGCCAAGCGCTTCCTGCTGCTTTCACCGCCGCATCTGGTGTACAAATGGCGTCGAGAAATTCTCGATACCGTGCCTAACGCGAAGGTGTGGGTACTCAATGGTCCCGATACGCTGCAGTCCTTACTCAAACTAAGAGCGGCCACAGCGCATGACGGACCGGAGTATGTGGTGTTGGGTCGCGTGCGAATGCGCATGGGCTATCACTGGCAGCCAGCGTATCAGACCAAAACCCTCAAGCGCGAGCTCGGCCACGATGGCCTCAGCGCACAAACGACCAATCTGACGTTGGTGCGCTGCCCGGACTGCGCAAGTTTGGTCAAGGATGATGAAGGCGAGTTGATATTACCGAGTCATTTTCCGACAGACCAACAGCTCAGCTGCGCGGCGTGTGGCTCTGCGCTGTGGACACTCCGACGTCAGCGTCAGAGCGATACCTTGAGCAAAACCGTGTCCCGCGCCCTGCAGACCCTACCGACGATTGGCAAAGTCACCGCCGGTAAGCTGCTCGATGGCTTTGGTGAGCGCATGCTGGCCAAAGCGCTGACCGACAACATTTATGAGTTGGTCAACCTGCTTGATGACGACGGGGAGTTTGTGTTCAGCGAGCGTCAATCTGAGCGCATCGAGCGTAAACTGGCCAAAACCCAGTTTGCGTTTGGGCAAGGTGATTACCAGGCAAGCGAGTTCATTAAGCGCTACTTCCCTCGCGGGTTCTTTGACTGGCTCATCATCGATGAGTGCCACGAATATAAGAACGCCGGAGCCGCGCAGGGGCAAGCGATGCAGGTATTAGCCGGCTGCGTGAAACAATGCCTTCTTTTGACTGGCACGTTGATGGGCGGCTATGCGGAAGACCTCTTCTATTTGCTGTGGCGCACCATGCCCTCAGTGATGATGCAAGATGGCTATCGCTACCACCGTGGCAAATTAGGCAGCGCGGCACTGATTTTCTCACAAGAGCACGGCATCATCAAAGAGGTGATGAAAGTCACCGATGAGGCCAACCACAAGACCGCCAAAGGCAAGAACGTCAAAGTCAGCCAAACCAGAGCGCCCGGTTTTGGTCCGCTCGGCGTGGCGAAGTACATCCTGCCTTATACGGTGTTTGTCAAACTCAAAGACATGGGGGATGGGATTTTACCGCCTTACCAGGAACACTTTGAGGAAGTGCCAATGGATGAAGAGATGCAAATGCACTACAACGCCATGGAGCAAGACTTAACCGCTAGGCTTCGTCAAGCACTGGCCGCGGGTGACCAAACCTTATTAGGCGTGGTCATGAGCGCGCTGCTGGCATGGCCAGACTGCGCGTTTCGAGAAGAAGTGGTCACGCACCCGCGCAGCAAAGAAACGCTGGCTTACATTCCGGCGCTGTTTGATGCGCTCACCCCCACGCCCAAAGAACAAAGGCTCATTGAGCTGGT
>NZ_JAHGAD010000113.1:0-6689 GCF_030248375.1 Vibrio sp. B181a | reverse complement strand
CGTCCTGAGAAGGTACGATGATCGGATCACCTGACGCTGGCGACAGAATGTTGTTTGTCGACATCATCAGAGTACGAGCTTCAAGCTGTGCCTCTAGAGTTAGAGGTACGTGAACCGCCATTTGGTCACCATCGAAGTCCGCGTTGTACGCCGCACACACTAGTGGGTGTAGCTGGATCGCTTTACCTTCGATTAGTACTGGTTCGAACGCCTGGATACCTAGACGGTGAAGTGTAGGTGCACGGTTCAATAGTACTGGGTGTTCGCGGATTACTTCGTCTAGGATATCCCAAACTACCGCTTCTTCACGCTCTACCATCTTCTTAGCAGCTTTGATTGTAGTCGCAAGACCACGAGTCTCTAGCTTGCTGTAGATAAATGGTTTGAATAGCTCAAGTGCCATCTTCTTAGGAAGACCACACTGGTGTAGACGAAGGTATGGACCTACTGTGATTACAGAACGGCCAGAGTAGTCTACACGTTTACCTAGAAGGTTCTGACGGAAACGACCTTGTTTACCCTTGATCATATCAGCAAGAGATTTCAGAGGACGCTTGTTAGAACCTGTGATCGCACGACCACGACGACCGTTATCTAGTAGCGCATCAACAGACTCTTGCAGCATACGTTTTTCGTTACGTACGATGATGTCCGGAGCAGCTAGCTCTAGAAGACGCTTCAAACGGTTGTTACGGTTGATCACACGACGGTATAGGTCGTTCAGATCTGAAGTCGCAAAACGACCGCCATCTAGTGGTACTAGAGGACGTAGATCTGGCGGAAGAACTGGAAGTACAGTTAGGATCATCCACTCTGGGTTGTTGCCAGATTGAATAAACGCTTCTACCAGTTTCAGACGCTTAGTTACTTTCTTACGCTTAGTTTCAGAGTTAGTTGTTTCTAGCTCTTCACGCATTTGTTCTGCTTCAGCGTGCATATCCATAGAACCTAGTAGGTCCTTGATTGCTTCTGCACCCATCTTAGCAGTGAACTCGTCGCCCCACTCTTCTAGACGATCTAGATACTCTTCTTCAGTAAGCATCTGAGATTTTTCTAGATCAGTCATACCCGGTTCTGTTACTACGTACATTTCGAAGTAAAGAACACGTTCGATATCACGTAGAGGGATATCCATTAGTAGACCGATACGAGACGGTAGCGATTTTAGGAACCAGATGTGAGCTACTGGTGAAGCTAGCTCGATGTGGCCCATGCGGTCACGACGAACTTTAGTTTGTGTAACTTCTACACCACACTTCTCACAGATAACACCACGGTGCTTCAGGCGCTTGTACTTACCACAAAGACATTCGTAGTCTTTAACTGGACCAAAGATACGCGCACAGAACAGACCATCGCGTTCAGGTTTGAACGTACGATAGTTGATCGTTTCAGGTTTTTTAACTTCACCGAAAGACCATGAACGGATCATGTCCGGAGAAGATAGACCGATTTTGATTGCATCAAATTCTTCGGTCTTATGCTGTGCTTTTAGAAAGTTTAATAAGTCTTTCACAATCAGCTCCTGTAAGGAGTTAAAAGGAGCTCACCCGCTAAAGTGAGCACCTTCTACCAAATAATCGCTTTATATCTCTCTCAACCTTGGTCGAGAGAGAAAGAGATTACTCTTCGTCTTCTAGCTCGATGTTGATACCTAGCGAGCGAATCTCTTTCAACAATACGTTGAACGATTCTGGCATACCAGGTTCCATGCTGTGGTTACCGTCTACGATGTTTTTGTACATCTTAGTACGGCCGTTAACGTCATCCGACTTAACCGTTAGCATTTCTTGTAGAGTGTAAGCAGCACCGTATGCTTCTAGTGCCCATACTTCCATCTCACCGAAACGCTGACCACCGAACTGAGCTTTACCACCAAGTGGCTGCTGAGTTACTAGGCTGTACGAACCAGTTGAACGAGCGTGCATCTTGTCATCAACAAGGTGGTTCAGTTTCAGCATGTACATGTAACCTACAGTTACAGGACGCTCAAACTGGTCACCTGTGCGACCATCAAACAGTTTTAGCTGACCAGATTCTGGTAGGTCTGCTAGTTTCAGTAGCGCTTTAATAGACGCTTCTGGTGCACCGTCAAATACTGGAGTCGCGATTGGTAGACCGCCACGTAGGTTCTTGATCAGAGTACGAACTTCGTCATCAGATAGAGAAGCAATGTCTACTTTCTGGCGAGTTTCGCCTAGATCGTAAACTTTCTGTAGGAACTCGCGGAATTTCGCTAGTTCTTGCTGCTCTTTAACCATCTGGTTGATCTTGTCACCGATACCTTTCGCTGCCAGACCTAAGTGTACTTCTAGGATCTGACCGATGTTCATACGCGAAGGTACACCCAGTGGGTTAAGTACGATGTCTACAGGCTGACCTTTTTCATCGTATGGCATGTCTTCAACAGGGTTGATCTTAGAGATTACACCCTTGTTACCGTGACGGCCCGCCATCTTATCACCAGGCTGGATGCGACGTTTAACCGCTAGGTAAACCTTAACGATCTTCAGTACGCCAGGTGCTAGATCATCACCTTGTGTGATCTTACGACGCTTAGTTTCGAATTTCTTATCGAAGTCAGCTTTTAGCTCGTCCCACTGCTCAGCAAGTTGCTCTAGCTGAGTTTGTAGAGCGTCATCTTCTAGCGTTAGTTCTAGCCACTTCTTACGATCAGTTGTGTCTAGTTTCGCTTCAGAGTAACCGCCATCGATCAATACAGCGCGAACACGGTTTAGAAGGCCACCCTCAAGAATCTGGAATTCTTCAGTTAGGTCTTTCTTCGCTTCTTTAAGCTGCATTTGCTCGATTTCAAGCGCACGCTTGTCTTTCTCTACGCCATCGCGAGTGAAGACTTGAACGTCGATAATCGTACCTGAAACAGAGTTAGGTACACGTAGTGAAGTATCTTTAACGTCAGATGCTTTTTCACCGAAGATTGCACGTAGTAGCTTCTCTTCAGGCGTTAGCTGAGTTTCACCTTTAGGTGTTACTTTACCAACTAGGATGTCGCCACCCTTAACTTCAGCACCGATGTAAACGATACCTGACTCGTCTAGTTTAGACAGAGCAGATTCACCTACGTTTGGAATATCCGCTGTGATCTCTTCAGAACCAAGCTTAGTATCACGCGCCACACAAGTAAGTTCTTGGATGTGGATAGTCGTGAAGCGGTCTTCTTGAACTACGCGCTCAGATACTAGGATCGAGTCTTCGAAGTTGTAACCGTTCCAAGGCATGAACGCGATACGCATGTTTTGACCAAGCGCTAGTTCACCAAGGTCTGTTGAAGGACCATCAGCAAGAACGTCACCGCGTGATACAGGTTCACCTGGCATCACACATGGGCGCTGGTTAATACATGTGTTCTGGTTAGAACGTGTGTATTTAGTCAGGTTGTAGATGTCGATACCAGCTTCACCTGGTACTAGCTCTTCTTCGTTCACTTTAACAACGATACGAGAAGCATCTACTGACTGGATTACACCACCACGTTTAGCAACTGCAGTTACACCTGAGTCAACTGCTACGTTACGTTCAATACCAGTACCAACTAGAGGCTTATCAGCCTTAAGTGTTGGAACTGCCTGACGTTGCATGTTCGCACCCATCAATGCACGGTTCGCATCATCGTGTTCTAGGAACGGGATAAGCGATGCAGCGATAGATACAACCTGGTTTGTCGCAACGTCCATGTACTGAGCGTGCTCACGAGGGTGCAGGCCAGATTCACCTTTTTGACGAGCTGTGATCAGCTCATCTGCAAAACCGCCTTCTTCAGTTAGCGCAGCGTTAGCCTGTGCGATAACGAATTGACCTTCTTCGATTGCAGATAGGTAATCTACTTCGTCTGTTACAACGCCATCTACAACGCGACGGTATGGTGTCTCTAGGAAACCGTACTCGTTACAACGCGCAAACGCAGATAGAGAGTTGATCAGACCGATGTTTGGACCTTCCGGCGTTTCGATAGGACATAGACGACCGTAGTGAGTTACGTGTACGTCACGTACTTCGAAGCCAGCACGTTCACGAGTTAGACCGCCAGGACCCAATGCAGAAATACGACGCTTGTGCGTTACTTCTGATAGCGGGTTGTTTTGGTCCATGAACTGTGAAAGCTGTGAAGAACCAAAGAATTCTTTAACAGCTGCAGAGATTGGTTTCGCGTTGATCAGGTCTTGAGGCATGATTGCGTCAAGATCGCCTAGGCTTAGACGCTCTTTAACTGCACGCTCAACACGTACTAGACCTACACGGAACTGGTTCTCAGCCATTTCGCCTACAGAACGGATACGACGGTTGCCAAGGTGGTCGATATCGTCCACTTCGCCTTTACCGTTACGGATCGCGATAAGCTTCTTCATCACTTCAACGATGTCTAGCTCGTCAAGTGTGCCTTGCTCTTGAGCATCTTCACGGCCGATAGAGCTGTTGAACTTCATACGACCAACAGTCGATAGATCGTAACGCTCTTCAGAGAAGAATAGGCTTTCGAATAGTGCTTCTGCAGCTTCTTTTGTTGGTGGCTCGCCAGGGCGCATCATGCGGTAGATTTCTACCAATGCAGAAATACGATCAACAGTGCTGTCGATACGTAGTGTTTCTGACATGAATGGACCGTGGTCTAGATCGTTGGTGAACAACGTTTCTAGTGATTTGTGGCCAGCCTGAGATAGGTTCGCTAGTGCTTCCAGGCTAATTTCCTGGTTAGCGTTAACAATGATCTCGCCTGTTGCTTCGTTGATGTAATCTTTCGATGCAACTTTACCAACGATGTACTCAACTGGTACTTCGATGTGATCAACGCCATCTTTTTCTAGTTGGCGGATATGACGAGCTGTAACGCGGCGACCTTGCTCAACGTAAGTTTTACCGTTCGCTTCGATGTCGAATGACGCAGTTTCACCACGTAGACGATCAGGAACCAACTCCATTAGTAGAGTTTGGTCTTTCACTTCGAAGTTCACTTTCTCGAAGAAGATATCTAGAATTTCTTCTGACGTCTTACCAAGTGCACGAAGGATGATCGAAGCTGGTAGCTTACGACGACGGTCGATACGTACGTATAGGTTATCCTTAGGATCGAACTCAAAGTCTAGCCATGAGCCACGGTAAGGAATTACACGTGCGTTATATAGAACTTTACCTGAAGAGTGGGTCTTACCCTTATCGCTGTCGAAGAACACGCCTGGGCTTCGGTGCAGCTGGGATACGATAACCCTCTCGGTACCGTTAATTACGAAGGTACCATTGTCTGTCATAAGCGGAATTTCGCCCATGTAGACTTCTTGTTCTTTAATGTCTTTTACAGTACCTGCTGGCGCGTCTTTATCAAAGATTACTAGACGTAGTTTTACGCGTAGTGGCTTTGAGTAAGTTACACCGCGGATTTGACATTCTTTAACGTCAAAAACTGGCTCACCAAGACGGTAGCTAACGTATTGCAGCTCAGAATTGCCGTTGTAGCTCTGAATTGGGAATACAGAACGGAAAGCAGCTTCAAGACCGTATTGACCTTCAGGATCCTGTTCGATGAATTTGTCGAACGAATCGAGCTGGATCGATAGCAGGTATGGAATGTCCAAAACTTGTGGACGAGTACCAAAGTCCTTACGGATGCGCTTTTTCTCGGTATAAGAGTAAACCATGGGGTTCCTCAGCTCGCTGATAAGTGACCCAAACTGTCCGCCCGCTCCTAGTTACTTAAGGGGGGTAAGGGACAGTGACTAAATAGCTGTTTACTGTAGTGACATTTCATTGCGTAGGAATGAAATGTTTTTTGCTCGGGGACAGGCGCTTAAACAGCGGGAAAATTCGCCTATACCCTACAGCGCAAAAAGGCCGGTGGTTAAAAAACCACCAGCCAATTAGCCGTTAGGCTAAGAAACTATGCAATAATTACTTAACAGCAACAGTTGCACCAGCTTCTTCTAGCTGAGCTTTAAGTGCGTCAGCTTCTGCTTTGTCAACACCTTCTTTAAGAGGTGCTGGAGCGCCGTCTACAAGAGCTTTAGCTTCTTTAAGACCTAGGCCAGTTGCGCCACGTACTGCTTTGATTACAGCAACTTTGTTACCGCCAGCAGATTCTAGGATTACGTCAAATTCAGTTTGCTCAGCTGCAGCTTCGCCGCCTGCTGCGCCACCTGCAACTACTGCAGCAGCAGCAGTTACACCGAATTTCTCTTCCATAGCTTCGATTAGTTCAACAACTTGCATTACAGACATTTCTGCAACTGCGTCTAGGATTTGCTCGTTAGTAATAGACATAACAATTCTCTTTTAAGTCAACAATAAGTTTATTTTGCAACCAGTAAAAAGCAAGGCTTAAGCCGCTGCTTCTTCTTTTTGATCGCGGATAGCAGCGATAGTACGTACCAGCTTGCCAGCAGAAGCTTCTTTCATGCACATCATTAGGCGTGCGATTGCTTCGTCGTAAGTTGGTAGTGTTGCTAGTACTTCAGCGTCAGTTACAGCGCCTTCAAATGCAGCAGCTTTGATCTCGAAATCTTTGTTCTCTTTAGCGAAGTCTTTGAAAAGACGCGCTGCAGCACCAGGGTGCTCGTTAGAGAACGCGATTAGAGTAGGACCAGTGAAAGTGTCAGTTAGACACTCGTAGTCTGTACCCTGAACCGCACGACGTGCTAGAGTGTTACGCACGACTTTCATGTAAACACCCGCTTCGCGAG
>NZ_JAHGAD010000112.1:0-7011 GCF_030248375.1 Vibrio sp. B181a | reverse complement strand
GGTCATCACCTGGGAAGTCGTACTCAGATAGAAGTTCACGAACTTCCATTTCTACTAGTTCTAGTAGCTCTTCATCATCAACCATGTCACATTTGTTCATGAATACGATGATGTATGGGATACCAACCTGACGGCCTAGTAGGATGTGCTCACGAGTTTGTGGCATTGGACCATCTGTCGCAGCAACTACAAGAATACCGCCGTCCATCTGTGCAGCACCAGTGATCATGTTTTTAACGTAATCCGCGTGTCCTGGACAGTCAACGTGCGCGTAGTGGCGAGTTGGAGTGTCGTACTCTACGTGAGAAGTAGCGATTGTGATACCGCGCTCACGCTCTTCTGGAGCGTTATCGATAGATGCGAAGTCACGAGCAGCACCGCCGTATACTTTAGCAAGTGTTGTACAGATAGCAGCTGTTAGAGTTGTTTTACCGTGGTCAACGTGGCCGATAGTACCAACGTTTACGTGCGGTTTTACACGTTCAAATTTTTCTTTAGACATGAGTAGTCCCTCTAGGTACGGATTTAGGTGGCCCGAATTGACCACGCAACCAAAAAAGATAATTGGTAAATCTTATATCAAAAGGAAATAACTTTGAGAGCTGGTGCTGATAGGCAGACTCGAACTGCCGACCTCATCCTTACCAAGGATGCGCTCTACCACCTGAGCTATATCAGCACTCAAATTAGAGTGGAGCGGGCAGCGGGAATCGAACCCGCATCATCAGCTTGGAAGGCTGAGGTAATAGCCATTATACGATGCCCGCAACACGTAACTCTGAGAGCTATTTCCTAAAGAATATGGTGGAGGGGGACGGATTCGAACCATCGAAGGCAGTGCCGGCAGATTTACAGTCTGCTCCCTTTGGCCACTCGGGAACCCCTCCAAAATTTCAAGCCATTCTTACTACAATTGTTTCCCTAAGAAACAGGAAAGAATGGTGCCGACTACCGGAATCGAACTGGTGACCTACTGATTACAAGTCAGTTGCTCTACCTACTGAGCTAAGTCGGCATAAGTGGTGCGCATTCTATTGAATGATTTTCTAGGTTGCAATAGCTATTTCAAAAAAAAACGTAAAATTAGACTTTTTAGAATCAATTGCTGCAAAATCATACAAACCTCGCTTTTTAAAGCAAACTTTCGAGCTTTGTCGTTTGCTTTGCACGGAGCTTGTTGTATGTTCTTGCTCTCTATGAAACCAAGGATAAAAGAGACCCATGAGTCCATTTTTGTCATTTGACCGTGCCGAATGGGCAGAATTGCGTAATTCTGTTCCAATGACACTATCTGAAGATGATTTAACTGCGCTTCAAGGCATTAATGAAAACCTCACTGTGGAGGAAGCGGTAGAGATCTACCTTCCTTTGTCTCGCCTTTTAAATCTGTACGTTCAGGCTCGCCAAAGCCGTAACTCGGTACTTCAGCAATTTCTCAACACAGAAGAACATGCCCCACCCTTTGTTATTGGTATCGCAGGCAGTGTGGCAGTTGGTAAGAGTACGACCGCGCGACTTCTAGAGGCTTTGCTATCACGTTGGGAGAACCACCCAAAAGTTGCACTTGTAACAACGGATGGTTTCTTATATCCAAAGAAGGTATTGGAAGAGAAAGGTATCATGCATCGTAAAGGCTTCCCGGAGTCTTACGATATTAAGCGCTTGGTCGAATTCGTTTCCGATGTAAAAGCCGGTCAGCCGAATTTAGAAGTCCCAGTTTATTCACACATTACTTATGACATCACTGAAGAGCGCAAGAAAGTAGATCGCCCTGATGTACTTATTATCGAGGGATTAAATGTCCTACAGAGCGGTATGGACTACCCGCATGATCCTCATCGTGTGTTTGTCTCAGACTTTCTTGATTTCTCTATTTATGTGGATGCGGAAACCGAAACCATCGAGCAATGGTATGTAGAGCGCTTCTTGAAGTTTCGTAGAGGGGCATTTACCAAGCCTGGCTCGTACTTTAGTCATTACACTCAGCTCTCAGTGGAAGAAGCAAAGAGTAAGGCAAAGCAAATTTGGCATGATATTAATGGACTCAATTTAGAGCATAATATTCTTCCCACTCGAGAAAGAGCCCATCTTATCTTACACAAAGGACCAAGCCACTTGGTTGATAAAGTATCACTGAGAAAGTAATGCTAGCTTGATCGCTCTATTCCGTTTTTCTTAAGGAGATCTCACCACCAATGTAGGTCTCCAATCCATTCTCGGTTTCTAGAACAACACCGCCTTGTTGGTCAATGCCTTTCACAACGCCATGCACTTCTCTTGGGCCCATTAGTAACTTCACTGGGCGACCAATAAAATTATCTAAACGATTCCAACGTTCAACAAAACCGGCCAATCCCGTCATTTCGTATTCTTCTAATGCCATCTTCCAATGTTTGATGAACTTGAGAGCAAGGTCATTTCGGTCGATGCTAAAACCATCACTAACTTGATTCAAAGTTGTCCAAGGCTGATCAATGTCCGGCTGCAAGTCTGGCATACCAATATTAAGCCCCATACCAATAACCAGATGCGCTGCACCGCCTGCTTGCCCAGACATTTCCACTAAGATACCCGCGAGCTTTTTATCCTGGTAGTAGATATCGTTCGGCCATTTGAGTTTAACGCCTTGAATACCCAACTCTTCGATAGCTTCCACAGCGGCAATGCCAACAACCAAGCTCAACCCCATAGCCGCTGCCATACCAGCATCCAAACGCCAGTACATGGATAAGTATAAGTTTGTACCAAAAGGCGATATCCATTGACGACCACGTCGCCCTCGCCCCTTCGCCTGATATTCTGCTAGGCAGACTCGCCCTTTCACAGAATCATTGACTCGATCGAGTAGATATTGGTTAGTAGAGTCGATCACGGAAATAAGCTCGAGAGGAGTATCCAGTTGAGCTTGAAGTCTCTCTTCGTCGAGTAACTGCAAAGGTTGTGCTAACTGATAACCACGTCCTTGGATACGGTATATATCAACGCCCCAGTCATTAAGCCCTTTAATGTGCTTAGCAATCGCAGCTCGAGAAATCCCAAGTTCTTGCCCCAAGCCTTCTCCAGAATGAAAACCTCCATCGCTAAGGGACTTGAGGATATGCAGCTTTACAGAGTGTTCCTTTCTCATTGTTTAGCCTCAATCTCAGCTAGATTGGTTTCACCTTTGTTATTCATAAAACGAACTTCGTGTTCAAGTTCAATCTGGTATTTATCCCAAACGGTCTTTTTCACCAGAGACGCTAAGTCGACCACATCATCAGCACTGCAGTTATCAACATTAGTCAACACCAAAGCTTGCAATGGATTCACTTGAGCACCATTGACCGATATACCCTTAAGACCACATTGGTCTATTAACCATCCCGCTGCGACCTTCATTCCGCCCTGTGCTGGGTAAGCCACCATATTGCTGTGCTGCTGAATTAGGCGATCATAATGATCTTGGCTGATCACAGGGTTTTTGAAGAAACTGCCCGCATTGCCGACTTTCGCTGGATCAGGCAGCTTTTCCATACGCACTTGGCATACACGTTCAAAGATAGCGAGAGGAGTTAACTTATCCTCTGGAATACTCTGCAAAGGACCATATTGATTGATCGCCTTCCACTGCTTCGGCAATTTCAGACCCACCGCTGTGATAAAGCACTTTTCATACAGTTCGTGCTTGAAGATAGAATCACGATAACCAAACTGGCACTCGTTAGCGGTCATTCGCCTTGTTTCAAAGCTGTGAAGGTCAAGAATGTCCACGTACTCACAAATGCTCTGTAACTCTAAGCCATAAGCTCCGATGTTTTGGATAGGAGCAGAACCCGCACATCCAGGAATAAGAGCGAGATTCTCCATCCCCCCCATACCCTGCTCAACACTCCACGCAACCAAACTCGGCCAATCTTCCCCACCTTCAACGTGTAGTAAGTAATGCTCGTCGGTTTCAGTGACCGTTTTACCCATTAAACGGTTGATGATCACCATACCTTCATAAGGTTGAGTAAACAGCATGTTGCTGCCCTTCCCCAGAAAGAGCTTGGGTATGCCTTGATAAGCTTGGTCTTGGAAAAGTTGTCTTACGTCCTCTACTGACTCAACAATCGCCAGGTACGCACAGGTTTGTTCGATACCAAATGTGTGGAAAGCCTTAAGGCTCGCGTGTTTCTTAATTTCCATAGTGGATTTGCAACGCCTGATGAGATTCTCTTAAACTGTGAACATTCTACATTAGTTATCTTTTAGCCGCAGTGACAATACCTAGCTCATTAATCATAGAAGTGTTAAATCCAATCAAACTTCCTCTTATTAAGAGGTTGTATAAAGCCCATTATCCCGCTGGACGGGCAAAACGAGACGAGCTAATCATTACAGCCAGTATCGACAACAGTATCGTCGCTTTGTTAAGAATGAAGACGGTAGAGAAGTCACGCCTACTAACCGGTATGCTCGTTGTGCCAGAATATAGGGGGACAGGTGTGGGAGGGGCGCTGCTTGAACATTGCACAAGCAAAGTTTTCAATGATGGCGACTATTGCTTTGCTTTTAGCCATTTAGAAAACTATTACGCACAACATGGATTCAAAACCATCGAGAGCACAGAGCTTCCCAATTCATTAAAAATGGCTTATTTGCGTTATGTAGAGAGTGGTAAAGATCTCATTCCAATGCAATTCATTACTTCTCACACCTCAAAGGGTGTGGTTTTGTAGCCAGAGAAATCATATCTTTGGTAAAATGTCAGGTTCGCAATATTGCACTTAATTAAGGTACTCACACCGGTATGATAGTAAGTAGGAACCCATTCGAACAGTTGCCAAGTCTCGCAGTTAAGCCTGAAGACTTTGAAGTTCTGCATGCAGCAGATACTTTCAGAACTCGTCTTCTTGAAGCGATCAGCAAAGCAACGTCGCGAATTTACCTAGTCGCTCTATATCTGGAAGATGATGAAGCTGGCCGTGAAATTTTCACAGCGCTCTATGAAGCGAAGCAGCGCAATCCTGGATTGGACATCAATATCTGTGTAGATTGGCACCGAGCGCAACGTGGTCTCATTGGCGCAGAGTCGTCAGAAGGTAATGCTGCACTTTACAAAGCCTTCGCAAAGAAATATCAACATTCTATTCCTGTCTACGGTATTCCAGTGCGTGGTAGAGAAGTGTTTGGTGTGCTGCACCTTAAAGGTTTTATCGTAGATGACACCGTGATCTACAGTGGTGCAAGCCTGAACAACGTATACCTTCAGTACAACGATCGTTACCGTTTCGACCGCTACCATGTCATTCAGCATAAAACGTTAGCAGACTCTATGGTGAGGTTCATTCAAGACGAAATGATCGCTCATCCTGCTGTCAACGACTTAGCAGGCAAAGATAAGCCTGAAACCAAAGAAATCAAAGCTGACATTCGCCAACTTCGCTCTTCACTTGCACGTGCAAACTATGAGTTTGAACCAGAAATTGCTAGCGAAGAAGAAGTGAAGGTGACGCCATTAGTCGGTTTAGGTAAACGTCGTAATTTACTCAATCAACAAATCGTTAAGCTACTTGCTGCAGCTCAGAACGAAATCTTTATCTGCACTCCTTACTTTAACTTCCCGAAAGCAATTAATCGCGAAGTAAAACGTGCAATGAAACGAGGCGTAAAAGTAACAATAGTGGTTGGTGACAAAACTGCTAACGACTTCTACATCTCCCCTGAAGAAGAGTTTAAGACTATTGGTGGCTTACCATATCTATACGAACTCAACTTACGTCGTTTTGCAAAAGCAAATGAAGCTAGCATTGCTGCTCGTAAGCTATCTATTCACCTTTGGAAGCACGATAACAACAGTTTCCATCTAAAAGGCATTTGGGTAGATAAGCGCTACATGCTGATGACTGGTAATAACTTGAACCCTCGTGCATGGTCACTGGATCTAGAAAATGGTCTATTGGTACAAGATAACTACGCCAAGATGACAGATAAGTTTGAACAAGAAGTGGCAAACATTCTTGAACATACTCAGCTTATTTGCACCTACAAGCAACTAGAAAAAGTAGAAGACTACCCGGTAAGTGTTCAGAAGTTAGTTCGCAAGATCACTCGAATCAAAGCTGATGGGGTACTTAAACGTATTCTTTAAGAAGTCTAGCTAAAGTCATAACGAAGCCCAGTATGAAAGTACTGGGCTTTTTTATTACTGGTAGCTTGGGAGGTAAGGGCAACTAAAACTCGCAGAGAACAACAAGGCCTATAAGCCCCGAATAAACAAACTCTCCCTATGACATCCCCTCTAATGGCTCATAGGCAATAACGTTGGATTACTTTGGAGGGAAATAGCTAGATCGAGTAAATAAGAAGGCTTTCAGTGTCTCTCCTGCGTCGATACTTCTCCTCGAAGGGGTGAATATTAGGGTATGAACAAAACCCTTTTCCCCGTGGGATTCAAATTTCCAGCATGCGCTATTTTGGGTTTAGGGGAATCAGATGCACTTTCAACTAAACTGGTATTCTTTTCTTCATATACGAAAAAGGCTCTAGTCTTTCGACTAGAGCCTTGAATATGGCAGGAGTGGACCGGGCTGGCGTTCCAGAGATTCGACTGAGCTGGCACCCCAACTTCCAAGGCGCGCTGTTTTGAGTATCAGGGGAATCCACTTCTTTGGCCTTAAGATACAAATACGAGAAAGGCTCTAGTCTTTCGACTAGAGCCTTGAATATGGCAGGGGTGGAGAGATTCGAACTCCCAACACGCGGATTTGGAATCCGCTGCTCTGCCAATTGGAGCTACACCCCTGTAGAAACTACAGTTTATCACATTGTAGATTCAAAAAAACCTCGCAAAAGCGAGGTCTTTGAAATAAGTGGCGGAGCGGACGGGACTCGAACCCGCGACCCCCGGCGTGACAGGCCGGTATTCTAACCAACTGAACTACCGCTCCGCACTGGTTAGACCTAAAGTCTAAATTTAAAGCCTGGCGATGTTCTACTCTCACATGGGGAAGCCCCACACTACCATCGACGCTAATTCGTTTCACTTCT
>NZ_JAHGAD010000111.1:0-7666 GCF_030248375.1 Vibrio sp. B181a | reverse complement strand
CAATGTTGATGGTAAATCTTGATTGCAGCAAGGGTCTGCCAATGCCCATTTTTTGTGATACGATCAGGGTGTTGTAGTTGAATACTGACTACACAGTATTAAGCACACGGGGTTTATCCCCCTTAAATGGCGTTCTGAAACGTGTCGCGGCTTCTTACTCGATAAGAAGTTGGAATGCATCACTAAACTGCTCAGGCTTTGCGCCTGTTCAATCTACCTGATTGATGTTTACATCAATTCAATGTGGCCACTGCGCCATGCGACTGCTCTTATTTCTGCGAGCTATATTCTACTTTACAACAGCCTGTTGTGAGCCATTCGACCTGCTTGGCGTTCAGATCCTGAGGGGGATCAACGCGTCAAATGACTTTACTTAAGGAGCGATTCTTTATTTCCATTACTACCAGTCAGCGTGTGAGCTGGCGAGCCGAAATCATGCTTGAATGATTAATTCGTGAGAAATCACGTCGCCGTAAGGCGTAAACTTAAGATTTGCAGAGGGCCTTCACTTGCTCGATCAAGTGAAGGCCCTTTGTTGTTTGAGCAAACATGAAAGTGGGTAGCTGCGATAATCGGCCAGCTATCAAGTCTAGGTAGGTGTATCAAATAAGTATGTTTGATACACACGATGGTGATCCAACGTCTAGTCTCTGTTACCGCGTTCGTAGTATACGTAGAATGTTGTTATCATATTGATAGCGTGGGATTTCTCAGGAATTAGATGTGAGTGAACTAAAAGGGCTGCAGGCGCGAATATCTCAATTTGGTAAGGACGTCCAGGGAGAGGTGTATTTCTATGTTAAAGGCGAGGAGCTGCCATTCAAATTGGATATGAGTATGGTCAATCTCAGCTTGATCCCATACCTTGCGGTCGGGCTCGGAGTTACGATGAATTACCTATCCAAAGAAGATCACCATGTCGTGAATTGGTGGTCATTTGTTAAAAGCCCACTCAAAGATGATCAAGGAAACCCCGTTCCCTGGTCTTCTCGCCGCATTCGTTACCGGCAGACGTCATTGCCACTGGCAAAATCTTGAGCAGGACGAAACAAACATTCGTGATTTGAAAGGCTTGTGGTAGAATTTGTTTGGGCGCTCTTGACTTGTTTGTCATGAGCGTTGAGCAATTTGCTTGTGGCAGACAAACGAAAGCCCCGTTATCCGGTTACTGTTAGCGCAGTAACTTTCATTTAACGAGGCCTTAGTTTATGCTTGACAGCTTAATTATACCGCCTCTTTTACTGTGGAGGCAACAAAAATGCCGAAAAATAAAACAGCACTCGCAGGACTGATTGTTCTGTGTCTAACGTTCTTGTGTGGAATATGGCTAGTTCGAGACTCACTGTGTGAGGTTCGCTACCAGAATGAAAGCACAAGTTTTCTGGCTCATTTTGTTGTCTACGAAGCAGTAAACTAGAGCTGGACAGGGAAGAGGGTGACAGGAAGCCCTCTTTCCTGATTCAGTTTGTGAAGCATGGTCTAAGAGCGCCCTTATTTTACTCTTTTGCCAAATTACGCAGTTCTTCTTCCGTCATGCCGCACTTCAAACAAAGAGCGGGCAAGACTTTATGAAGTAGACGTTGGCTTTCAATCATTTCATTGACGTAGATGTCAGGGTGAATCCTTGGTGGGAAAAGCCCCATCATTTCAGCTTCGGTATAGTCGTATAGACCTTCGTGATCTTTGGTTACTAGGTGGAGAAGTTCTGCACGCAACGCTAAGCGATGTCGGTGAGCATGGCTTTTTAACGCTTCAATGTAGGCGTGAGTATTCGCGATGGTTTTTTGTTGAAACTGCCCTAGTGTTGGGTACAAAGGATCGTCTTTTAAAGCTTGGTAAACCGCCAGATCAACCAAAATAGCTTCCCATTCCACACTGTATTCAAATGGATATTCAGAGTCATTGTGTAATTCATCAAAGAATGCGACGTAGTAACTCTGCATGCTCACCATTGCATCTAACACTAAAGATAGCGTAACTACATAAGGATCGTGGCCGATCAAATGCTCAAGTTCATCAAATGAGTCGCTATCTTTTAAAAGGAATGATTTAGGAAATTCTGTAGGGAGCTTCATGCCAATGTGTATTAGCGCTTTAAGTAGGCGTTCACACAGTAAATATCGGTCTTGCGTAATGCCTGTCGAAGGGGCATCAAAGAGGTAGCGATGCAAAGCGTCACTGCTTAGTGCGTCAATTAATTTCTGCCAGTGTCCCATTTCTTTTACTCCTCCTACTGCAAGGAGTAAAGAGGGGGACGTATATTCGTTTCCAAGTACGAGTGTTTCTAGTGCATCACTGATTGTTTCAGGCAGATCAGGCTGAGAAGTATTCAGCCAATCCTTGAGTTGTTGTTCATCAATGCCTAATTCTAGAGCAAGTTTTGTTAATGAACCTAGCTTTTGAGTCGCGAGAGTGATGAGAATATGCTCAATGTCTTCCAGTTGACTTTCTGGAGCTTGAGGTTGTGGCAAGATTTGCTCGATAAGAGATGATGAAATCATAAGATTTTTCCAAGTTTTTAACGCGCACCTGCGCATAAGTAATGAGTGGTAATGTCTTCTCGAAAGTGGCCGAGTTCCTGGCTAACAATGGCTTTTCGATCTTTATAAGTTTCATCGAAAATCGAGTATGACATTCGTTCTTGTGCATAGCTGTATCTCAAGCCGTGGGCGCCATTTGACCAGCCTAAGACAGATTTTGAGCGCTGACTAAATGCGTCGCTGAATTTTTTTCCGCCAGCAATATCGTAATAAGTGATAATTTTGCATCGACGATCTTCCACTTCGATAGGGGAGGGAAGTCGTTTGGTCTCTAGAATTTCAGCGAGTTCATTAGGGAGCATAACGACTCGTTTTAGTCCCCCTTTCCCCTTTACAATGTATTTAACCCCCTCTCTTCCTTTAAATAGGTCTTTACGCCATTTTCGACTTTTTGACGGATGAACCTCATCGAATCGTCTTATGGTTAAAAGCTCTTGAGCTCGCAGTCCGGCAGAAAAGGCGATGGCTGTAGAGAGCTGCATCCGTTCACGCTGATGCGTCATGATCTTTTCTACTTGTTCAAATGTGTAAGCTCGATTTACCCACTTTCGTTCTTGTAATTCCCCTTGGATGAGTACTTTTTTTCCCGGCTCATAAATATCAACAATCCGTTGTAATACTTTTCTTTCATTTCTTAGTGACTTTGCAGAAATTTGGTTTCTTCGGGATTCAATATAATTATTTGCGACACTACTTGTTAACTTTTTGATTCTCCCTATACCAAGTGAATCCATAATTCTGGCAGTTACTTCAATATGACGGAATAAGGTCATAAAGCTATGGATCTTTCCTTCTTTCTGAACCTTACTTTGACCAATTCCTTGATAGTGAAAGTAATAAAATCGCGAAGTTTGATCTTCTAGTTTATGTCGTTTTTTAGTTTTTATTTGAACCATCGCGTGTTACCTCATTCCAGTATTTAATGCGCTGGTAAACGGTTTTTTTTGATATGGATATATTCTTTTTATGCTTGAGCCAAAGAACAATTTCACCATAAGAACAGTGACATTGATGCCTCAGAGCAAGAATTTCACAGCGATACTTATCAAGAGGTGAACCCTTTGACTTATTCCGATGGTGAATTTCGGTGTCATTGACACTCAATGGTTTAGGCATTGCCTCAAGTAATGAATTTAAGAAGCTATTACGTGTCATTATTTTCGCACCAATTGAATGAAACTCTACGTCGAATTGATGACTCGTTGATGACAATACCATGTTGCACTTTGAGCCAATCCGCGATTTTTTTATAGCTCAATCCAACTTGCCGCAATATCAATATTTCATTCTTTAGATGATCTATTTTTGACGCTCTCTGAGCTTTTTTATATAGCCGGATCTCATCAACGTCGCGACAAAGATCATTAATGAATTTCGATGTATTTCTATTCGTCATAATCATTATTCGTGAACTCAGCGTTAGGCGTTAAGTCGTTACCTCAACATTGACGATCTTTATGGCTCAAAATTAGGCTAACCCATGTAATTACTGCATGCAAGTCCCCCTCAATGGTGATTTTTAAAAATCAGCGTTGAGGGGGGACGGCTGAAATATTGCCGTGATTTCGATATTTGTTGAGGCAGCCACCAAATAAATGAGGCATTAAAAGAAATAACGGCATTGAGGCAATCAATCAAGGTTAATATAAGGAGCAGAGCGACAACGTTTGACTTGAATCAAATAATGGTGAGCTGAGGCAGGAGGGGAAAGGGAAAAACAAAAGGGTGAGGCAGTGGGATATTAAACCAAGCCGATCATGTTGGTGAATCAAATTGCAATAAATGATTATTTTTTTGGATCTTGAGGCAAGACTTTAGCCAGTGTAACAGAAAACTTTAAAATAATCTTAATTAGAAAAATTATTTTTTCACCGATTCTAATTGAGATTTTTACATTTCTTTTTTGCTAGATTTTCTCTTGATTCAATCCACCGGAGAAAAACCAATGGCAAAAGGTATATTTATTTTTGATGGCAATATCGGCATGACCCCTGAATTACGCTGGCAACCTGCCAATGAGCGTTCAAATGGCGAAGCCAGACCATTATTAAAATTCAATGCAAAATACGACCGATTAATTAAAACCCATAATCCAGACCAACCTTATGAAGATAAAGGCGGTTTTTGGGTGGACATCAGTTATTGGGGGCGTGACGCCGAGCATCTGAGTAAATTATTACAAAAAGGCATGCGTGTTCGTGTTGAAGGGGAATTACGTATCGACAGCTGGGAAGATAAAAATAACCCCGGTCAAATGGTCAGTGGCATGGCATTAACCGCGTCCACCATTTCTATTATGGCGCAGCGCGTGGATGCGGTGTTATTAAAAGCGCGTCAGCCAAATAAAAATTTTCCTTCTCAATCTGAGCCTGAGCTCTAAATAAGGAGAGGTGATGAAAGGGGTGAATTTATCTAACGCCATTGCCGCGCTGCGTTTTCGAGTGCGAGCGCGCCGAAGTGGCGATGCGGACCAACTCGTGCAAGCAGAGCTGGGCGTGAAAGCGCAAGAGCCATTTTGCTCTCAAGTTCAGCAAGCCTTGATTGGAAATCGTGACGGCATGACGCTGAGTAAGGTCACCCCTGGATGGGTGAAAAAGCAGCTAGCCAGTAAAGCGGAGGCAACATGAGACGTTGGCATTTATTAGTTCGTCGCCTGCTCGAAGAAGAGGGCATTACTCAGTTTGTCTTTGGCTCAGCAGGCAGTGGTCACATTGCTATCTGTTCGCCGTACTTGCGCGGACGATTAATCGTCTCGTCCACGCCAAAAAAAGAAAAGCGCACCTTGCAAAACGTTCGCCGAGATGTGCGCCGATTGAAAATCCCACAGGAGGTATGCGATGACTAAGCACGCTTATCAACTCTTTAATCCCATTGAGCAGGTGGTGCGGCCATTGCCACTGCTCAATAACGTCACTCAAGAAACGGCGCATCCGATGGTGCCGGCGGTGTACATCCAGCTGCAAGCGGAAGCGCTGTTTGGCGTGCGCCTTGGCGCCGTCAGACTCAGTGCGTTGTTGGCGCAGTTTTATGGTTATCGCATCGTTGGGGCGGCGGAGCACATCGACCGTGTGGACGTTCGCCTGGCAAGAGAAGAGGCCGAGACGGATGAGATTTACCACAATGAAGCGTTGGCGCGCGATGGATTGGTCAGCGCCATTCGTCAATCCATTCCCGGTGACGTGGTCACGTTATCCGAACGACTGGCGGAGGTGAGTTAAATGCGTCTGTTTTTATGTGAAAAGCCCTCACAAGGGCGTGATATTGCCAACGTCTTAGGTTGCCATGAAAAAATCGACGGCGCGCTGCGTGGCAATGGCGATGTTGTCACCTGGGCTTTTGGGCATCTTCTGTCTCAGGCTGACCCAGAGCATTATGATGCCTCGCTCAGTGGTGCATGGTCTTATGAGCAGCTGCCTATCGTGCCATCTCAGTGGCAGATGGTGGTGCCCAGTGACAAGAAAAAGCAGTTCAACATCATTAAAACACTGCTCGCGAGCTGCAGTGAGATGGTCATCGCCACTGACGCAGACCGTGAAGGGGAGGTGATTGCTCGTGAGATTTTAGACTATGTCGGTTACACCGGCCGCGTTTCTCGTTTGTGGTTAAGTGCGCTGGATGAAGCCAGCATTCGCAAGGGGCTGGCGAGCTTACGACCAGGCAGTGAGCATGAGCCGCTTTATTGGGCGGGTCTTGGCCGCAGCCAAGCCGACTGGCTGCTGGGCATGAACTTAACACGGCTGTGCTCCATTGCAGGGCGTGAAGTGGGGTATCGCGGCGCGTTGTCAGTGGGGCGCGTGCAAACGCCGACGCTGCGCTTGGTGGTTGAGCGAGACGTCGCGATTGCCAATTTTGTCTCTAAGCCCTTTTATGACGTGGTGGCGAAAGCAGGCTTTGATGCTAAGTGGCAAGTGCCAGAAGCGCTTGGTGATGAATCTGGGCGTTGCCTCTCGCGTGATGCGGCAAGCCAAGTGGCAGCGCAGTGCCAGGGACAACCCGCGCTGGTGAGTACGTTTGATACCAAGCGCCAGAAAGCCAAACACCCCGCGCTGTTTTTCTTAGGCACACTGCAAAAAACGATGTCAGCCCAATACGGCTATACCGCTCAGCAGGTACTCGATACGGCGCAGGCCTTGTACGAAAAACACAAGTTAACCACCTATCCACGCACCGATTGCGCCTTCTTACCAACCAGTCAGCAAGGGGAAGTGAGCCAGGTTGTCAATGCACTCAGCTCAGAGAGTGCGTTTGCGTCAATGTGTCACGGCGTCGATGTAGCACTGCAAAGCGCTTGCTGGAACGATAAGAAGGTCGCTCAAAGCTCGCACCACGCCATCGTTCCTACCGCAAAGACGCCCAAACTGGCTGAGCTCAGTGAGCGAGAGCGTCATGTCTACATCGCGGTGTGCAGCGTTATCTAGCGCAGTTCTACCCTTATGCGGAGGATGATGCGACCAGTATTGAACTGCAGTGTGGGGTACACCGCTTTAAAGCCTCTGGCAAAGTTGAACGTGTCAAAGGCTGGCGTGTGGTCACCTGTGGTGACGAAGAAAAGGGAAAAGACGAGGGGAAAGGGAAGCGCGAAGCGAGTGCCAACCAAACCCTGCCGTCCCTGACTATCGGTCAATCTGTCACGCTTTCTGATGTCAACGTGGTGGATAAGAAAACCACGCCACCGGCGGCGTTCACCGAAGGCACGCTGCTTGATGCGATGGCTAACATTGCGCGCAGCGACAACATCCCCGCTCAGTTTAAAGCCATCTTAAAAGAGACCGCCGGACTTGGCACCCAAGCAACGCGCGCGGCCATCATCGAGACCCTGAAAAAGCGCGGATTTATTGAAGCCAAAGGCAAGAAACTGCTCAGCACCGCGGCAGGGCGCGGCGTCATTCAGGCGCTGCCTAATGAGGTGAGCAATCCGGTGATGACGGCGGTTTGGGAGCAAGCACTTGAAGGCATTGCCAACAAAACCACCACCCTAGAAGCGTTTATGCAAAACCAAGAGGGGTTTGTGCGCGCGATTATCAGCAAGGTGAAATCGGGTGAGCTGCAAATCAACCTACCCAAAGTTGTGGAACCCACCGCGCCTTGTCCACTGTGTGGTAAAACCATGCGCTTTCGACATGGCA
>NZ_JAHGAD010000110.1:0-9832 GCF_030248375.1 Vibrio sp. B181a | reverse complement strand
CCTGTTAAGGTGTGAGCAACGCAATACCAAAGCCGCCGCATACCACCTAAACACTGGACGCAACGCATAGTGAAAATGCCACGCGTTGCGAATCACTCTTAAACAGTTTGTTAGGCATTACTCAACAAAATCAATCACTTTTTATATTTAGTCTCGTAACCGGGGTTATCTTCAGGGCGAAGTGAGTTTGGATAGAGTAAGTCAGACTTCACATCAATAGAAACTTGTTTGATATTTCTGAACGTATCATTTGGGTAAGGAATCGCTATCATATCATTAGTAATCTTTTGACCTTTACCACCGACTTCACCACAAAAAACCTTGATCGTTCCAACGTTAAACAAACTCTCAATAGGATTAATATTAGCTTCAACATTTGTGATCTTATCGTAATCAATTACTTTATAATCAATACCCATAAAGCCACTACGAAAGAGAAGCCGCTTGTTGGAATACGCATAAAACGTGTTTGGATATACTAGCAACTTGTATAGTATTAGCGCTAAACCAAACCACATTACACACCCTTCAGATAAAAGCTGCACAGGGTCTGTAGAAAAAAGTTCCGAGGATGACCTGCCTAAAAATAAAAATAGCAGTATTCCGCAAAAGAACACAAAAGAAGCATTTAGCATGTATGCTATAAAATAAGGCTTTCCCACCCAGAGTATTTCTTCATTGTCATCTAAGACTAGTTTAAATATATCTTTCATAATATTAGTTTCTAAATAATTGCCACTTATGCCTAACGCTTCTTAGGCGACACATAGTCGTCTTTCACCCTTCGATAGTGCAATCTTTTTTATATTAACTCAACTGATAGTTAATAAGTTATACCACTTAAAGGGAAGTTAGACTGCAAGATGTCTCCTAATGACGAGAATACACAATTATCAACTCCATCGAATAACGTTTAGTAGGGTAAACGCATGTCGCATAAGATGTGTAGAGTTTTAGCTCTGAACAATTTAGGGGCATTTTGAAGTCACGGAGTGCCGCCTGTTAAAGTTCTGAAAAAATCTTATTAGTTTTAATAACTTAGTCGCACCAGCTCAGATAAGAAAGCTATCTTAAAACCTTAAACGTTGCCCAATTGCTTGTCATATCAATGTCTTGGTTAAAATCTTAAACAGTGATCACATGCCTACAAAAAGCCACTTTAACAGGTCTCATTTTAAATAATAGAAAATTTTACTTTCATTGGCTTTGCTCTAGCTTTTCGAGTTGTGAATGTTGAAATCAAACTTCTCATTCACTCATTAATTTATTTTTATTTTCATCACTTAAATAACTAATCTAATGGACTATTCCCAATGAACATAAAAAAGAGTTATCTCTGGCTAGGTTTGAGTTTACTAACCCCACTCCAACTCCAAGCACGTCTTGTTTGCGAAAAACTTATATCCGCGCCTAACTTAGAGGATAACGACGCTCAATATTGGTCCTCAGTTGAAGTAATGAATGTTGATGCCATGAGTAATGGTGCTTTCTTTCAAGTTCAACGTACGCCCAATAAATTCCTTAAGCTAACACCAAATAATGTCTTTTTTAATCAAAATGAGGGCTTTGAAGCATTCGATGATTATGGTGACGGCGCCATACTTCCTGATTCTACGTTTACACAGGGTAAAAACTATCAATCATTAACCGGGTGGAGATCAGCCAATGGGGAGTTAGTTTGGCCCATACTGACTCAAAATACGGGTACATTTCAAGCTGTTGTTGAATTGATTAGCGAGCAAAATGGCTCGGTAGTCGAGGTGTCGTTAAAAGACCAACGCTCAGGTGAAATTCTGTCAGTTCCTTGTGTCAGTTACGCTAATAGCGATACAGATAGCGACAGCCAATGGAGGATTACTTCTGATGAGAACTTACAATCAGGTTATTACCACCTGTCACTTAAAGCTAAGTCGATCGTTGGTCAGGAGGTGGGAGTCTTAAAGCAAGTATTATTATCGGGAACCAGTATTAAAGATAGTGCACTTATTCGAGCTCGGTGGCGTCCAGTGGCTGTTCATGCTCAATTTACCAGCTCTACTTTACCAGAAAATGAGCAAGGGCTCTTGTGGGTTTTCGAAACGGAGCAGTTAACATCTAGAGGTAATTCATACTCTCCTATTAGTACTCCTTTTGGTTACATAGGCTCTACAAGATTAGAAGACTCTAGAGTGCCATCTGGCTTTAATTTTAGCCTTTGGGCATTCAGTCGAAGAGAGCAGCCTCTCGCATTTATAGATATGCCACATATTATTGCTTCTGGGTCACCAAGAAGTCGTTTTTCATGGTATGGGCATGAGGGAACCGGAGTAAAAATTAGAGACTGGGACCCTTATTTAGGGGCAACTAACCCAATCCAGCTCTTGGCGTATCGTTTGCAGCCCGGAGTGCTTGGAGCAAGTACGGGCTCTCCTGAATACTATGATACTTTCAGCTCTTATTTTTTTGATCACGCTGTTCAAGAGTGGCGTTTGTTTGGTACTGCAAGGGATACTTTAAAACCATCGATAGAAACAAATAGAGCATCTGCTTTTGTCGAGGTGACCGGGGCGGCAAACACAGAGAGAAGTGGGCATATACCAAGAGCAGTGAGTTTTAAAGGTTGGGTATATGGCAGTGATTTTAAATGGCATAACCTTGATCAAATGAAGCCAACAGGACAAATGGGCAGTGATAGCAAACCAGTGACAAAAAATTGGTCCGTCAGTGATAATGGTGATCATTTTATCCTCTCGCAAACGGGACTGGAGCACTTTGTCAACAGTAATGATGTGATGCAATTGAGTCATCCCACCCCTGCACCCGAGCATATAAAAGATAAGACCGCTGAAGACTTTGTGACTTCACCATTAAAAGTTGATTTATTGACAAAAAATATCGTTTCAAGTGAAGAATTTATGGATATTGAGTTTAATCTAAGTCAAGTAACAAACTCTTCTATCGTAAGAATCTATTATGGAGAGGAAAACAGGCTAACTTACACAGAGTCTATCGTTGGAGAAAATGAAGTTGGTCCTTATCAATATTTGGGGTGGTCTAACTTTATTGAAATCAGCAGTGATGAGCTTTCAGAAGGCATCAACACGATTCGAGCTACAGGCTTAGAGCGTAACAAGAAGTATTATTTCCGTTTATTCAGTGAAAATGAATCCGGCAAGGTTTGGAGCGATCATTTTGGAGTAAAAACGCCTGACCCGAATTTACTTGCTTTCTTTACTGATTTTACAACTGATGAGGAGTTGATGGTGAGCTTTGACCAGTCAAGCAACCAACATTGGCAAACATCGAATCTGAAGGATAAGGCAACTGGAACAGGGTTTAAACGAAAGCCGAATCAATCTCGGTATAATAGGCAAGGAGGCGATGATATTCGGCTTCATACGCAAAGGGAAAACGATTTTGGACGACCTGATGGCAAGAACTCTGGAGAGTCTACATGGTTTACTTTTGAAATAGAGTTAGATGAGGATGTTATGGTTGATTTCACTCATCATAGTGCCTCCGTAACCTCTTATGCTTATATTGGAGGTGGCCTTGGAGGAACTAGTTTTGGCTACTATACGCTATATTACTCTTCAGACGGTATGAATTATGTGCCGCTAGATGGGCAAAAATTAGGTGCTGTTGCTGATAAGAAAGGACAAGTTGCTTCGAAGAACATAAACTTTAATCTCAGTGGTTTGGGCCTAAAGTCTGGCAAGCAGTATTTCCTTCTGGATATTGTAAGCGGTGAGGGAAGTGATCGAGGTGGCAAACTATCACAAAGATATATTGGTTTTGATGATCTCTCTGTTTATGCTGAAATTATAAGGTAGGCAAGTCTAAGCTTTGTTGAAGCGCTCAAGTTATTCTTCAATGATCACTTGAGCGCTTTTTCAAAAAGCAATTCAGGACACACACCAAATTAACTTTCCATATTAAAACCAAATAAACTGTATATACACACAGAAAAGAAAGTAAAGATGGTAAGTAAATTACCCATGAACTTGATATTAGGTTTTGTAGGGAAAACGCACGCACCTAAAATGTGGAGAGTATTTGATCTAACAGGTTTTGGGCACTTCTGAGTTAGAAAGTGCCACGAGTAAAAAATCAACCTGAGAAGCATTTGGACATAAATAAGCTACAGCCTTCCCTAAATTAGCAATTCATAGATAACTAAAAGTATGGGAAGTAGATAAGTTTAATGCCCCCGTTTTATTAAAGGAGGGGGCACGTCTATTGCTACCAACGATGATTCTCAGCAAAATGTATTGTTTTTTAATCAGCAATTTTCTATTAACGGATAGAGCGGACGCTGGTCGTCATTAACCAAAACGCTGTTAGTAGTTGTGTTGCAAAGCATCCGATGAACAACCACTCAATACCAATCAATGATGTTAGATAGCCTGAGCCAGCAAGACCAAATGGCATTAGGAGTTTGAACAGCGAGCCTGTTATACCGTTTACTCGGCCGAGAATGCTGACATCAAAGGCTTCTTGGCGGTAACTCCAGATACAGATGCTGCTATATAGACCTACCGCGGATATCCAAAAGAACCCAGCAATAAGCGCTGTTTGATTCTCCATTACAAGTGGAATAACGAACCCGATGGATTCGAGTGCTATAGAGATAATGAGAAGCCATCCCAGCCCCCATCTCTTGCGTAGTTTGTCGGCACTGAATGCACCAATAAGACCACCAAGGCCAGAAGCGACGATCAGATAACTAACGCCCACCGCATTCAAACCTAAATCTGCTTTGGCGTAGTAGATAGCCTGAATCCAAAATACTGCACCTGTTGTGTTGATGACCATGACAGCAAGGGTAATTAACCACATGTTCTGCTCATTACGTAGTGCTTGCCATCCTTCTTTTATAGCGCTGAAAGTACCTTGTTTGTCTTTGTTGATGGGTGTTTTTACGTCGAGCCTTTTGAGCTGCCAAAAAGCCAATAGCATCAAAAGCGCTACACCGATGAAGATGTTATGAATGGTTGCAAGTAACATGATCGCGCCTGAGAGTACAGGCCCAACGGTTTCCATAAAGCTGCCTAAGGAGCTCATTCGAGCTGTCGCCACATTCTGAGTGTCATGAGAAAGCGCGCTTTTCTGAATCGACATACGCGCATTGTGGTAGCCGTAGTTAAACGCCATCATTAAGAACGCACATGGGAACAAAATCCATAATGGCTCTGCAAGAAACTCAACCGCTAGGAACGAGGTAAACACCGTCATAGCCTGTCCCAGCAACATGGCTAGCGACCACTGCTTTTTGTCACTGCGATCGACCCACACGCCAATAAACAGAGCCAGTAATAAATTGGGTAGAAACTCAACGGCTCTCATCCACCCCATCCACTCGGAAGATTGGGTCAATTCATACACCAATAAAGGTAATGCAAGTGTGTAGATTTGGCTTGCAAAGCTCACAAACAGAGCGCTACTAAACAGTGTAACGAAGGTTTTATTCTTCCAAATGGAGCCATGAGACTCGGCTAACGTATTCATCTAAATATCCTTTTTATTTTTGGTAACCCGGCTATTATTTGAAATTAAAAGATGAAGAAAAATAGAAATATAATTTTAGGATTTCACCTTTATGCGCTATTGGTTAGCTTTGGTATTTTTGCGAGATTTTGGATTTGAGATAGGTCGATGGACACCGATTTCATTAGATGACATAACGAAAGCGTTGAACTGCACGCGTCGTAACGCTCAGTTGGTTATCAAAAGGCTGGTGGAAGAGTCGATCATTGATTGGAAATCGGGCGTTGGCAGAGGTAATTTACCTCAGCTTTTCCTTAAAGAGTCGGTGCACACCACATTAATCGAACAAGCTAAGTTCTGGATGAACGAGGGAAAAGCCGATCAAGCGTTGAACCTAATCAGAAGCAAAGATCGTGATCAGTTTATTGCCGAGTTCGTTAGTCAATATCAACAGCAAGATAGCGATCAAGACATCCTCCAAATCCCTTTTTATCGAGCGACGCACAGCTTGATCCCTTATGAAATATCCAGGCGTACTGAGCAACATATCGCTGACTATCTTTATGCCAAAATATTACGCTTCAATAGGAATACTGGTCAGTTGGAGGGGGATCTAGCGCAAACTTGGGAACATACAGGTGACACGCTGAAAGTACGACTGCGTAAATCACTTAAGTTCTGGGATGGCTCAGCACTTACTGCATTTGATGTGAAAGCTGCCTATGAGTCGATCATCTCATCAAACTCGGTGAGTCGAGGCCTGTTCTTACTCATTGATGAATTTTCTGTGGTTGACGAGTACACCTTGCGAATCCGTTCCAAACGTTTGTCTCACTACCTGCCAAGGTTGATGACGCATGGTGCGTTGTCGGTTTACAAACTGAACAGCGACGGATCGATAGTTGGAAGTGGAGCGTTTCGATTGGCAGAGCAAACCAACTACCGAACACTACTTACTGCATCCGCTCATTATCATGGTTATCGGCCTTGGTTAGATGGCGTAGAAATCTGGAACATGGGCTTATCTGCCAAAGACTTTCAAATGCATTGCGATATTGTGCATGGCAGCTTGGCCCCGGATAGTGCAGATGAATACACGCAGGTACAACAATGGGAAGAAGGCTGTATCTACGCTTGTTTAAATAGTGCAAACAACGCATGGATGAAGTCGGCAAAACATCGTCGATACATCCAACAGTTGCTGCAATCCTTGCCGATGAACGGTGTGAGAGACACTATGATTTATCGACGAGCCTCAGGCATGACAAGCCTTGAACCCTTAAAATTAGGCAAAGCAGTGGACTTATCTTCGGTAAATCAGGTGCCGCTGGAGGTGTTAACTTATCAGCTGCCTGGGCATATTGAAGCGGCTGAAAACATCACTGAGTTGCTGTGTCAGCATGGTTTAGATTCAAACCTTACCGTGTTGCCATACCCTGAATTTGACCAAGTAGCGCGACAATCGAAAGCGGATATTATTGTTTCTGGTGAAGTATTTGGTGAACATGAAGAGAGTTCGTGGCTTGGATGGTTGTTGTGCAATAACACCGTGACAGCGAGCCTGAATAAGCAATCTAAGCCTTGGTTCGAACAACAAGTATTTGATAATTTAGCTCAGTCAGATGAAAGTAAGCGTGTTCAAGGTTATCAGCGAATTGAGCGCGAATTGATTCGGAAAGCGATTTACATTCCTCTGTTTCAATGCGCACAAGACATGAGAATCTCTCACAAAGTGAATGCGATGAATCTTCTTACTAATGGTTGGTTCGACTTCAATCAGGTTGTTTTTGAAAGCCGTTAAATGAGGCGTGATTCCAATCAGTTGCTCAATAGTAATACTCTCATTAAATGAAGGTGCCGATAACTTTAATCTTGCATTTGAGCCAAGAGCAGCAAAATGAAACTATTTTTCGCACTTTGTGAGTTTTGTATTTCAGATTAGTTATGTTTGGTCAAAGCTTACCGAATCGAGAGCGTAAACTATTTGGTTAAACCAGTAACGGGGCAGATCCGAGCTAGGAGGCACTTTGTTAAAAATTGCCACATGTAAGACTTCAGCTCTATGAAGCCTCTGGACAGAAATCAGTTAGCGGACAGAGGAAAAATCTACCCTTCGGATAAGTTTTAGTACTGCAAAGTGCAGTACTACGCCCTTTACAGAGATACCGCACGTGAACGAAAATGGACAAAACCTGTCACTCACAGATTATTTCTGTAGATATAGTTTGTGCAAATATAATGAAGAAATACTCAGCCCGCCATTTGCGCACTACACGTACATAAATTGGTTTTTAGAACGATTATGAGTTGCCCAGCTCGAAAACACTTTACGTAGATTCTGCTCTGCTTACTTCACGGATAACAAGGAAATACAGCGAGGAAATTAAGAGTATCGAACCACACAATATCCAACTAATCGATATCCCGAAATACTCGGAAATGACTCCCATAGTCAAAGAGGCAAGCATCCCACCGCATGTAACAGCGAAAGAGCTTATGGATAAAGTGGTTGAGCGAATCTCTTCTTGAGTGTTCTCATTAAGTAATACTTGCTCGGAGTTATTCCCCATGGTGAAGAGAAAGAAAAACGTCAAGTACAATAAAGCAAAGCTTGTGGTATTGGTAGCGTTCGCAAGCAAGAGCAGTGAAAAGCCAGCAAGTGATCTAGTTGTAAATATTAAGGCTTTATGTGAACCGAAAAATATTTTTAATAAGGGAATAGAGAGTACTGATGATAAAGCTGACATCAAGAAATACAGTGCTGATATGATGCCAAAAAGAGTCAAGTCATCAGGTGCCGTTCCTATCAAATCTGCCAGATAAGGTTGCCAGAAATTTTCAACGGCGCTCATCACTGCTCCAAAAACGAGTGTAGCTTGAAAGAGCAATCTTAAAGTCCATTGATTTAAAGAAACTGTAAGCGCCGTAATACTAGTTTGCATCGCGATGGCTATGGTGTTTTGGGTATTTTCTTTGATATTTTTCTGCTCAGGAAGCAGCACCCATGTCAGAAAAAACAAGACAATACTTGATACGCTAGCTACGAGAATATTGATGTCATATACGCTAAATGTTTCAATGTATGAGCTAACAATACTGTTAGGCAGAACCCCACCTATCAAAGACCCTGTAGCCAGTCCAGCAGTAACCAATACATTTATTTTCGCAATTGCTGTGTGGTACGAATATTCTCCCATAGAGTTAACAAAAGAATCGTAGAACCAAGCGTCTAGACTTCCAGAATAAACAGCCCTTGAAGCTCCCAAAGACATAGCGCTTACCAAGATACCCCCCAAACTACTTGCATAGAAAAGAGCAAGGCAACCCAACAAATTAAGTGCTAGAGAAAACAAGTACGTATTTTTGCGCCCAAAGGTGTCAGCGACACCGCCGAGAGGTACTTCTAATATCGCAGTACTCCCGATCCACACCGCCATGACAACTCCAATTTCTGCTAGGTTTAGCCCTCTAGATTGAAAGATAAGAGTTATTACTGGGATAAGTAACCCGACTACCATCCAGTGCATGCCTTGTTGTATTCCAAATCGTATAACCAACTCGCTCTGTTTCATCAGTGTGTCCCCCTCTCTTGTTTAGTTTAAATCATCCTATTTTGATACATTAGTGCAACTTAAAGTCAAAAAGGACAGTATTAAGATACTTTCAGTATCTATATAGGGATAATTCAGACGAAATGGATGAACAACTATCATTAGAAGTGTGTAAATTACTCAAAAGAGAGCTTAAGAGGTGCAATATTTCGTATCGCACACTCGCTACGGAACTCGAAGTATCAGAAGTCAGTGTCAAAAGGTTGCTAAACAACTTACAACCGCTTTCCATACAAAGGTTAATAGCTATTGTTAATCTTACAGAGACACCAGTATCGAAGCTTCTTTCTGAGGCTGAAGAGAACATTTCTTCAATTCCTGTTTTTTCGCAAGAACAAGATGATGCTTTTTATGATAATCCATCTCTTTTTTCATTTTGGTCAGAACTAGCGGAAGAGCTTACCGTTCAACAAATCAAAGAAAAGTACAGGTTGAACGATGCTTCAACGCATCTGTATCTTCGACAATTGGAAAAGCTCAGTCTCATCCAGATAGGATCAAACAACGCGTGTAATCTGTTGTTGCCTAAGCAAACCTCATTTGTAAAGGGGGCTAGATTCCCTGTTTACTTTACGACGCAAGTGTTAAATGGTCTTCAAGAACGAGTCATTAACTTACCAGCCAATGATGATGAAGCGTTTCTCACAAGCTTCAAAGCTGATCTGACGAAAGATGAGTTTGTCGAGATCAATGGTATGTTAGATAACTGGTTGTTTGGTAAGCTTCGAGAAAGACAAGGATTTGGTGGACGAAAC
>NZ_JAHGAD010000011.1:0-116699 GCF_030248375.1 Vibrio sp. B181a | reverse complement strand
AGGTCATCACCTGGGAAATCGTACTCAGATAGAAGTTCACGAACTTCCATTTCTACTAGTTCTAGTAGCTCTTCATCGTCAACCATGTCACATTTGTTCATGAATACGATGATGTATGGGATACCAACCTGACGGCCTAGTAGGATGTGCTCACGAGTTTGTGGCATTGGACCATCTGTCGCAGCAACAACTAGGATACCACCGTCCATCTGTGCAGCACCAGTGATCATGTTTTTAACATAATCCGCGTGTCCTGGACAGTCTACGTGTGCGTAGTGACGAGTTGGAGTGTCGTACTCTACGTGAGAAGTAGCGATTGTGATACCGCGCTCACGCTCTTCTGGAGCGTTATCGATAGATGCGAAGTCACGAGCAGCACCGCCGTATACTTTAGCAAGTGTTGTACAGATAGCTGCAGTTAGAGTAGTTTTACCGTGGTCAACGTGGCCGATAGTACCAACGTTTACGTGCGGTTTTACACGTTCAAATTTTTCTTTAGACACAATCGTGTTCCTTCCTAGTTATGATTCGCCGTGATCATTATTGATCTCGACGCGCCAGAAATTGTTATTTTATGCGCCAACGCTTGTTAGCGCAATATTTGGACGCATTGATCTTTAAAAAAAGCTGGACTTTTTTTCAGCTCAAAGCGTTTTAATTAGTAACCACGGTCTGCAATGATTTTATCTGCGAAGTTTTTCGGTACTTCAGCGTACTCGTTAAACTCCATAGAGTAAGACGCACGGCCTTGAGTTGCAGAACGTAGGTCCGTTGCGTAACCAAACATCTCAGATAGTGGTACTTGAGCGCGGATGATCTTAATACCAGCCACACCATCGTCCATACCTTCGATCATACCGCGACGGCGGTTAAGGTCACCAACAACATCACCCATCCAATCTTCAGGAGTAGTTACTTCAACATTCATCATTGGCTCAAGAAGAACAGGCTGTGCTTCTAATGAACCCTTCTTGAATGCCATCGAGCCAGCGATCTTAAACGCCATCTCGTTAGAGTCAACATCGTGGTAAGAACCATCAAACAACGTTGCTTTAATATCTAGTACAGGATAACCCGCTAGAACACCGCTGTTCATTTGCTCTTCGATACCTTTCGCTACCGAGCTGATGTATTCCTTAGGAACCACACCACCCACAATTTCGTCAACAAAGACAAAACCTTCGCCAGGTTCAGATGGCTCCAGTTTGATCCATACGTGACCATACTGACCACGACCACCAGATTGACGTACAAATTTACCTTCAACTTCCGCGTTGCCACGGATTGTTTCACGGTACGCAACCTGAGGTTTACCAACATTACAGTCAACGCTGAATTCACGTTTCATACGATCAACGATGATATCTAGGTGAAGCTCACCCATACCAGAGATCAGTGTCTGACCTGTTTCGTCGTCCGTTTCTACGCGGAATGATGGATCTTCTGCCGCTAGTTTACCTAGTGCAATACCCATCTTCTCTTGATCGGCAACAGAGCGAGGCTCTACCGCGATCTGAATTACTGGATCAGGGAACTCCATACGTTCCAGAATCACTTTGTGGTTCTGGTCACATAGCGTATCGCCTGTTGTCACGTCCTTAAGGCCGATTGCTGCTGCAATATCGCCCGCGCGAACTTCTTTAATTTCGTCACGCTTGTTTGAGTGCATCTGTACGATACGACCAAAGCGCTCTTTCTTTTGCTTCACAGAGTTGTAGACTGCGTCGCCAGAGTTCACCACACCAGAGTAAACACGCATAAAGGTCAGCGTGCCTACGAATGGGTCAGTTGCGATCTTGAATGCTAATGCTGAGAACGGTTCGTTGTCATCTGCATGACGCTCAACTTCTTTCTCGTTGTCATCCACACCTTTAATCGCTGGAACGTCGATTGGTGATGGCAAGAATTCAACCACTGCATCGAGTACCGCTTGAACACCTTTGTTCTTGAAAGCACTACCACAAGTGGCCAGTACGATTTCGTTATTTAGTGTGCGTGTACGCAGTGCTTGCTTGATTTCAGCTTCCGTTAGTTCGCCTTCTTCAAGATATTTGTCCATTAGCTCTTCGCTAGCTTCTGCCGCTGACTCAACTAGGTTGTTGTGCCACTCTTCAGCAAGCTCTTGCATGTCTGCAGGAATCTCTTCGTAAGTGAAGGTTGTACCTTGGTCAGCTTCACTCCAGTTGATCATCTTCATCTTGATTAGGTCGATAACACCCTTGAAGTCATCTTCCGCACCAACGTTAAGTTGGATCGGAACAGGGTTCGCACCAAGACGGTTTTTGATTTGATCAACAACGCGTAGGAAGTCAGCACCTGCACGGTCCATCTTGTTAACAAATACCATACGAGGAACGTGGTACTTGTCAGCTTGACGCCATACAGTTTCAGATTGAGGTTCAACACCCGATGAACCACAGAACACAACAACGGCACCATCAAGTACGCGCAGTGAACGCTCTACTTCGATCGTGAAATCAACGTGTCCAGGAGTATCGATAATGTTGATGCGGTGGTCTTGGAATTGTGCATCCATACCACGCCAGAAAGTAGTGGTTGCCGCAGAGGTGATTGTGATACCACGCTCTTGCTCCTGCTCCATCCAGTCCATGGTAGCAGCGCCATCGTGAACTTCACCGATTTTATGAGAAAGACCAGTGTAGAACAGAATACGTTCACTTGTGGTTGTTTTACCTGCGTCTACGTGAGCGACGATACCAATATTACGGTAGCGCTCAATAGGAGTTTTGCGAGCCACGATTGAATCCTCTTAACTTAGAGATAGGGACTATTGCTATAACTAAAAAATGCTATCCCCTAGATATAGCAATAGTTCCTAGCATAGGCATAGGAACTAAAGAAGTGCTGCAAGGAACCTTGCAGCACTGAAAAGGTATTACCAACGGTAATGAGCGAACGCTTTGTTTGCGTCAGCCATGCGGTGAACGTCTTCACGTTTCTTAACCGCAGTACCTTTGTTCTCAGACGCGTCTAGCATTTCAGCAGCTAGGCGTTGAGCCATAGATTTTTCACCACGCTTACGCGCAGCTTCAACCAACCAACGCATAGCAAGTGCGTTACGGCGAACCGGACGTACTTCTACAGGTACTTGGTAAGTTGAACCACCTACACGGCGAGATTTAACTTCTACCGCTGGGCGAACATTTTCAAGAGCTTCTTCAAAAATAGCTAAGTGGTCTTTACCAGACTTTTCAGCCATAGAATCTAGTGCAGTGTAAACGATTTTTTCTGCAGTAGATTTTTTACCGTCAACCATTAGGATGTTAACGAATTTTGCCAGCAGTTCAGATTTGAACTTTGGATCTGGAAGGATCTTACGCTGACCAATGACGCGACGACGTGGCATGGATTTTCTCCGTTGTCTTCTTCAGGTTTTATCCAAAACTTTTCAGTTTTTTCAAAAAATTAAAAATAATTTAGTGTTTGGCCTTACTTAACGGAATCCATTAAGACTTAGGACGCTTCACACCGTACTTAGAACGACCTTGTTTACGGTCGTTAACGCCAGCACAGTCAAGTGCACCGCGAACAGTGTGGTAACGTACACCCGGAAGGTCTTTTACACGACCGCCACGGATTAGTACAACACTGTGCTCTTGAAGGTTGTGACCTTCACCGCCGATGTACGATGTAACTTCGAAGCCGTTTGTCAGACGTACACGACAAACTTTACGAAGTGCTGAGTTAGGTTTTTTAGGTGTAGTAGTGTAAACACGAGTACATACACCACGTTTTTGTGGGCACGCTTCTAGTGCAGGCACGTTGCTTTTAACAACTTGCTTTGCACGTGGCTTACGTACCAACTGGTTAATAGTTGCCATTAACTAGCTCCTGATTTACTTGAAAGTAAGCTTTGTGAAAAATCTATCCCTAACAGCGGTTGGCAGTTAGGGACGCAAAATTCTATGCAGCAGTGAGAGGTGTGTCAAGAAATATACGGATCTTTTTTGTTCAATTAGGACAATTAATCCGTAAAGCTCAATCGACAGGAAAGAAGGGTTAATCCCAAGTCAGAGATTTGGCTTGTTTTGCTGTTAGTTCAACAAAGCCAGTATAGCCAACCACTTCAATAGATGGGCTGATGCGATTGCTCATGCCACGGGCTTCAATATCGCTTTGCAGCGCATACACTGATGGACCTTTTACCTTGCTGAACGCCTTATGCTGAGGGTTCGCAGCGTACACGGCATCTTCAATCAACAAGACATCATCTTGCTCACTGTACAGTGCCATTGCATCGTCTAATGCAGCTACGGATTTGATGATATGTAACATGGCTTCCTCAGAATGACAGCAGTTTGCCCGCTTGTTGCAGTTTAACTTTTAGTTGCTCAGTATTTAGAGCCTCTGCATCAATGACTAAATCGGCTTGAGCCAAGCCACGCTCGGCAAGCGAATCGGCACAAACAAATACTTGCTCAATATCGTACAAGTCGAACAGCTTGAGCATTGGTGCGTAGTCTTTGCTTAAGATGCCATTAGGCTCTTGCCCAAGCAGCAATTGGTAAACACCATCACCAACAAATAGGGCGGTGATGTCCTCACAGTACGCAGATGCCGCTAGCAGCGCATCCACACCTTCACGTCCTGCATTGCTACCATGAGGCGCGCTACGAAATAGGTAAGTTAGCTGACTCAAAACTGCACCACTCTATCTTGGGTTAACATGGCTTCGGCTAAGCTTCCCAAACCGGCTTGCTCGAATCCTGTAGCTAGGTTGTTCTGCTCAAGACCATGTTGATTCGCTTCATCTTCGCTGACGATGCCGCGACGTAAAGCTGCTGCAACGCAGGTTTCCAAACGAATATCGTGTTGTTGTGCGAGTGATTGCCAAGCTTTGGTTAGGTCAAACTCGTCGTTGGCAGGCACGCTCAAAGCCGTACCATTAGTGACGCCATCTTGGTAAAAGAACACACTCACCAGAGTATGCCCTTGTTCAATGACCGCTTGTGCGAATTGATATGCGCTGCGTGCCGATTGACTGCCGTAAACCGGACCATTCACGACCAGTGTGTAAGTTAATCCACTCACGCTTATTCGTCCTCAGTTTTACGCTGACGAATGTATAGGTAAACGGTGTGCTTAGAGATGTTCAGCCGATCTGCTACGCGGTTGATGGCGTCTTTGATATCGAAGATACCTTTGTCGTACAGCTCCATGACGATCTGACGGTTTTTGGTGTTGTTCGATACCGATTTATCGGCGTTGATCTCTTCAATCGTGCGCTCAACCGTTTGGTCTACGAGTTCTTCAACATCACTTGCGAAGTTAACGGATGACGCCGCTTCTTTCGCTTCTTGCGTTGGCATGAAAGATTGCAGCACTTGAGAGAAAGGCGCATCAAGGTTGACGTTGATACAAAGCAAACCAATCACGCGGTTTTCGCCGTTACGAATCGCAACGGTGATCGACTTCATTAATACGCCGCCTTTTGCGCGGGTGAAATACGAACGTGAGAAGTTACGCTCAGAACCTTCGATGTCTTTCAGCATCTTAAGTGCTAAGTCAGTGATAGGAGAACCTACCTGACGACCGGTGTTCTCACCGTTAGCGATTTTGATTGCAGAGGTATTGAGGTCTTCCAGTGAGTGAAGAACGATCTCACAGAACGGACCGATAAGACTGGCAATGCCGTCAACGACCGCTTCGTAAGATCTCAAGATGATTTTATCGTGCTCGGTAAATGGCATCACGTTGACAGATTCCATTTCGAGCAACATTTCCGCATTTATTGTTTCTGTAGTTGTCATAAGCCTTCGAGCGAAAAATCAACAAATTGGTGTAAGTTTATCAGAAAATTTGAAAGGCAACCTAGCAAACTCACCAACTAGTGACCTAGAACAAAAAAGGCCCGTAAAACGGACCTTTTTTCATTGAGTTATCGCTAAGGATAATTATTGAGCAGCGTTGTCGCTCTCAATTTTCAGTAGCTCAACTTCGAATACTAGCGTTGAGTTAGCAGGGATGCTTGGTGTGTCTTGGTCACCGTATGCTAGCTCTGGCGGGATAACGAATTTGAACTTAGAACCTACAGGCATTAGCTGAACACCTTCAGTCCAACCTGGGATTACGCGGTTTAGTGGGAACGTTGCTGGTTCGCCACGATCGTAAGAACTGTCGAACTGAGTACCATCGATCAGAGTACCTTTGTAGTGTACTTGAACTGTGTCAGTATCTTTTGGCTTCTCACCTTCAGCTGGAGTCTCTACTTGGTATAGAAGACCAGATTCTGTCTTCACTACGCCTTCTTGCTTCTCGAATTCAGCACGGAAATCATCGCCAGCTTTCTTCGCTTCAGCTGCTTTCTCAGCCGCTTGCTTTTGCATTGTTTCAGCAACACGCTTGTCTAGAGATTCTAGAGCGGCACGAGTTTCTTCTTCGTTAAGCGCTGCGTTGCCTTTGAATACGTCTTCAATACCTTTAAGAACCAGGTCTTTGTTTAGGTCGATGCCAATCTCGCTTGGTTTTTCAATGCTAGTGCTTAGGTAGTTAGCAAATGAAACACCGATCGCGTAAGCCGCTTTGTCATCGTCTGTTTTAAAGTGAACTGCTTTACCAGTTTCTGCTTGAACTTGCTCTGCTTGAGGTGCTGCTTCTGGTTTTGTTTCTTCTTTTTGACAACCTACCGCTAGCATTACTGTTGCAGCAAGTAGCGACACTTTTAAAACTGATTTCATTAAATTCTCCCAATAATGGCTTAGCCACTGGTTGTTGTGCACAAATCTTCTATGAGACTAGTGAAGACAATCGTTATACCAATATACTAGCTATATGTCTTAAGACACAAACCGGATTATTAGATGTGATGCAAAGAATTTCTCATTTATTCCTATATTTAATTGTCATCACCACGTTAAATGGATGCTTTTTTACCGATCGCGATGTTCAACGTTGGTCACTCGAACCACAAGGTTCCACCAGCTTTGCGCTCAGCCGAGATGGTCGATTTGCGCTGCTGTACTCCAAAGAGCACCAATTGGTTCTTTGGGATTTGGAGCAAAACAAACAACTCGCAAAGCTGGGTGAACTCGATCAAGCTGCCAATGTTGTCTCCCATATTCGCATTTCGGACAATGGTCGTTATGCAGTCACAGCTAGCCAAATGAACTTCGCTGTGTGGGATCTCGGGTGGACTCAAGCCGAAGGACTTTGGTCTATCGATGACGCGCTGATTCGAGACGTTGATATCACCAGTAACGGTGAACAGGTGTTACTTGGACTGTCCAACGGTAAAGCGATTCACGTCAACTTAGTCACTGGTCGTCGGCTAGAGTTCCTTGCGCACCAAGAAAAAGTCAATTCTGTCGCTATCTCGCCCAACGGTCGCTTCGCTCTAACTGGTGGCAACGACTACAAAGCGTATCTGTGGGATACCGAAACCGGGCTAGTATTGCGTACCTTTGAACACGACCAGCGCGTTGTTCGAGTCGCCTTGCAGAGAGATGGAAAACTGGCCATGACCTCAGACGGTGGCAACCAAGCCATCATCTGGAATTTAGAGACTGGCGAAGAAGTCACGCAACTGAGCAGTTGGTCTCGTCAGTTAATCTTCTCGACGGCGCGCTTCTCCGATGATGGCAACTGGTTAGTAACTGGCACACCTTCCGGTCGTGTGATGGTGTGGAATACCCAAACAGGCAAACGCGTGGATGGATTTGAAGTTGAGCCGAAAAAAGATACTCGCCCTCCCCGTGCGGTCGTGTATGATGCAGCCTTTGATTCCAAGCAACGTGTAATTACTGCCACTTCTGCGGGCATTGCCCAAGCTTGGCAGCTAGAGAACGAATCATGACAGAGAAAATCATTCAGCAATTGGAAGCACGCATTAATGACTTAGAATGTCAGCTTGCGTTCCAAGAACAGACTATTGAAGATCTGAACGGCGCCTTGTCGCAGCAGCAACTGCAAATTACCAAGATGCTCGATCAGATGAAATATGTGGTAGGTAAAGTGAAAAATATGGACTCGTCGAATTTAGCCGATCCATCGGAAGAAACACCACCACCGCATTATTAAAGTGCAGGTACAAATTGCATAAAGCCCAGAACGAGTTCTGGGCTTTGTTGTATTAGCTACTTCAAAATGCAGCTTAGGAATGAGGGGGAGGAAACTATTCGTCTGCGTAGATTTTCACGCTCAACTCACCTTGCGTATTGATGCCAGCTCGGTACATGCCAGAACTGTTCATCGCAAAGTGCAACTCACCTTGTGCATCGATAGCGATTAGACCGCCCTCTCCGCCCATCTCTTTAAGTTCACCTTGGATAATATGTTCACAAGCCGTGTGGACGTTTTCTTGCAAATAACGCATGCGTGCTGCAACGTCTTCGGCAACACGTTTACGAATAAAGAACTCACCAACACCCGTAGTGGAAACCGCAACAACACCATTCTCTGCCACGGTGCCACACCCAATCAGAGCGGAGTCTCCCACTCGTCCGTATTTCTTGTTGGTCACGCCACCAGTACTGGTCGCAGCGGCTAAGTTGCCTTGTTGGTCCAATGCCACCGCACCAACCGTGCCGTGCTTACGGTCATCTGGGTAACGAGATTCCGACAGAGCAAACAATCCTTTCTCACGCATAGACAGCAACTGCTCATAACGGCGATCAGTAAAGAAGTAATCTTGCTCGGTGTACTCATGACCTTGTTCAAAAGCAAACTTTTCTGCGCCCTCACCCATCAACAATACATGGTTGCTGTTTTGCATTACGTCACGAGCGAGTTCAATTGGGTTTCTGATATGACGAACTCCAGCGACTGCTCCTGCGGCTTGGTGTCGACCATCCATCAAAGAAGCGTCCATTTCGACCATCTCGTTATGGGTCAGCACAGAGCCTTTACCCGCATTAAAATTGGGAGAGTCTTCCAACACTTTCACTGCCGCCACGACCGCATCTAAGGCTTCACCGCCTGTTGCTAGGATTTGATGCCCCGCTTTTACCGCAGCTTCTAAATCCGCCAAGATGGATTGTTGCAGTTCATCACTCATCTGTTCACGTAAGATAGTGCCTGCACCGCCATGAATGGCAATCGAGAAAGGTTTCGTCATCGCTTTGTCCAACTGTTATTCCTTGTATGGTTGGCACTACACCCCAGATAAACAAAAAGCGCAAGTTGAAACCTCAACTTGCGCTTTTTAAAGCTTTGCTAGATAGCGTTATCTAGTGAAGAGCGTGCGATTAGTGAGAACCGCAACCGCCGCCACCACAGCAGCCGCCTTCGTGATCGTGGTCGTGACCGCCACAACAGCCACCACCCTGGTGGATGTGACCGTGTTCGATCTCTTCAGCTGTCGCTTCACGAGTAGCCATAACTTCTACTTCGAAAGTTAGTGTTTGGCCAGCTAGCATGTGGTTACCGTCTACAACAACTTCGTCGCCGTCTACTTCAGTTACTTCTACAGGGATTGGACCTTGGTCAGTATCTGCTAGGAAACGCATGCCAACTTCGATTTGGTCAACGCCTTGGAATACGTCTGCAGGAACACGTTGCACTAGTGCATCGTTGTGGTCGCCGTACGCATCTTCAGGAGCTACTGTTACTGAGAACTTGTCGCCAGCCACTTTACCTTCTAGTTCTTTCTCAAGACCAGTGATTAGGTTGTTGTGACCGTGAAGGTAATCAAGAGGTGCTTCAGAAGTTGATTGATCAACAACAACACCGTCTTCCAACATTACTTTGTATGCAAGGCTTGCAACAACGTTCTTTTCAATTTTCATACTAACTCCAGGGAGATTAATTGACCTAACCAGAATGGGGTTAAGTACCGAGATGATAGTATTATGGGGATCAATTAACGAAGTTCAATTACTCAGGCTTAAAAATCCCGATCATTTCTTGTTCTGAGTGTTTATTTTTTTCTACAGATTGCGGTTTACGCTGCTCGGTATAATCGCAGTCGACACACTCAACCAGCTCAATGTTGTTATCAATCCACCAGCGTAGAGTATCTTGCTGACTGCATTGCGGGCAGCTTGCACCCGCGATAAAACGTTTCTTGGCTTTCACTTTTGTTCCTTTTCCCGCTTGATGCTGCGCGGGTACTACTTCCAATGATTTGGCGACTGTTGGTCGCTTTCCATTTCACGACCGAAGATTTCTTCTAGTTCTTTACGTGCTTCTTTCGAGCGTTGAGCAAGTTCTTTGTCCTCATTGTGCTGAGGCAATAAGTCTTTGAGCATAGCATTATCTAGCTTGCGAAAATGTGCTTCTGCCCGCTTTGCTTGATACGGGTGCATGCCTAATTCTACGAGCGCTTGGCGACCTAGATCTAAAGCACCCAAAAAGGTTTCACGCGAGTAATTCTGCACGCCGTGGTTCATTAACTGGTAGGCTTCTACGCGGCTGCGAGCACGGGCAAGGATCTTCAACTTCGGAAAGTGCGCACGGCAAATGTCGACAATCGCCATCACCTCATCTGGTGAGTCGGTACAGATCACTAAAGCTTCTGCTTTATCTGCCCCCGCGGCACGTAACAAATCAATCTGAGTCGCATCACCATAAAACACCTTATAACCGTATTTACGCAGCAAGTGGATTTGGCTCGCGTCACTTTCTAGTACTGTTACTTTGATCTTATTGGCGTACATCAAGCGGCCGACAATCTGACCAAAACGACCAAAGCCCGCGATGATCACTCGTGGTCGACGATCCACCACATTGGTCGTCACGCTCTCTTCTTCTTGGTTAAGTGTGTGCGCAAACCACTTCTTCTGCCCCATGAGCAACAGCGGCGTGGTCACCATCGACAAGCTCACCACCACCAACAAGAAAGCAACTTGTTCTTTGGTTAAGATACCTTCTTGGCTTGCCGCAGTGAAAATCACAAACGCAAACTCACCACCTTGGCTCAAAATCGCCGCCATACGACTGCGCGACTTCGCACGAACTCGAGCAGTGCGAGCCAAGACATACAGCACCAAACCTTTGACTACAACAAGGGCAATCACGGCACTAATGATCGCAAACGGCTGAAGTGCTAATAAGCCCAAGTTCACTGCCATACCCACAGCAATAAAGAACAAGCCAAGTAGCAGACCTTTAAACGGTTCAATCGCGATTTCTAGTTCATGACGGTATTCACTTTCTGCCAGTAACACACCTGCTAAGAAAGTACCGAGTGCCATCGACAATCCCAGCTTTTGCATCGCAACAGAAATGCCAAGTACGACTAAGAGGGCGGCAACGGTGAAGAGTTCTCGCACACCACTCATCACCACAAAACGGAACAGAGGACGTAAGAGGAAATGACCGCCAACTAATAACGCAGCCACACTGCCTAACACCCAAATAGCATCTAACCAATCGCCACCACCTTGCCCACCAGCAAGTAATGGCAACATGGCAAGCATCGGGATGACGGCAATATCTTGGAATAGCAACACAGCAAAACCAGATTGTCCGGTTTCCGTGCCGGCTTGCCCCTGCTCTTCGATCACTTTTAGTGCAATCGCGGTGGACGAGAGTGCCAAGCCCATACCGATCACTAAGCTCACTTGCATGCTCAATCCAAACAGGCTGACAATGCTGCCTATCACCGCCGTGGTGACAATAACTTGGGCGCCACCCAGACCGAGGATGGGTCCGCGCATCTGCCATAACTTTTTAGGGTTCAGTTCCAAACCAATTAAGAACAGCAGCAACACCACCCCGAGTTCGGCAAAGTGCAGAATCGCATCCACATCACTGATTAACCCCAGCCCCCAAGGACCAATTAGAACACCTGCAATCAGGTAGCCAAGCACAGACCCCAGCCCCAGCCGCTGGGCAATCGGCACCGCAATAACGGCAGCAGAAAGGAATACCACACTACTTTGAAGAAACTCACTGGTTATCGCCATGTCGACCTCCTTGCTCATCCCACTCTCTAAGGGGGTTGTTCAGCCATTGACGATATTGTTCAGCATGCTGATAACGTTCGATATCCGATACATTACGCGACCAGTACAGCACTAAAGGCTCAATCCAATGCATTTGACACAAAGCTGCGGTCAGTTCGAACGGCTGGAGGATTTGTTCCAACGGGTATTTGTTGTACCCCATCGGGCTGAACGCATCCTCTTTACCGCCAGTAGTGATTACACTGCGCCAGTACTTACCCGCTAATGCGCTACCATCACCGAACGCAAAGCCTTTGCCCAACACACGGTCCATCCATTCTTTCAACAGTGCGGGACAGGAATACATATAGAGGGGATGATGAAAAACGATCACATCGTGCGTCATCAGCAGATCGTGTTCGTAGTTCACATCAATAAAGAAATCAGGGTACGCGCCATAAAGATCGTGCACGGTGACATGACCCAGTGATTCGATTTTTTTAATCATCACTTGGTTGGCAATGGAGTTTTGCGGTTCTGGGTGAGCATAAATAACCAGAACCCTCGGAGGAATGGGCGTAGCAACAGCCAAATGGTCGTCCTTGTGTTGATTTCTCAGGGAAAATTATCGTTATCAGTTTGTTATACTTTTTTGTATAGCATAATGCAATTAAAGCGCAGAGATCGACTTTTCCCGCCAATACCCCTACTATTCACCGCGAGATCAACGACCAAGAAACGCGCACTGCGCAAAGTGAATTAAAACTCTATGATTACCTTCTCTGATATTCAGTTACTGCGTGGCGGTAAACCTCTTTTAGACCAAGCATCTGCAACCATTCACCCGGGTGACAAAGTGGGTCTGGTTGGTAAAAACGGCTGTGGTAAATCAACTCTGTTTGCCCTACTAAAAGATGAACTGTCGATTGATGCAGGCTCATTTAGCCAACCTCAACATTGGGAATTGGCTTGGGTTGCACAGGAAACGCCAGCACTCGACCGTAGTGCACTGGAATACGTGATTGATGGTGATCGTGAGTTCCGCGATCTTGAAGCTCAACTGGCTGTCGCCGAAGAGAAAGACAACGGCACCTTAGTTGCGGAGATCCACGGCAAGATTGAAACCATTGGCGGTTACAGCATTCGCGCACGTGCTGCCGAGCTGCTTGATGGTCTGGGCTTTAGCCAAGAGCAAATGAGCTGGAACCTAACTCAGTTCTCGGGTGGTTGGCGTATGCGCCTTAACTTGGCTCAAGCGCTATTGTGTCGTTCTGATCTACTGTTACTCGACGAACCAACCAACCACTTGGATTTGGACGCGGTAATGTGGCTAGAGCGCTGGCTACAAAACTACCCTGGTACGCTGATTCTGATCTCGCACGACCGTGACTTCTTGGACCCGATCGTTGGTCGCATCATTCACATCGAGAACCAGCAGTTGAACGAATACACGGGTAACTACTCGTCATTCGAAAACCAACGCGCACAAAAGATGGTGCTTCAACAGGCGATGTTCGAGAAGCAACAGAAACAGATGTCGCACATGCAAAGCTACATTGACCGCTTCCGTTACAAAGCATCAAAAGCGCGCCAAGCACAAAGCCGTATTAAAGCGCTGGAGCGTATGGAGAAGGTACTGCCAGCGCAGTTCGATAACCCATTTAGTTTCCAGTTCCGCGATCCTGCAGCGCTACCAAACCCAATCATGATGATGGATGAAGTATCAGCAGGCTACGGTGACAACCTGATCCTAGAGAAGATCCGCCTTAACCTAGTGCCGGGTAGCCGTATTGGCCTACTTGGTCGTAACGGCGCAGGTAAATCAACCTTGATCAAATTGCTGTCTGGTGAGCTAAAAGCGCAAGGCGGCGATCTAACTTACTCGCAAGGCGTGAAGATCGGTTACTTCGCTCAGCACCAACTAGAAACACTGCACCCAGAAGAAACACCGCTTCAGCACATGATGCAAATCGCGCCGGATCAAACCGAGCAGCAACTACGTGATTACCTAGGTAGCTTTGGTTTCCAAGGTGATAAAGCGCTTGAGAAAGTTGCACCGTTTTCTGGTGGTGAGAAAGCACGTTTGGTATTGGCATTAATTGTGTGGCAGAAACCGAACCTGTTGCTACTCGATGAACCGACCAACCACTTAGATTTGGACATGCGCCAAGCATTGACCATGGCACTGCAAACATTCGAAGGTGCCATGGTGATTGTTTCGCACGACCGCTACCTATTGCGTGCAACAACAGATGATTTGTACCTTGTGCACGATCGCCAAGTCGCACCATTCGACGGTGACTTGAACGATTACTACAAGTGGTTGACCGAGCAACAAAAAGCCGAGCGTAAAGAAGCACAAGCAGCTCAGCCAGTGAAAGATAACGCCAACAGTGCAGCGGCCAAAAAAGAGCAAAAGCGACGCGAAGCAGAATTTCGTAAGCAGACCGCACCAATTCGCAAAACGCTGACACAGTTGGAAAACAAAATGGATAAGTTAGGCGAAGCACTGGCGAAAGCAGAAGAACAGTTATCGGATAACTCTCTGTATGAAGCCGAAAACAAAGCTAAACTTAACGAAGTGTTGGCGCTTCAAGCTTCTAGCAAAGCAGATCTTGAAGAAGTAGAAATGGAATGGATGTCTGCCCAAGAAACACTTGAGCAGATGGAACTAGAGTTTAATCAATGACAAACGAGCACGCAGAATACACTCTCACCCTAGAACACCTTTGGCAGTTCAGTCTGCAATTTTATGGTGTGCGAGAAGTGAAGGAAGCGTGCCTATCATTGCAAAACAACTATCACGGTAACGTGAACCTATTACTGCTGCTCAGATGGCTCGATGAGCAGCAGGTAATTTTCCAAGAGCAAGACTGGCACTTGGTGCAAGGCTGTCTTGGTCGAAGTGAAACCCTGCTCCACTCTTACCGTGAACTTCGTCGCCACCTCAAATCACAAGTTAATGATGCGCTTTATCGCGAAGCATTACAGTTCGAATTGCAGCTCGAAAAACAGCAACAGTCCGACCTAGTCGACTGCGTCAACTCACTCAAATTAGTCAAGAATGACGGCGAACCACTGACGCTGAGATACTGTCGCCAGTTGGGTGGTGAACATTTACAACAGGCATTCTCCATGCCAGTTCCAAACATTCAATATCCATAAATCAGTCATAAACCAGTAAAATATCTATACTAAAGCTGTAAAGGATTATATTAATAAGTTCTTCGGCGAACATTGAAGGACCATATAAGAGCAGTTAGGTATGACACAATTTTTCGCAGCCGCCGGGATTAAGAACCCGCATCTCCAGACGCTATTGCCGCGCTTTATCCGCAAGAAAGCGTTATTTACGCCTGTTTGGCAAACACTCGATACACCAGATGGTGACTTCCTTGATTTGGCCTGGTCACAGCAGCCAGATTCTGAAGCCGCTCACAATAAACCAATCTTCGTCCTCTTTCATGGCTTGGAAGGCTGCTTCTATAGCCCGTATGCGAATGGTTTGATGAATGCCTTCTCTAAATCGGGTTGGCTGTCAGTGATGATGCACTTTCGTGGGTGCAGCGGGAAGCCAAACAAAAAAGCCCGCGCTTATCACTCCGGCGAAGTAACGGATGCTCGCTTCTTTCTTGAGCAGCTCAATCAGCAATTCCCTAACAACCCTAAAGTTGCGGTCGGCATTTCCCTTGGCGGTAACATGTTGGCGAACTACTTGGCTGAGTACAAAGACGATCCCATCTTAAGTGCCGCGACCATTGTCTCTGCACCACTGGACTTGGCAGCATGTGCAAATCGTATTGAGCAAGGCTTCTCGAAAGTTTACCGACGTTACTTGCTCTCCTCACTCAAGCGCAATGCGTTACAGAAGCACGATTTGATCCACGGAGAGTTAGCCCTGTCGTACAACTCGATCAAACGCGTCACTCGCTTGTATGAGTTTGATGACTTGATCACCGCGCCTCTGCATGGCTTTAAGGACGCGCAAGATTATTACGATCAATGTTCAGGCTTAAGCAAGCTGCAGCAGATCACCTTGCCAACCTTGATCATCCACGCCAAAGACGATCCCTTTATGACCGAAGAAGTGATCCCGAAATTCGTATTGCCAGACAACATCGATTACCGACTTTACGAACATGGTGGTCACGTAGGCTTCCTAACAGGTAGCGCATTAAAGCCGAAGTTCTGGCTAGAAGAAGCACTGCCGGCTTACTACGAAAGTATCGCCGCTGAGTACCTTTCTGCTGTATCCGTGCCGCGAACACAGTAAACTACCTGAGCGCGCGAGACATCCATAACCTAAGAGGCGCGCTTAAACATCATAAAAGTTTGAGGTATTTATGATCATTCCATGGCAAGACATTGCGCCAGAGACACTAGAAAACCTGATCCGCGAATTCGTTCTTCGTGAAGGCACCGACTACGGCTCAGTTGAAGTTTCACTGCAGAGTAAAATCGATCAGGTCAAATCCCAATTAGAGAAAGGCGAAGCGGTCATCGTATTTTCTGAGCTTCATGAAACGGTTGATATCCAACTAAAAGCAAAGTTTTAGACCCTTCACATTTTACCGTATCCCACTCGATGACAAGGGCTTGTTACGTGCTATAGTGGGTTATCGACCGTGCAGCATACGCGTGCTGCACTTTACAGGTAAGTAATTTTCGACAAGGTTTGTCATGTCAGCGAAACACCCAATCATTGCGGTTACTGGTTCGTCCGGTGCCGGTACTACCACCACTTCTGAAGCCTTCCGCAAGATGTTCAATATGATGAACGTCAAACCAGCGTGGGTTGAAGGTGACAGCTTCCACCGTTTTACACGTCCAGAGATGGATGTCGAAATCCGTAAAGCGCGTGAGCAAGGCAAACACATCAGCTACTTTGGGCCACAAGCCAATGACTTTCCGGGCCTAGAAGAGTTCTTTCGTCAGTTTGGTGAAGATGGCACTGGTAGCGTGCGCCGCTATCTGCACACCTTTGATGAAGCCGTTCCATACAACCAAATGCCGGGCACCTTTACACCTTGGCAAGATCTGCCTGAAAACAGCGATGTACTGTTCTACGAAGGTTTACACGGTGGCGTGGTGGATGGCGATGTTAATGTGGCGCGTCACGTTGATTTTCTGATTGGCATGGTGCCAATCGTGAACTTGGAATGGATTCAAAAGTTCGTTCGTGACACGCGCGATCGTGGCCACTCAAGAGAAGCGGTAATGGATTCGATCGTGCGCTCGATGGACGATTATCTGAACTACATTACCCCGCAATTTTCTCGCACACATATCAACTTCCAGCGTGTACCGACCGTTGATACTTCCAACCCACTTAACGCCAAAGGCATCCCTAGTTTGGATGAAAGCTTCGTGGTGATCCGCCTACGCGGTATCAAGAATGTCGACTTCCCGTATTTGCTGGCGATGATTGATGGCTCATTCATGTCTCGCCATAACACCATTGTGGTTCCAGGCGGTAAGATGAGCTTTGCAATGGAGCTCATAGTGAGGCCGATTCTGCAGCAACTCATCGAAACTGGGAAAATTGGCTAAAAACCTCGTTAATTGAGTGTTTACTTTTCATACCGTGATCATGTGCACAGTTTTGCTTACAAAATCTCAATCATGGCACGATTAAAATCAAGAAATCGTTTCCGAAAAAGGATACTATTTCTAACCGAAACACAAGAGAGCTTGCAGCATATAAAAAGTGCTCTTATTCTAGTAAGCCAATTCAGGCTTAGCTAAAATATGGATAGCGCAAGCGTACCCTGCAGAGGAAGTGAGATATTATGGTTCTAGGTAAACCTCAAACCGACCCAACATTAGAGTGGTTTCTTTCACACTGTCATATTCATAAGTACCCATCAAAGAGCACGCTAATTCACGCGGGCGAAAAAGCAGAGACTTTGTACTACATCGTTAAAGGTTCTGTTGCGGTTCTTATCAAAGACGAAGAAGGTAAGGAAATGATCCTTTCTTACCTAAACCAAGGCGACTTCATTGGTGAGCTTGGTCTATTCGAAGAAGACCAAGAGCGTACAGCTTGGGTTCGCGCTAAATCTCCTTGTGAAGTGGCAGAGATTTCTTTCAAGAAATTCCGTCAACTTATCCAAGTTAACCCAGACATCCTAATGCGCCTTTCTGCGCAAATGGCTCGTCGTCTACAAGTTACTAGCCAAAAAGTGGGTGACCTAGCGTTCCTAGACGTAACTGGTCGTATCGCTCAGACTCTTCTGAACCTTGCTAAACAGCCAGATGCGATGACGCACCCAGACGGCATGCAAATCAAGATCACTCGTCAAGAAATCGGTCAAATTGTTGGCTGTTCTCGTGAGACAGTAGGCCGTATCTTGAAGATGCTAGAAGAGCAGAACCTAATTTCTGCGCACGGTAAAACTATCGTTGTTTACGGGACTCGTTAATCTCGATTAACGTTTAAAAAATTTAAAAGCCACCAAATGCAAGTTTGGTGGCTTTTTTGTTTTTAAGAGACGAGAACGGAAGACAAAGAATCGAGAACTGGGAACGCTGCGCTTCGGGATCGGACTTCGTCCTTCGAGATATAGCCCTCTCAGATTCCGAGGGTTAAAACCTCCCGCAGCGAAGCGTTCCCGCATCTAGAGGGCGTAGCCCGTTCTCGCCTCTTCTTTAACCGTTAGTACTCTCGAAGATCTTATCTGCCGATGCAGCCACAAATCCTGGGTACAACTCACCGTTATCCATTGGGTAGCGCTTAGCAAACTCGTAGAAACCTCCGGGAATCACCTCAACGCCTTCAGTGAAGGTCACTGGCACTTTGTCTGCCATGGTCGACGATTGCTCTAGTAGTACCTCTGGCGTGCCTTTTACTTCACCGCCATTCTCGTTGATGGTAAAGCCTACTGTGCGTAGGTGGTCGTTCACTTGCTTCACTTCTTCATGCTGATTGAGTTGATTCACACTCACTGTGAAGTGGTTCGCTCCGTAACCATGCGCTGCAAGCCAAGAAGCGTATTCACTCTCTTTCGCCAAGGTTTGGAAGTCAGCATAGCTTAGGTCCCACAAACGTCCGCCGTACAAGAAGTCACTGCCTGTCAGTTTAGAAGCATCAACCTGCTCTACCAGTTTATGAACGATGGCTTGTAGCTCTAGTGAGCACTCATCCACTTTCAATTCACTGATGAAGACTTTTGGCTGCTTCGGATCTGGGTGCTCAAAATGTTTTGCCACCAGCTTTTTGCTTTCAAATACGTAGTCACCACAGGCTTTGTAACCCACCGCCAAGAATGGCTTCGCTAACGTTTCAATGCCTAGGGGAGCGACATTAAACGTACGTAGCGCAATATGGTCATTAATCAGAGGCTCATCTTCTTGAAGAAGTTGATGGACTTTAGCAGCAGAAGGGCACAGACGTTGAATGTAGTCTTGCCATAGCGGTTCAAATAACACATCGGGCGTCATAACGACTCCTTGTTATGAAATGTAGAGTTAGGGGTAAGAAGAAGTTGACCGCTCGTTCACAGCCCGTGGGCTGTCCAGAATCACGAACGAGCGGTCATCAACCTGTGACGGTATGTGCGGCATAAGTGCCAGTCAGTCAACACGCGCTGGAGAGTCTTAAGCTCGCCTTTGGCGTTTGCCAGCGCGCTTACCAGAATCCTAACTTGGTAAATAGCTCCGGCAGAGAGAAACGGCGATACTTTGTCACCGCTTCGTATTTCTCTATTACAGGCTTACACCTGGGCTCAATGTTGCAGGCAAGACCGTCTCTTGTCCTTCCATTGATGCCATTGGGTACGCACAGTAGTCTGCTGCGTAGTAAGCACTTGGACGTAGGTTACCTGAGGCACCCGGACCACCAAATGGCGCATCACCACTTGCACCCGTTAACTGACGGTTGCGGTTCACGATGCCGGCACGAATGTGGTCCACGAAGTATTCCCACTCTTGGTCGTCGGTTGAAACCAGACCTGCCGATAGACCAAAGCGCGTATCGTTCGCCAGTTCTACCGCTTTCTCTAGCCCTTCGTAGCGTACTACTTGTAGAAGTGGACCGAAGTACTCTTCATCTGGCAATTCGGCAATGTTCGTCACATCGATGATGCCTGGAGAAACAAACGCCGCCTCGCCCGCTTTCGCTTCAATCAAGCTTTCGCCACCCAGTGATTGCAAGTTCGCTTGTGCATCGAGAATGAACTTGGCTGCCGCTACCGAAATTTGCGGTCCCATGAATGGCGCAGGCTCTGCAAATGGTTGGTCTACACGAATATTGCGTGTCGCTTCCACCAACTTAGTAATGACTGCATCACCCTTGTCGCCAAATGGAATGTACAGACGACGAGCACAGGTACAGCGTTGTCCTGCACTGATGAAGGCAGATTGGATGATGGTGTAAACCGTTGCGTCTAGGTCGCCGTAGTTATCCGAGATAACCATCGGGTTGTTGCCACCCATTTCAAGCGCCAGCATCTTACCCGGCTGACCAGCAAATTGACGATGGAGAACATGACCTGTGTTTGCACTACCAGTGAACAGCACGCCATCAATGCCTTTCGCATCCGCCAGCGCAATACCAGTTTCTTTTGCGCCTTGGACTAGGTTAATCACACCTTTTGGTAGACCAACCTCTTCCCACAACTTCATAGCAAGTTCACCCGTCCATGGCGTTTGCTCAGACGGTTTGAAGACCACGGTGTTACCTGCCAGTAGTGCTGGCACAATGTGGCCATTTGGTAAGTGACCTGGGAAGTTATAAGGACCAAACACCGCCATCACGCCTAATGGGCGATGACGCAATACAATTTGGTTGCCCGCGGCTTCACGTGCAGCTTCGCCAGTACGATCGTGGTAAGCACGAATAGAGATCGCGATTTTACCTGCCATTGCAGCCGCTTCAGTGCGAGTTTCCCAGATTGGTTTGCCCGTTTCTTTGGCAATCACTTCGGCGATTTTTTCGCTGTTCTCTTTTACTTTCTCGGCAAAAGCCAACACGATAGCCTCACGTTCTGCAAATGGGCGCTTCTTCCAATCAACAAACGCTTCACGCGCCGCAGATACCGCTTGGTTAACCTGCTCTGCTGTTGCGCCGTTGCCTTGCCAGATCACTTCTTGGTTGTAAGGCGACAGAGACGTAAATGCTTCACCCTGACCTTGTACCCATTCACCTGCAATCCAATGTGTCATTGTTTCTATCCTTAAATTCTGTCGTCAGTTACTGCGGAAGAAGGCGAACAAAGTCCCCTTCCTCAACCAAGAGTGCATCCGCCAATTCTGGGGCTAGCACTACGCTTTGCGTTTCTGCGTCATACGCCGCTTTTGCAGCGGCGGCACGGAAGTTCTCGAATGACGAGTTACACATCAAGAAGTCTTTTGTGCTGGTGTGCTCCGAGATTTTGACTTGCGCGCGGAATGAGTGGCGTACCGATTCGATATTGCGTAGGTCACACTCCACCGTTGGGCCACCATCGAAAATGTCAACGTAGCCACGGTTGGTAAAGCCTTCACGCTCAAGCAACTTCAATGCTGGACGCGTGTTATCGTGCACTTTGCCAATCACGGCTTGTGCCTCTGGGCTCAGTAGGTTGATGTAGATTGGCAACTTCGGCATCAAGTCGGCGATAAAGCCTTTCTTGCCGATACCTGTTAGGTAATCCGCAAGCGTAAAATCGATAGAGAAGAAATGCTCTTGAAGCCACTGCCAGAATGGTGAATTACCTTCCTCGTCTGAAACACCACGCATTTCAGCAAAGATGGTTTCCGAGAAACGTTCTGGGTGCTCTGCCATCATTAAGAAACGACACTTGGACATCAGGCGCCCGTTCAAGCCACCACGGAATTTCTCACGTAGAAATAAGGTACAGATTTCACTGTTACCCGTGTAGTTATTACCAAACGTCAGCAACTTCACCACGTTGTTTACGCCAAGCTTTGGTGACGAGTGCACCACTTTGCTGATGTGGTAAGAATAAAAAGGCACATCCCAGCCGATCGAAGCTTCAATACCTGTGGTACCTGCGACTTCACCAGTTTCAGATTCAAAGCCCACCATTAGGTAGCCTTCATCACCGGCTTCGTTCACGTCAGGTTTGCCAAAACTGTATTCTGAGTGCTTGATTCGATTGGTTAACAGTTCTTCGTTAACCGGTAGAGATGTAAATCCATGACCTGACTCAACCGCACAGGTGTGCAGCGCGTCATAATCCGACATTGCGATAGGGCGAACTACTAGCATCAATACTCCCTCCAGATGCAAGAAGATCCTAACTATATTGTAGGAACAATACCCCCATCAGAGATCCTTGATGGGGGTTTTTAGGTTGACGATAAGCGGAGATCGCGCTTAAACCAGCGTAGCGATCGCTTTATCCAGCTTAGCCAAACCTTCTTCGATTTCTTGTTGTGTGATAACGAGTGATGGTGTGAAACGTACGACATTGGCACCCGCAACCAATACCATGAGACCTTGTTTACCTGCAGCAACCAGTACGTCACGCGCACGACCTTGCCACTCTTCATTCAGTGCTGCACCAAGCAGTAGACCTTTACCACGCACTTCAGAGAAGATGTTGTATTTCGCGTTAATCTTCTCCAGACCTTCACGGAACATCGCTTCACGCTCTAGTACGCCAGCCAATACTTCTGGTTTTGTCACTTCATCAACAACCGCTTCTGCAACCGCACACGCTAGTGGGTTACCGCCGTAAGTTGAACCATGCGTGCCCACTTTCATGTGCTCAGCCAGTTTTGCCGTCGTTAGCATAGCACCGATAGGGAAACCACCACCCAGTGATTTCGCTGTGCTTAGGATGTCTGGCGTGATGCCTAGACCTTGGTATGCGTAGAAGTGACCCGTACGACCGTTACCAGTTTGAACTTCATCGAAGATCAACAGTGCGTTGTGCTTGTCACACAGTTCACGAACTGCTTGAGCGAACTCAGGTGTTGGTGGAATGATGCCGCCCTCACCTTGCAGAGGCTCCATCATTACGGCACAAGTGCGATCCGACATGTGTGCTTGAAGTGCTTCGATATCGTTGTAAGGAAGGTGTGTCACATCGCCAGGTTTAGGACCAAAACCGTCTGAGTAAGCCGCTTGACCGCCTACTGTTACCGTGAAGAAAGTACGACCGTGGAAACCTTGTTTGAATGCGATGATTTCAGATTTCTCTGTACCATGAACGTCTGCTGCGTAACGACGTGCTAGCTTTAGTGCCGCTTCGTTTGCTTCTGCGCCAGAGTTAGCGAAGAACACGCGCTCAGCAAAGCTGACTTCTGTTAACTTCTTCGCCAATCGCAGTGCTGGCTCGTTAGTCATAACATTACTTAGGTGCCAAAGCTTGTTACCTTGCTCAGTCAATGCGTTCACCATAACTGGGTGACAATGACCAAGACAGCTCACCGCAATACCACCAGCAAAGTCGATGTATTCATTTCCGTTCTGATCCCAAATGCGTGAACCTTCACCTTTTACAGGGATCATTTCCATCGGGTTATAGCAAGGTACCATTACCTCATCGAATAAACCGCGCTCTACTTTGTTTTCCGTTGTCATTGCACATTCCTTATTGATACCGCATGCCTAGCAGATAAGCGAATTTAACCGGCACTCTTTGCCAGCAAATAATGTTTTGCATTTAAGCTAATACGGCATTGTATTTACATTTGATTAACCATTTCAATAGTGATTTATTCTTTTCGCATCCAAGCGCAACACCTCATACTCACTATCTATGATTATTTATGCACCAAGAAACGCAAATAGAGAAGCAATTTTTTATAAAAACCATGTATGACAATGGCTAGAAAGAAATGAGAAAAATGAATAGACCCCACCTAATTGGCAGAACGCATAGTTTTGCATTCGCCTTCTCAGATAGAAAATATGAAGAATTTGTTAAGAAAGGTGATCGCGATCAGATCGTTTTACGCGCGAGAAAGTTTGCGAGTAGTTCGTGGCCTTGTTCTGTCTTAATTGACTCAGGATGAAACTGTACCGCGTCAATTGGCAGGGTTTTATGCTGGTAGCCCATGATTTCATCCATGGTTCCGTCAGTCAGCTCTGTCCAAGCGGTCAATTCAAACACATCTGGTAACGTGCCGTTTTTCACCACCAGAGAGTGGTAGCGGGTTACCGTCAATGGGTTATTAAGGTTTTTAAACACACTGCGACCGTTGTGACGAATTGGTGATGTCTTGCCGTGCATCACTTGTCGAGCACGTACGACTTCCCCTCCAAACACTTGTGCAATCGCCTGATGACCAAGGCAAACGCCCAAGATAGGTAACTTACCAGCAAAGTGTTCAATGGCTTGTAGAGAGATACCTGCTTCGTTAGGGGTACATGGCCCTGGAGAGATCACCAAATGAGTTGGGTTGAGCGCCTCAATGCCTTGGATATCGATTTCATCGTTACGCACCACCTTTACGTCTGCACCAAGCTCGCAGAAGTATTGGTAAAGGTTGTAGGTAAAAGAGTCGTAGTTATCGATGATCAACAACATAAAAGGTCGGTTGCTCCAATCCGTTTTGGCAATGCTTACGTAGTGAATCGCCACGTTCGTGACAATCAAGGGCGGTATTTTGCTATACCAAGCAAGAAAGGCAAGTTTTTGCTGAATAAAAAGGCCAGCATAGGCTGGCCTTTGGTCTTTACAGCTATTTAGGAACTGTTTGTCAGGAAATAAATTCGTTTAGCGGCGACGGCGGAATAAGCCTAGACCTAACAGCGCAATTAGCGCGCCAAAGCCAAATGAACCACCATCATCATCGTCTGATGGGTTCGTGCTCGACGGCTCTAGCGTAACATCGCGAGAATCGCTGAACTTAACCGTATTACCCGTAGAGTCTGTCACTTTCTCTTCTAGAACGTACTGACCTTCTGTTGGTGCTTTGTCGAACTCCACACTCACGCTACGAGCATCAATGTCCGCTTGTGTCAGAGTTGTACTCGCTTCGTAACCATCAGCATCAGAGGTTGACGACGCCGCTTGAGTTGCTTCCGTTAGGCTTACTGTCACGATGTCACCGACAACTGCGTTTGGCGGCAGGCGTACTTCCACTGCTAGGTTTTCACCTGAGCTTGGAAGGTCGATATCTGTATCTGGGAAATCAATCGCGATGATCACTGGATCGTGGTCAGACGCCGAGAACGCATCTTTGTACTTCGGCATATCACCGGTGTACTTGCTGCTGTATTCGAACAAGTTACTTTCTAGTGAGTTGATGTGCCAATCTTCAATCGCCACCACTTTTTGTGCCAAGCTGTTGCTAGCCAATGCGTGGTCTAGGTTACCTAGCTCACCAGAGTAGGTGTATGAGAAAGTGTCTGCGCCGTGAAGTACCGTATTCAGGTTATGGTAACCGTAGCCTTTTTCAATTTTGGTCTTCTCGACTTGAAGCTCACCACCACCAATGGTTGTGTAAGCAGCAGTGTAGATGTCACGGCCGTATTTCTCTTTCGAGTAATCGGTCAGTGTAAGCAGAGGATCTTCCATGCCGTAGGCGTTTAGGTCACCCATCACTAGCACGTCACCTTCAATGCCTTTCAGAGCATCACCCACAACGTTAGCAGCAGAAACACGGAAGTTGTTACAGTTACCTTGCAGATCCGCTGGCTCAGAGTCTTCTACGCCTGCGATCCACTCTTCAATACATTCAGAACCTTTCGATTTGAAGTGGTTAACAACAACAGATAGATCTTTACCTGTCTCTTTCACCGTAAAGGTTTGTAGCAAGCTATGACGTTGGTATTTGTCGTAAGCTGGGTTGCCTTCTGCATCGTCACCACGTGTAATGGTGTTTTCTTCGATGTGCTGCTCTGGCGTCACAATCACTTTCGCTGCTTCTTTTGGCGTCACTTCGTTTGCACGGTATAGGATCGCCACCATGATCGCATCACTACCAAAGTACTCATCTTGGTATTTGTCTTGATCCGCGATTTCAACGTAAGTGTAATGATCTTCTGTGTCTTCGATTTCAGCATTCAATGCATCCAACAAGTTCTTCACAGCACTGCTATCACCAAAGCCATTGTTCTCGACTTCCATCAGACCAATGATGTCAGCGTCCATCTTGTTCATCGCCGCAACGATTTTCGCTTGTTGGATCAGGAACTCGTCTAGGTTAGTCGCACCACGGTTTTGTCCAGTTGGGTTTTCATGACCACTGTCAGCCACAGAGTTGAAATAGTTCAGTACGTTGAAGCTGGCGATGCGCAAATCTGAATCCGCGATCGCTGGCGCATCTTTACGAGCCACGTCGAAGCCTTCACCTGAAGTGACGAAGTTGGTGTTATCGACTTCATTGGTCGCAATCAGGCGGTACTCGTTGTAGCTGTATGCCACCACGCCTTGTAGACCCTCTACTCGCGAACCAAGACGAATGTGCTGCTCAGAAGAGCCATCTTGGTCTGCGTCTTTAGCAAAATCTGGGTAGTAAGGAATTTGGCCGTTTGGTGCTTTGCCATCAGATTCTAGGTATACGCGGTTCGCTGCGTTGTCTTTTGCTAGCTCAACGGCTGCATCGCTCTCTGCTGCGTGTAATTGAGTCGGCTTAAACAATGGCGCTTCATGAGACAACATCATGTTGTTACGGCGAGAGTCGTAGTCGTAAGAGAAGTTGCGAGTTACAAACAAGTCACTTGCCGAGGTTAGTTCAACTTGCATACCTTCATGACGCTCTAGCGCATCACGCAGTGTCTCACCTTCTTTGATAACAAGATCGGTAACTCGAGGAATATCTGATGTGCCTGTTTTCACATAGCTGTTAGCATCAGAAGCTAGCTGAGTATTGCTGTAGTACTCTTGAACTTTACCTTTAACACAAACAACGTCACCAGCTTTCAGCGCCGTGTCTGCCGCATCAGTATGAATAAACAAGCCTTCTGAGGTCTTATCGTTGTTGTCACTTTCTAGTGCTTGTAGGTAGAAACCTTTGGTTAGGCCAGTGGTAACAGCAGTCACGACGCCCGTTACGAAATGATCTTCGTCAGTGATGTATGGGTAACCATCAATGAATGGAGACGTATCGCCTTCACCTTGAATATCTTGGATGGTAGTGAAGTTAGGTTGCTGACCGTCGACTTCACAAGCGAATGGTGCTGGTGGCTCAGTCGCATTTAGCTCACCAAGACCGTCAATATTGTCTTTCTCAAATGCTGTCCACTGAGATGCATCATAGGTAGCCGAAGGGGTTAGTGCATCACTGTTACGAACCAATGTGGTGTCTTTACCAAAATCTACGTCACCCATCACACCGATGATATCGTGCACTTCACCATCTTTAAGCAGTGCGATCGGATCGTCACCGTTAAAGTTCGTGACGCTTTTCTCCGTGTGATCTGCAACGGCTTTGATGGCGTCGCTAGCGTCACCATGCGCCAGTACATACACTTGGTTAGCTTGTAGCGTCACTTGGCTAAGATCGAATGTGCTGCTCCAAGTACCACCACCGTTTGATGATTTCGCCAGCTCGTAACCGGTTAGCGTTACCGCTGCATCACCCGTGTTCGCGATTTCCACCGCTTTGTTGTAGGAACCGCCTTCAACATACTGGGAGAGAATAATTTCTGCGTTAGCATTGGCACTAAGCGCGCTGGCAATCGTCAGTGCAAGTAAAGAGGGTTTGATTAACGTATCCATTGTCGTACCTGATATTTATTTAAATGCAAACTAAGCCCTGAGCAGAGCCCACCATTTGTGCCTACTATCAGGTTTATTTATGAAATAAATAAGAAACACCAGCAAAAGCCGTGAAATATATCACACGTGAATACGCAAAATTATGCCAGGGCTGCCCCTTTAAACAGCTTTTGTAACAAATACAGCAACTAAGGATATAAATATCAATAATTAGACTTATTACTCGGTTTTATAACACTCAGTATGTTATGTGAATGTATGAGTATTTAATCTGAATTCATTCCATTCTAGCAACGCAATTTAAAGCATTAATCAATACTAATTTAGAATAAAGGAAATTATTATTTCCTTCCTTTTTCAGTACGGTTAAAAATAACCTTTCTGTTATTTAAGATCTCAGATTTCTAGACATAAAAAAAGCTCCACCAATGGTGGAGCTTTTCAATTCTGAATGTTCTTTAGCAACTATGGGCGAGCAACAAAACCTACTGCTTCGTACGCTTTCTTCAACGTTTCAGCCGCACGTGCCGATGCTTTCTCAGCGCCTTGCTTCATCACTTCATTCATGTAAGTACGGTCAGCGCGGATGCGATGGTATTCAGCTTGAATTGGCTCAAGCATAGTCACCAACGCTTCACCAACGTCTTTCTTGAATGGACCGTACATTTCAACGCCTTGGTATTTCGCTTCAATCTCTTCAAAGCTCATGCCTGTTGCCGCAGAGTACAGACCCATTAAGTTAGAGATACCTGCCTTGTTGTCCCAATCGTGAGCGATACGCGGTGGCGTTTCTGTGTCGGTTTGCGCTTTGTTGATCTTCTTAATGATCGACTTAGGCTCTTCCAACAGCGTGATAACGTTCTTACGGTTGTCATCAGATTTAGACATCTTCTTGGTTGCGTCTTGAAGGCTCATTACGCGCGCGTTTACCGTCGGAATGTAAGGCTCTGGCACTTGGAAGATTGGCTGCTCTGGTGAGTAGATGTTGTTGAAGCGGTTAGCAATATCACGCGCTAGCTCTAGGTGTTGCTTCTGGTCGCTACCTACAGGCACTTGGTGTGCGCCGTAAAGCAGGATGTCTGCCGCCATCAGTACTGGGTAGTCAAACAGGCCAACGTTTACATCACCAAACTGGCTTGAGCTGTCGTTTGAGTAACGTGCAGATTTGTCTTTAAACTGCGTCATACGACCCAGTTCACCCATTTGGGTGTAACAGTTAAGAAGCCAACCAAGTTGAGCATGCTCTGGTACGTGTGACTGAACAAATAGCGTGCTCTTCTTCGGGTCAACACCAACTGCCAGACAGATCGCCAGTGCGTCTAGAGTCGCTTCATGCAGCGCTTTAGGGTCCTGACGAACCGTAATCGCGTGAAGGTCTACCACACAGTATTGGCAATCATAATCGTCTTGCATCTGCTGCCATTGACGTAGAGCACCCAAGTAGTTACCGATACTTAGTTCACCTGAAGGTTGAACACCACTCAATACAATGGGTTTGCTCATTAGAATGATTCCTTTGACTTCTTAATCTAATTAAATGAAAAAACCGTGCAGCGATAGGCGCACGGTTTACTCAGTGTACTCATTAACGAGTATTTTGGAAGCTCTTTTGTAGCCGTTATGCAGAAACCGCTACAACGTCCAATAATTCTGCCAAACTGTCAGCGACGAAATCTGGATTTGACGCTGAAATTGGCTCGCCATGGTTGTAACCATAAGTCAGACCAAATGAGGCGCAACCTGCATTCTTCGCTGCAAGAATGTCGTTCTTCGAGTCACCGACCATCAGCATTTCACTTGGCTGGATTTGGTGCTTTTCCATCAACCAGTTCAGTGCGATTGGGTTTGGTTTTTTCTCTGGGAACGCGTCGCCACCTAGCACATCAACAAAGTATTTTGCGATGTCGTGCTTTTCTAAAACATCTGGCACAAACTTCGAAGGCTTGTTGGTTACCAATGCCATAACAAAGCCGGCTTTGTGTAACTCTTCCAGTGTCTCTTTTACCGTTGGGTAAAGGTGGCTTAGTTTGTGACCGCTTTGATCATAGTAGTCATCAAACAGTACACGTGCTTTAGCACGAAGCTCTGCATTCAGATCTGGGTTGATGGTTAAGCTCTGGCTCAATGCACGACCGATCAACACGTCTGCGCCGTTGCCCACATAATCACGGACTTGCTCTTCTGAAACCGATGGAAAGCCAAGCGCTTGCACTGCTTGGTCAGCCGCGACTGCGAGATCTGGCACGCTATCAAGCAACGTACCATCAAGATCGAAGGCGATGAATTTAATATCTTGTTGAGTCATAACTTCCCTGAAGATTTTTATTTATAAATCGGTGAAAACGACAAAGGATGGCACCCCATCCTTTGTTTTTATCATTATGTCTGACTTTGCAGTAACTATTTGTTTATTAGAAGTTTGTCTAGCAATTACTTTGCTGCAATACGCTGACGAACCGCTTCAAACAAACAAATACCTGATGCCACAGATACGTTCAAACTTGAAACGCTACCAGCCATTGGGATCTTAATCAAATCGTCACAGGTTTCGCGAGTCAGACGACGCATGCCGTCACCTTCTGCACCCATTACGATAGCAAGAGGACCCGTCAGTTTTGCTTGGTAGATGTCGTGCGTTGCTTCACCCGCCGTGCCCACAAACCAAATGCCTTGCTCTTGCAGTGTACGCATAGTACGAGCCAAGTTTGTCACTCGGATCAATGGCACGACTTCAGCCGCGCCACAAGCGACTTTGCTTACGGTTGCGTTCATTGGTGCAGAGCGATCTTTCGGTACGATGATCGCCGCAGCGCCAGCTGCGTCTGCATTACGTAGGCAAGCACCTAGGTTGTGCGGATCCGTCACGCCGTCCAATACCAATAGTAGCGGTGATTCGTGCTGCGCTAGGATGCCATCAATGTCATTTTCATTAAGCTGTTTCGCCGCTTTAACACGAGCAATAATGCCTTGGTGGTTAGCACCGTTCGCTTTGTCGTCCAGCGTTTTACGTGTCATTTGTTGAATCGAAACACCACACACCTGAAGATCGTTCAGGATTGGCATTAGGCGATCGTCTTGACGACCCTTTAAAACATACGCTTCGATAAAACGCTCTGGTTCGCGTTCCAATACCGCCTTCACTGCGTGAATGCCGTAGATAAATTCGTTACTCATTGTTTAACCTGTTGTTCTGGTCGTATTGCCTGCGCCAATCTACCCGTTTAAATCCAGACTAGATTGGCGATTCAGCCTACTCTGCGTCACTCTTAGTACGCTTAGTCTTCTTCGGCTTACTGTGTGGCTTTTTCTTGCGTGCTTTTTTCACTTTCGGCTTTTTAGCGCCTTCAGTGTCACTGCGTTTTGCTCCATTTGGGCGAGGCTTTTCTGCTACTGCAGGCTCTGGTCGCTTGGTTGGTTCAATCGCAGGTGTTGCACGAGTGCCGCCTTTTGTTGCCGCACGTTTTTTCTCTTTCGCTTTGCGTTTGGCATCTGCTGCGCGTTTCTTCGCAGTCTTACCTTTGCCGCGTAGCTTACGGCTTGTTTCGATTAATTCAAAGTCAATTTGCTTGTCATTTAAGTTAACCGCAAGCACTTTCACTTTCACCGCATCGCCTAGGCGATAGATGTTACCGAAGCTTTCACCGATAAGTCTTTGACCAATCGGATCAAATTGGTAATAGTCGTTCGCTAACGTCGAAATATGCACCAAACCATCGATGTGCAGCTCTGTCAGACGAACAAAGAAACCAAAGCTGGTCACGTTTGCAATAACACCATCCAACTCGTCGCCAACATGGTCTTGCATGTATTCACACTTCAACCAATCAGCCACTTCACGAGTTGCGTCGTCTGCACGGCGCTCTGTCATCGAACATTGCTCACCATAGAAGTCCATGTCGTCAAACGAGTAGTGGTAACCGCCGGTTGGCGTCCAACGATCCTGGTTACGGCCTTCTTCTTTAGCAATCAGGTACTTGATTGCGCGGTGCAACAGCAGGTCTGGGTAACGACGAATTGGCGACGTGAAGTGCGCGTAACGTTTCAGCGCTAGACCAAAGTGGCCTGCATTGTCTGCGTTGTAGACCGCTTGCTTCATTGAGCGCAGCAACATGGTTTGAATCAGCTCTTTGTCCTGACGTTCTGCGATTTGTTTTACCAAATCGGCATAGTCGGTTGGTGATGGCTCTAGACCACCTTTCAGATCCAGACCTAACTCACTTAGGAAGTCACGGAAACCTTGCAGACGCAGTTCACCCGGAGATTCGTGAACACGGTACAACGCTGGTTCTTTCGCTTTCTCAACATAAGACGCTGAAGCGATGTTCGCGAGGATCATACATTCTTCGATGATCTTGTGTGCGTCGTTACGAATCACTGGCTCGATGCTTTCAATCTTACGATCCGCGTTGAAGATGAACTTAGCTTCAACGGTTTCGAATTCGATCGCACCACGGTTATCACGCGCTTCTTTAAGTACTTTGTACATCGCGTGCAACTCTTCAAGATGAGGAACGACAGCGTGATAACGCATACGTAGTTCTTCATCCCCTTCTAGAATCGCGCCCACTTTGTTGTAAGTCAGACGAGCGTGCGAGTTCATCACGGCTTCGTAGTGCTTGTAGCCCGATAGTTTACCAGTGTCAGAGATGGTCATCTCACACACCATACACAAGCGATCTACCTGTGGGTTAAGTGAACACAAACCGTTTGATAGCACTTCAGGTAGCATTGGCACCACTTGCGATGGGAAGTACACCGAGTTACCACGGTTGATGGCTTCTTTATCCAGCGCAGAGTCTGTACGTACGTAGTAACTTACGTCAGCAATCGCAACCCATAGGCGCCAACCGCCACTCTTTTTCTTCTCACAGTAAACGGCGTCATCGAAGTCACGAGCGTCTTCACCATCGATGGTCACCAACGGTAAGTCACGCAGGTCGACACGACCTACTTTCGCTTCTTCTGGAACTTCTTCGCCCAGGTTTTCAATTTGCTTATCAACCGCTTCTGGCCAATCGTGTGGAATTTGGTGGGTACGAATTGCAATTTGCGTTTCCATGCCCGGCGCCATGTTTTCGCCAAGGACTTCAACCACTTTACCCATCATGCCACGTGAACGAGAGCCACGGTCAGTAATCTCAATCACGACCACGTTACCCATACGAGCCCCCGCTTTGTGCTCATTTGGGATCAGAATATCTTGGCTGATACGAGAGTCATCAGGCACAACGTATGAGTAGCCGTATTCAAGGAAGAAACGACCCACAATCTGCATATTGCGCTCTTCTAAAACACGCACAAGACGACCTTCACGACGACCACGCTTGCTGTTGTCAGTTGGTTGCACTAGCACGTAGTCACCGTGGATGATGTGCTTCATCTGGTGATGCGGCAGTACAATGTCATTATCCTTGCCGACACTGCCTTCTGGACGAACCCAACCATGGCCATCTTTGTGGCCAATTACGTAACCTTTCACCATCTCGAGTTTTTCTGGTAACGCGTAGCACTGACGGCGCGTAAACACGAGTTGGCCATCACGCTCCATTGCGCGCAGTCGACGACGTAAACCTTCGTACTGCTCTTCACCTTTAAGTTTCAGCGCTTCGAACAAATCATTGCGATTCATCGGTACGCCTGCTTCTTCTAGAAACTCAAGAATGAACTCTCGGCTTGGGATTGGATTTTCGTAATTTTTGGATTCACGATCTGCGAAAGGATCGTTTGGAATGTTGTCTGACATAGGCACGCCTATCTAGCAAGGAAGGTATAGAGCTAGTATATCCGAGTCTCTCGATAAGCTACAGAAATTGCTTTAAAAAAGAGTGTCAGTAAGAAGATTTATAAAGCGTTAAGAAGGCTAAGGACGAGCAAGTAAGATCAGCAGTTCTGAATTATCGCTCAGTAGCTCTTCAATCGTGCAGTCATCCAGTTCTGCAAGAAAGGCCAATTTCGCTTTCGCTAACTTTTCTTTTAGACGACATGCCGGCGTGATATGGCAGAATTCAACAGAGCAATTCACCAAATCTAATGGCTCTAAATCACGCACCACACCACCGACTGTGATTTCTTGCGGTGCTTTCATTAAACGAATGCCACCGTTCTTACCGCGCACTGTATGTACATAACCAAGCTGTCCAAGACGGTTGATCACTTTCACCATATGGTTACGTGATACACCAAATAAATCAGTCACTTCGGTAATATTTGTTAGCTCATCTTTTGGCAATGATGCCAAGTAGATTAAGGTTCTGAGCGCGTAGTCGGTAAAGCTGGTTAACTGCATATTGCTATCCTCTCTAATAGCAAAATTGTAATTCTTTTCTTGATCAAAAGATACATTTGAGATACAACTTTAAACATGCATTACAAATACAACTTTAAATAGGAATCCATTATGCTCAGCAACCAAACCATTGATATCGTGAAAGCAACCGCCCCTATTATCGCTGAAACTGGCCCGAAGTTAACTGCTCATTTTTACGATCGCATGTTCACCCATAACCCTGAGTTAAAAGACATTTTCAACATGAGTAACCAGCGTAATGGTGACCAACGTGAAGCTCTATTTAATGCAATCTGTGCTTATGCTGCCAACATCGATAACCTGCCAGCACTGCTTGGTGCAGTAGAGAAGATCGCCCACAAGCACACCAGTTTTATGATCACTAAAGATCAGTACCAAATCGTTGGCACACATCTACTGGCGACGATCGACGAATTGTTATCTCCGGGTCAGGAAGTGATTGATGCATGGGCAGAAGCTTATGGCGTGCTTGCGAACGTGTTCATTCAACGTGAAGAGCAAATCTACCAAGAGAATGCGGCACTTCAAGGCGGCTGGCGTGGGCTGCGCGAATTTGAGTTGGTGGGCAAGCAGCTTGAAAGTGAAAACATCTGTAGCTTTGTTTTCAAACCAACCGATGGTGAAATGGTTTCTGAGTACAAACCGGGGCAATACCTAGGTATCTACATCAACAGCGATAAGTTTGAAAACCAAGAGATTCGCCAATACAGCCTATCCTCTGCAGTTCAAGAGAACACTTACCGTATCTCGGTAAAACGCGAACAAGGCGGCAAAGTGTCTAACTTCCTGCACGATGATCTGAACATCGGCGACAAAGTGCAGCTCGCAGCACCGGCAGGTGACTTCTTTATGGACGTAGATGCTTCTACACCAGTTGTTTTGGTGTCAGCGGGCGTTGGTCTAACTCCGACTTTATCAATGCTTGAGAGCCTTTCTGAGCACCAAGCGTCAGTAACCTGGGTGCATGCAGCAGAAAACGGTCAACAGCACGCATTCAAACAGCACGTAAACCAGCTTGTGAATGCAAAAGAAAACATGAACTCGCTAGTGTGGTACAACCAACCAACAGCAGATGACAAGATGGGTGAAGATTTCCACTTCAGTGGTTTTGTAAACCTGAAGGAAATTGAAGCCGCCCTTAAGCAAGACAACGTGCAAGTCTACTTCTGTGGCCCTGTTGGCTTTATGCAGCACGTCGCGAAGCAGCTGCTTGAGCTTGGTGTAGCGCAAGACCAATTCCACTACGAGTGCTTCGGCCCACACAAAGTCGTTTAATCACTCACGATTACGCTTCGGGAAAAACAACAAAGCCCACATGATGTGGGCTTTGTTGTATGTATTGGCAGAGCTTTATGAAGTTACTGGTATTTTAAGAGTACATCTACCAGAAGGTGTCGCGGCGCTTAGCACGCGCAATAATGTTTTGCGGCATACGTTGCTCAAGACCACTTCTCAGCATCGCAATACGCTTGTGTTTTCTTTGATCGGCAGTCACCGAGTTGTACAACCAACGGTAAGCATCTTCGTAGTCGAGCGGACTGCCGTAATCACGCAACAGCAGCTCAGCAAGATGAATACGCGCATTTAGATTGCCCATTGCCGCCGCTTCTCGCAGGTATGGGATTGCACGTTCCTTATCTTGTTGGACTAAAGTACCACGAGAGTAATAGCGACCTAGCTGCTCTAGTGCAGCTGGCAAACCTTGGTGGGCTGCGTTTTCCATGTAGTAAAGACCGAGTTCTACGTCTTGTTCTACACACACGCCCCACGCCAACATATCGCCATAAAGGAATTCATAAGACGGCAAGTTAATGCGCGTCGCACGTGCCACGATATCTTCTACCAACTGGCAGTTATCAGCGCGCACGCGCTCTAGGTGCTTATTCTGCTCAATAAGCTTTATAAGCTCTGCTTCGGTGTAGATGGGGACAGGCGCCCCTACATCGGCAACATTTGCCTTAGCCGATGTCGCACTCAGCATCAATAACAGTGAAGCAGCCACTGTTCGTAACTTCATAAATGTACTCTTTAAGGTATCTAAGAAACCAAAGATCAGCCAAGGATCTCCTCTGCTTGATAACCTTATCGGCAAAGGTCAGTTAAGCTTTAGGCAATTTTTGCCTCCTACCTAAGCTTAACGGCAAATATTTGCCACAGTGAGTCGCATTTTTCAGTAATGAACCTAACTCACAGATACAAAAAAGCCAGCGATAAACGCTGGCTTTTACAACTGTCTGAACAATCAGGAATTAAGCACCGTATGGGTGAACCTTGATGATTGTTTCGTTACGGTCAGGACCTGTAGAAATGATGTCTACTGGTACACCTGTTAGTTCTTCGATACGTTTGATGTAATCAAGAGCAGCTTGTGGAAGCGCATCGATTGATTTAGCACCAAATGTTGTCTCAGACCAACCAGGCATTGTTTCGTAGATTGGCGTTGCTTCTTCGAATGACTCAGCAGCCATTGGAGAAACTTCTAGGATAGCGCCATCTTTCATCTTGTAACCAGTACAGATCTTGATCTCTTTAAGACCATCAAGAACGTCTAGTTTAGTTAGACACATACCTGTTAGAGAGTTGATTTGGATTGCACGACGCATTGCTACTGCATCAAACCAACCTGTACGACGTAGACGACCAGTCGTTGCACCAAACTCGTGGCCAACATCACCTAGGTGTTTACCAACTGGATCTTGCTTATCTAGACCGTCGTATAGTTCTGTAGGGAATGGACCTGAACCAACGCGAGTACAGTACGCCTTAGTGATACCAAGGATGTAACCGATGTGACGAGGACCAAAACCAGAACCTGCAGCAACACCACCAGCAGTCGTGTTAGAAGAAGTTACGTACGGGTAAGTACCGTGGTCGATATCTAGTAGCGTACCTTGAGCACCTTCGAACATGATCTTGTCGCCGCGCTTACGTGCTGCGTCTAGTTCGTCAGTTACGTCCATAACCATTGAAGTTAGTAGATCCGCGTAACCCATGCACTGCTCAAGAACTTCATCGTAGCTTACTGTGTCAGCTTTGTAGAAGTGCTCTAGTTGGAAGTTATGGAATTCCATTACTTCTTTCAGTTTCTCAGCGAACATTTCTTTATCGAAAAGGTCACCAACGCGTAGACCGCGACGAGCAACTTTATCTTCGTATGCTGGACCGATACCACGACCCGTTGTACCGATAGCTTTCGCGCCACGAGCGATTTCACGCGCGTTGTCGATAGCGATATGGTACGGAAGAATTAGAGGACAAGCTTCAGAAACGAAAAGACGCTCACGTACTGGGATACCGCGCTCTTCAAGAGGCTTCATTTCTTTCAGAAGTGCTTCAGGCGATAGTACAACGCCATTACCGATAACACATTTTACGTTATCGCGAAGGATACCTGATGGAATTAAGTGAAGAACGGTTTTTTCACCGTCAATTACAAGTGTGTGACCTGCATTGTGACCGCCTTGGTAGCGTACCACGTATTTTGCATCTTCAGTTAAAAGGTCTACAATTTTACCTTTACCTTCGTCACCCCATTGGGTGCCTAGAACGACTACGTTATTTCCCATCTTTCCAAGTCTGATTGCTAGTTAAAAATGGATTCTAGCACCGAATCACTCTTCTTGCAGTCATTTTTTGTTCACAGAGTTGATACTAGAATGCAAACTCGCCAACCTTGTTCATTTCGAAATCACTACATCACTGATAATATTTACTTTTCATAACTCAACTAGGAATCATGATGTCTGAGTCTATTTGGCTAGCGATAGGGCTAGTATTGATTGTTGAAGGTATTGGGCCGTTGGTCGCCCCAAATGGCTGGCGTAACATGGTGGCTCAGTTGAGTGAACAACCTGATAACCATTTACGTCGCATTGGTGGTTGCTTAGTAGTGGCCGGTGCTGTCATCGCTATCATGATGAGTTAATCGCACTTCTGAATCCTATCTCAAGTCTGTTTAGCACACACCGATAGGTGCAAAATAGAGATACAAAAAAGGCTCCATCACGGAGCCTTTTCAATTTGCTTGAACGCTGAGCTTATTTCGCTTCTGCGCCTTTCGCATTGTTCATGTATTGGAAGAATTCACTCTTCGGATCCAGAACAAGGATGTCACTCTTAGAGCTGAACGATTTCTCGTAAGCCTTTAGAGAGCGTAGGAAGCTGAAGAACTCAGGATCTTTATTGTACGCATCTGCGTAGATCTTCGCCGCTTCTGCATCTGCTGCACCTCGTGTTACACGAGCTGTTTTGTCTGCTTCTGCAAGAATCGTTGCCACTTCAAGCTCAGCTTGTGCACGGATGACTTCTGCTTTCTCACGACCTTGAGAGCGGAACTTACGCGCTACTGACTCACGTTCTGCACGCATACGACGGTAAATCGACTCACTGATTTCATCAGGTAGGTTGATTTTCTTAATACGAAAATCAACAACCCTAACACCAAGGTCTTTCATCGCACTTTCTCGCGTATCGCTGAGAACTTCAGACATGATCACATCACGTTCACCATCAATTTCTAGAGCTTTAAGAGCGGCTTCAGTCGTTAGTTCACCTTCAACTTCGCCGACCAAATCTTGGCTCTTCTTACGTGGCCCTGAAATAATCTGCTTGATTTCACGCGAACCAATTTCTGAACGTAAAACGTCAGTTACTTTACGCTCTAAAAGTGCTTCAGCTGTCAGCGTGTTACCGCCACCAGTTGCTAGATAGTAACGACCGAAATCTTCAATACGCCACTTCGCGTAGGTATCGATGATTACGTCTTTTTTCTCAGACGTTACGAAACGGTCAGCACGGCCATCCATTGTTTGGATACGTGCGTCCAGTTTTTTAACACGATCGAACAGCGGCATTTTAAAATGCAAACCCGGCTCGTAAATTCGAGTGATGTCGTTATTGTCTTTTAAGACACGACCGAATCGAACCACAATACCGCGTTCACCTTCAGGAATCACAAACAGTGACATCAGCATTAATGCCAGTGCGATGACCAGTACAGGGATCATTAACTTACGCATTCTTAGTATCTCCCTTGACGTGTACCAGTTGAACGAGACTGCGTGTTCGAAGTGTCTTCTTGCGAACGCTCAGATTCCAATTGGATATGATCGTACGTTGAAGTCGATTTCGATTTACGTTTAGTGTCTGTTTGACCATCTTGACCAGCCAATTTATCAATTGGAAGGTAAAGAAGGTTACCGCTAGATTCAGAGTCAATCAGCACTTTCGATGTGCTTGAGTAAACCTCTTCCATCGTGTCTAGGTACAGACGGTCACGAGTTACACCCGGTGCCGCTTGGTATTCAGGTAGTAGTTTTTCAAACTGAGCTACTTGACCAAGTGCTTCGTTAGTTACACGCTCGTTGTAACCTTGCGCTTCTTTCTTCAAACGCTCTGCACGACCAGTTGCTTTAGGCAAGATTTCGTTCTTGTAAGCTTCTGCTTCACGGATGAAACGCTCTTCATCCTCACGTGCTGCGATTGCATCATCAAACGCATCTTTCACTTGCTCTGGCGGACGCGCAGACTGAAAGTTCACGTCAACAATCACGATGCCCATATCGTAGCTATCGATGATTTGGTTTAGCGTTTCTTGTGTCGTTTGACGGATTTGCTGACGACCACTTGTTAGGATGCTATCCATCAGTGAGTCACCAATTACCGCACGTAACGCAGAATCCGTTGCTTGACGCAAGCTGTCATCCGCATTGGTTACGCGATATAGATATTTGTATGGGTCAGCAACACGATATTGAACGTCCATCGCTACCGTTACTACGTTTTCATCTTTAGTCAGCATTAGACCTGATGCACGTAGCGAACGAATCGCTTGCACGTTAACCGCTTCGTATTCGTCGATAAAACGAGGACGCCAGTTCAGACCTGGGTCCACGATACGGTCGTATTTACCTAAACGCAGCACGACACCGCGCTCTGCTTCACCGATGGTGTAAAAGCCAGCGAAGAACCACACCGCAATCGCGATAACTGCAATGACACCAAAGCCAATCGCACTACCGCCACCGCCGATAGGTGAACCACCGCCGCCGCCTTTTTTACCAAATTTGCCCCCCAGCTTTTGACTCAGTTTGCTGAACACTTCATCTAAATCTGGCGGACCTTGATCTCGGCCACCAGGACGCTGGCCACCACGATTATTATTACCCCAAGGGTCATTATCGCGGCCATTGTTGCCGTTGTTATTTCCAGGCTCATTCCACGCCATTAGAAAGCTCCATCATTTGATATGACGTTATACTGTAGCAGTCCTTTAAGTGACTATAAAGTCGACTAAAACTGCCCCTTCTCTTTTTTCAAGTCTAGACCAATCTACCTGTTGCATTCGAATATTGATCAACAAGTTACCTTCCTGGTCATATTCCTCACGTTGAATACACTTCATTTGGAAGAATGTACTACGGAATCGTCCTTGATACTGTGGAGGAATTCGCAACTGATGCTCAACCATTTGCGACGCTAAACGCTCGGTCAGCGCGTCAAACAGAAGATCAATGCCTAATCCGTCCATCGCGGAAACCCAGACCGTACGAGGCACGCCTTCCTCATCACGTTCTATACGTGGTTTCTGTTCTTCTAGATTGTCAATCTTGTTCATTACTACGAGTGTCGGCACTTCATGTGCGTCGATCTCTTCTAAGACTTCATGAACAGCTTGAATATTCTCACGAAAACGCTCGTCACTGGCATCAACAACATGTAACAAAATGTCAGCTTCTTGCGTTTCCTGCAAGGTCGCTTTGAAGGCTGCAACCAAATCGTGAGGTAGGTGTCGGATAAAACCAACGGTATCTGCAAGTATTGCAGGCCCTACATCTGCTAACTCTATCTTACGTAAAGTTGGGTCAAGAGTAGCAAACAGTTGATCTGCCGCGTAAACGCCAGCTTCTGTAATACGGTTGAAGAGTGTAGACTTACCCGCGTTGGTGTAGCCCACGAGAGAAACCGTTGGGATTTCAGCTCGGTTTCGGGCACGACGCCCTTGTTCACGCTGCTTCGCGACTTTTTCAAGACGACGAAGGATAGCTTTAATTCTGTCACGCAATAAACGACGGTCGGTTTCTAACTGGGTTTCACCTGGCCCACGTAGACCGATGCCGCCTTTCTGCCTTTCAAGGTGCGTCCAACCGCGAATTAAACGAGTAGAAATATGACGAAGTTGGGCTAGCTCGACTTGCAGCTTACCTTCGTGTGTTCGTGCTCGTTGAGCAAAGATATCGAGGATGAGACCGGTGCGGTCGAGGACTCGACATTTGCACAGTGCTTCGAGGTTACGTTCTTGGGCAGGAGAGAGGGAGTGATTAAAAATCACAATTTCAGCACCAGTTAATTGTACCGCAGTAGCAATTTCTTGCGCCTTACCCTCTCCGACATAGTATTTCGGGTGTGGGGATTGACGACTGCCAGTCACAACTTGCAGCGCCTCTACCCCAGCGGAAGATACCAGCATTTCGAATTCAGCCAAGTCTTCCCATTCACCTTCTTGCGTGAAGTTGATATGAACAAGTACGGCTCGCTCACCGGATTCATAACGGTCAAACAAGCAATCAACTCCTTATTTTAGCAATACTAAATGAAGAATTAATCTTCAGATTTCTCTTGTGGACGGTCACCTTGAGGACGATCACCACTGTGGTGGCTCACTGGACGAGCCGGAACAACGGTAGAGATTGCGTGCTTGTACACCATTTGGTTAACAGTGTTCTTCAATAGGATCACGAACTGATCGAAAGATTCGATCTGACCTTGCAGTTTGATACCGTTCACAAGGTAGATAGATACCGGGATACGCTCACGACGTAGCGCATTTAGGAATGGGTCTTGTAGAGATTGCCCCTTAGCCATTTTATTTTCCTTATTTAATTTGTAGTTGTAATTATTTAGCTAGTGGTGCAATGCAAAAGGTACTGCTTTTTGCATCTGAGCTAAACGAATCAAAAATGCACTCTAAGTAATTAGCAGCATAGTATAAAAACCGCCAATAACAGATCCTTTGAGAGTGCGTTCACGCAAAAACGATCACATTATACACAGCTATCTCAATCAGATGCTATTGCTTCTGACATGGTTTCAAGTGCCTGTTCAATGTTATCGCTATCCAACCAAGTTAAATCATTCCAGCTGCGTAACCAGGTGATTTGACGCTTGGCCAATTGACGAGTTGCACATATGCCACGAAAAACGGCTTCGTCACGTGTGCAGTCCCCATCTAAGTACTCCCACATCTGTCTGTAGCCGACGCAACGGATAGAAGGAAGATCAGGGTGAAGATCTTTGCGCGCATACAACGCTTTCATTTCCTCTTCAAAACCCGCTTCCATCATCTTATCGAAACGTAGTTCAATTCGACGGTGAAGTTCTGCCCTGTCCTTGGGAGCTATTGCAAACTGTTTGACTCGGTAAGGCAAGCTGTCGCCTTTTGTTTGAGTCAACTCAGTAAGAGTTTTACCTGAAATGCGGAATACTTCCAATGCCCTAGATAAACGTTGAGGATCATTAGGATGGATTCTCGCAGCTGACACAGGATCAATCTCTTTCAGCTCATCGTGCAACACCGACCAACCTTTAGTCAATGCCTCTTGCTCAATTTGCTGACGAATTTCAGGATTTGCAGCAGGAAGTGGTGATAAGCCTTCAAGTAAGGCCTTGTAATACAACATGGTTCCGCCGACTAGTAGCGGAATTTTTCCTTCTGCAACAATGTCATCCATTGCCTGTAGTGCATCACGACGGAAGTCCGCCGCAGAGTATGATTCACTTGGATCAAGAATATCGATAAGACGATGTGGCGCTAGACTCAGCTCGCGCTCATCAGGTTTCGCCGTACCAATGTTCATGTCTTTGTAGATCAACGCCGAATCCACGCTGATGATCTCAACCGGATACTTTTGGCGAAGGCGAATCGCTAGTTCTGTTTTACCTGATGCGGTTGGCCCCATTAGGAATAGCGCCAAAGGTAGTTTGTCTGTCATGGTCTTAATTTGGCAATCGTGGCAGAGAAATCAACAGCAGACACAAATTTTGTGTCTTCTAATGGCAATTGACCATGTCTTAACTGTTCAAGTTCCGCAATAATTTGAATGGCTTCGGAAAGAGTATAGTGGCTCTTAACAGTGGTGACCTGCAAAGCAAGCCAATCTATCAGCTCTGATAACAGCTGAGCCGTTGCTCCCTCTCCCCGCACGCGAGTTTGCGCGTAAGATAACAGATCTGGTATCAAGTTTTGTAAGTTTTGTTGACGCAGTGGTGATGGCACGCCCATAACCATCAGAGCTTTATCATTTCTCGCTTTAAGCTGGATGCCCAACTGAGCAAAGTCTTGCTGATAATCCTGCGCGAGCTGAACCATCTCAGGCTCTAGCTTCACCGATAATGGCACCAGTAACGGTTGAGCTTTTAACGCTCCATCGCTCGGTGTGAGCTGACCTTTGGTTCGATAGAACTCTGCTCTTGGCAGTGCAACCAAAGCCACACCACTATCGCTGCTCATCAAGACAAACTGCTCGTCCACCACAGCCAGCGCTTTACTTAATGCCGTAACTGGCGGTAAAGCAGCTTCTGCCGATGGGCTAACTGACGCTTTTGGCGCTTCTTTTTGAGGCTCAAAATCAGGCGTCTGAAGCAACTCGTGATAAGCACGAACTTCTTGTTTACTTGGTGCAGGCTCGGCATGACGTTGTTCTTTACTTGAAGCTGGTTTAGGCGCAGGCTTTGATTCAATCCAATCTGTTCGCTTAAAAGAATCCACCGCTCGCGCTTCTCGTACAGAAGCGTCACTTGGTGCCCTATCGCGAGGTTTCGCTTCATAGTCTGAACGCCCCGGATAAGCTGGAGTGTTATCAATCGCTTGATAGACTTGCTCTGGCACAGGAGAGGTCACAGGCTCTGGTGCGCTGACTGGTTCTTGATTTGCCGTGCTCGCCTCAAAAGATTCAACAGGATCGGCATGGTGGAACGCGGATTCGTTGACGTGGGGTTTATCAATCACTGAGCTTTGTGCAAGCGCATCTGCCAAAGCTTGATAGATAAAGTCATGCACTAAGCGGGCTTGATGGAAACGCACTTCATGCTTAGCAGGGTGCACGTTAACGTCCACTTGGTGCGGGTCGAGCTCAATAAACAATACATACGCGGCGAACTGATCCGGCTTTAAGCTGGTTTCGTAACTTTGGCGAATCGCGTGGTTGATCAACTTGTCACGCATCATGCGACCATTCACGTAGCAGTATTGTAAGTCACTCTGCTGTCTCGCCCCTTCTGGCGTGGTAATCCAGCCATGCAGCTTAAGACCTTGATGCTCCAACTCGATACGTAGCATATTACGCACAAAGGCATTACCACATACTGCAGCAATACGCTTTTCGGTTTGAAGCTGGTTCTTTGCCGCACGGTATTGGCGAATCATTTTGCCGTTATGGCGCACGTTGATAGTGACATCAAAGCGGCTCAATGCAATGCGCTTCAATAATTCATCGATATGAGCAAATTCAGTTTTCTCAGTACGAAGGAACTTACGACGAGCGGGGGTGTTAAAAAACAAATCGAGCACTTCAACCGACGTACCAATTGGGTGTGCGGTCGGTTGCAACTTAACCTTCATGTCGCGCCCTTCCGAATAGGCGCTCCAAGCTTGTTCTTGTGCCGCTGGACGAGAGGTCATGGTCAGGCGCGATACCGAACTGATACTCGCTAGCGCCTCACCACGGAAACCCAAACTCATGATGGCTTCAAGATCGTCCAATGTGTGGATCTTAGAGGTGGCATGACGACTCAACGCCAGACCTAACTCATCTTTCACAATCCCTTTGCCGTTATCGCGCACGCGAATCAGCTTAGCGCCCCCTTTCTCGATATCAATATCAATTCGAGTGGCACCAGAGTCGAGACTGTTTTCTACCAGTTCTTTCACGACAGAGGCGGGCCTTTCAACCACTTCCCCTGCCGCGATTTGGTTTGCCAGCCGAGCAGGCAAAATCTTAATGGTCATGATGAGTTATAAGCTCACTTATTTATTTGGAATGATCAGCACCTGTCCCACGGCGAGTTCATCAGAACGCAGGTTATTCGCTTTGCGGATGCTGGAAACACTCACGCCGTATTTCGACGCAATCTTACCTAGGTATTCACCACGAGCAACCTTGTGCTTGCGGATTGGCTTGTCTTTCACTGCGACCGTGATCTTCAATTTCTGACCAACCCAAACTGTGTCTGATTTCAGATTGTTCTCGCGACGAATATCCGCAATCTTCACCTTGTAATGGCTAGCGATCTTACCGAGGAACTCACCAGACTTAACGGTATGTGTGATCGTCTCGGTCTCAACAGTATTTGGGGTATTCGGAACAGAAACCGACACCGCACCAGTACCAGGAATTTTCAACTTCTGACCAACCGCCAAACCGCTTGATTTAAGCTTGTTCGCACTCATGATTGCTTTGGTCGACGTACCGTATTTCTGAGCAATCACAGACAATGACTCACCACGCTTTACTGTGTGAACCGAAGGCTTAGAAGAAGACGAGAACACCGTACCTTCTGGCGGGTTATCTTTCAGGTATTGCACTACCGCTTTAGTGATCGCTCGCGCTAACTTGTCTTGGTGAGAGCGTTGGAACAGCAGCTTCTCTTCCGTTGGGTTCGAGATAAAGCCCGTTTCAACCAAAACAGACGGAATCTGCGGAGAGCGCAAAACTGCCAAGCTGGTATTGATTGGTTTCGAGTTGTGTAGACGAGCAACTTTGCCCATCTCACCTAGAATGTTTGTTGCTAATTTATAGCCTTCCTTCTGCGAATGGCTGAACTGAAGATCTAATAAGGTTTGGTTGACGTTGCGGTCATTTGAATTACTCACAAACGCCGTACCCGATCCGCCGAGCAATTCAGATTGTCTCTCGTGGTTTTCGACCCAACGTGAAATTTCGGTGTTTGCACGACGCGTGTTTAATACGAACACCGAACCACCGCGCGGCTTTGGTGAAGTAAATGCATCAGCGTGGATTGAAATTAGCAGGTGTGCATTGTTCTCACGAGCAATTGCAACGCGTCGGTTAAGGTTAACAAAGTAGTCACCGCTGCGCGTCATTCGTGTTTTGATCCCCGGTACTGCATTTAACTGAGCAGAAAGCTTGCGAGAAATGCTCAGTACCGCGTCTTTTTCGTATTTGCGGCGTGATGGTCCAATCGAGCCTGGGTCTTCACCACCGTGACCTGGGTCAATCACGATAAGAATTTCTTGTGCACGTTGCACCGTGCTCATGTCTTTGCTCGGTGTCGCTGGCTTACTCGGTTTAGTCGCACTGGTTGCTGGTGTGGATTTCTTTGCACCATGCGGCAAATCGATCACTAAGCGGTGGCCATATTGTCCAGCAGGTGTTGGTTTAAGCGTGAATAGCTCCGCTTTAACATTCTTCTTCAGCTCGAACACCAAACGGAATGTGTCTTTGTTGGGCGGCGAACTCTTACGAACGCGCTTTAACACTGGGCTGTCGGTTACCGTAACAGGCAACTTAGCTTGCATAGAGGTGTTTTTGAGATCCACCACTAAGCGATCCGGGCTAGATAAAGAGAAATAGGAATAGTCAGCTTCCGCATTCAGATCGATGACGACACGAGTCTCATCAGGTGAAGGCCAAACTCGGAAACTTTTTACGACGTTAGCAAATGCTAAATTGGGGATGATAAGGAGAAAAGTGGCGACAAATGCCGCCACTACTCTAAATTTTGAAAGACTCAACATAGCTCCAATCGACTGAGTAACTGCACACCATATTCATTGTTCGCCGTTAATTCGGCTACGCGCTGCTCGCCCTGGTAGCGAATATCCACATCAAGATCCGGTTGTGGCAGCATTCCTTGCCCTTTTTCTGGCCATTCCACCAAACAAATCGCATCATCCGTGAAGTAATCGCGAATCCCCATGAATTCTAATTCTTCCGGATCAGCCAGTCGGTAAAGATCAAAGTGGTAAACTTGCCACTTATCCAATTGATAAGGTTCAACCAAAGTATAGGTCGGGCTTTTTACATTTCCTTGATGACCAAGAGCACGGACAAAACCACGACTGAAGGTTGTTTTACCTGCACCCAGATCGCCATGCAAATAAATGGTGGTTTGTTGAGAACAAAGCTGAGCCAATGCGGTGCCCAGTGCTACCGTTTCATGCTCATCTTTAAGATTAAATTGTTTCGTGCTCATTGATGTTTCTCTAACTAATGATCGTTGACTATATAAAAATCAAAAGAACAGGAATAGTAAACTGTGTTGGTTTTGAGAGACAAGCTCTCAAATGTCATATATGCGAAAAAATGACCAAAAAAGACAAAACCTAATTACCTGATTCTATTGAATGCATAAGCAAAATTACTCATGCCTACGTCAACTTTTGATGACATGGTTTCAAAACCTATTTCTCGACTTTCTGTCTAGACTTTCTGGTGGCGCCCATCCATAAGATCCGGTAAGATCCGCCCCCCTTTTATCTCGGTGATAAAACATGAACTACGAACAACTCGCTCAACAAATCAAAATTTGGGGTAAAGAGCTCGGCTTCCAGAAAGTCGGTATCTGCGATGTTGATCTTAGTGAACATGAGGCCGCTCTGCAAAAGTGGCTTGATGCTGGCTATCATGGCTCTATGGACTGGATGGCTCGTCACGGCATGATGCGCGCCAGGCCAAATGAACTTCTACCGGGAACAGTACGCGTCATCAGCGTGCGCATGGATTACCTACCACCAGAAGCCAAGTTTGCTTCCAATTTGGCAAATAAGAACCACGCATACATCAGTCGCTATGCGCTTGGCCGTGATTATCACAAGTTGGTCAGAAAGCAGCTTAATAAACTTGGCAAACTTATTGAGCAAGAAGTCGGCCAATATGGCTATCGCCCCTTTGTCGACTCAGCCCCTATCCTTGAACGCCCACTGGCTCAAAAAGCCGGGTTAGGCTGGACGGGCAAGCACTCTCTCATATTGGATAAGGACTGTGGCTCTTGGTTTTTCCTTGGCGAGTTACTTATCGACTTACCATTACCAGTAGACGAACCAAGTGTTGACCAATGTGACAAGTGTAAAGCGTGCATCACATCATGTCCGACACAAGCAATCGTCGATGAAAAAGTCGTGGATGCTAGACGATGTATCTCGTATCTCACTATCGAATTTGATGGTGTTATTCCTGAAGAGTTCCGCAAGCCAATGGGAAATCGCATCTACGGGTGTGATGACTGCCAACTCGTTTGCCCTTGGAATCGATACGCAGACATAACCGAGCAAGAAGACTTCCATCGCCGCGACAGTTTTGAAGACCCAGATCTCGTCACCATGTTTAATTGGGATGAACCAACTTTCCTAAAACAAATGGAAGGTTCTGCGATTCGTCGCATTGGACACTTGCAATGGCTGCGTAATATTTCTGTCGCACTTGGTAATACAGAATACAGCCAAAGAACGATTGACGCTCTAGAGGCCCGTCGTGGTGAAAGTGAGTTACTGGATAAACATATTAATTGGGCTCTAGGACAACAACTCAGCCAAATTCCTACCGCTGAATCAGACTCTATCGAGACGAAGAAGAAGCGTTTAATTAGAATCGTCGAAAAAGGCCTTCCGAGAGACGCATAACGCGTAGCTCATATGCAAGAGATTGAAAACTCTTTTTACATGATCAATTTATGACCTTGTTCTCAATTCTGTAATGTGGAAAAAAATTAGAGAATTGCAAGATTTCAGGGAAGAGAAAAAAGTTAAACACAACCTGAAGAAATGATTAGGATCAAAAAAACACAAAATAATGATCCTGATTTAACGCACCCGATCCGCAATAAAACAAAGTTTACCTTTAAAAAACATACACTTATACAATAAAGGGAAACTTTCATGGCTTTTGCATAAAGAAAAGATCTTTCTTTCTAGCCCATAAAATCCAAGCTGAAAACACTTTATCAACCAACTTATCCACAGAACAAGATATGTGGATAACTCTGTTAATTAATAAGCAGAAAGCACTCCGAACACCAGAATATTCGCAGCTCAGACAAGTCGTCTCATGTTTAAAACACAAACGAAATCGTCCGACATCGACTGATGCGGATTAAAATATTATTTTTCAGGGGTTCATGCTTCGCAGCATTATGAAAAGAGCGATGTGAATTGGTTGCGGGAGCCGGATTTGAACCGACGACCTTCGGGTTATGAGCCCGACGAGCTACCAAGCTGCTCCATCCCGCGTCCGTGTATTATCGATTAATACGATAATAGAAACTGGAGCTACACACGAGGTTACCCTATCTATAACAGAAAGGCGTGACCTCAACCTTGACAAGTTTTTACTCTATAAACGAGCGAGTGTCGCAATTCATTGTTAAACACAATGAAAGCTATAAAGCTGGAGCGACACACGAGGTTCGAACTCGTGACCTCAACCTTGGCAAGGTTGCGCTCTACCAACTGAGCTAGTGTCGCAATGTCACTGTTAAGCACAATGAGGGCTATCAAATTGGAGCGACACACGAGGTTCGAACTCGTGACCTCAACCTTGGCAAGGTTGCGCTCTACCAACTGAGCTAGTGTCGCAATGTCATTGTTAAGCACAATGAAGGCTATCAAATTGGAGCGACACACGAGGTTCGAACTCGTGACCTCAACCTTGGCAAGGTTGCGCTCTACCAACTGAGCTAGTGTCGCATTGGTTGCGGGAGCCGGATTTGAACCGACGACCTTCGGGTTATGAGCCCGACGAGCTACCAGGCTGCTCCATCCCGCGTCCGTATTTCACCATTTGAGGCATGATGAAAGCCTTTTAATTTGGAGCGACACACGAGGTTCGAACTCGTGACCTCAACCTTGGCAAGGTTGCGCTCTACCAACTGAGCTAGTGTCGCATATTCTCGAAAGAGAATTGGTTGCGGGGGCCGGATTTGAACCGACGACCTTCGGGTTATGAGCCCGACGAGCTACCAAGCTGCTCCACCCCGCGTCCGTAATTCACCATTTGAGGTATGATGAGAACCTTTTAATTTGGAGCGACACACGAGGTTCGAACTCGTGACCTCAACCTTGGCAAGGTTGCGCTCTACCAACTGAGCTAGTGTCGCATATTCTCAAAAGAGAATTGGTTGCGGGGGCCGGATTTGAACCGACGACCTTCGGGTTATGAGCCCGACGAGCTACCAAGCTGCTCCACCCCGCGTCCGTAATTCACCATTTTAGGCATGATGAGGGCCTCTTAATTTGGAGCGACACACGAGGTTCGAACTCGTGACCTCAACCTTGGCAAGGTTGCGCTCTACCAACTGAGCTAGTGTCGCATTGGTTGCGGGAGCCGGATTTGAACCGACGACCTTCGGGTTATGAGCCCGACGAGCTACCAGGCTGCTCCATCCCGCGTCCGTATTTCATTGTTAAGCACAATGAGAGCTATCAAATTGGAGCGACACACGAGGTTCGAACTCGTGGCCTCAACCTTGGCAAGGTTGCGCTCTACCAACTGAGCTAGTGTCGCATATTCTCGAGAGAGAATTGGTTGCGGGAGCCGGATTTGAACCGACGACCTTCGGGTTATGAGCCCGACGAGCTACCAAGCTGCTCCATCCCGCGTCCGTATTTCATTGTTAAGCACAATGAGAGCTATTAAATTGGAGCGACACACGAGGTTCGAACTCGTGACCTCAACCTTGGCAAGGTTGCGCTCTACCAACTGAGCTAGTGTCGCATCAACAACGTTTCCGTCGTTCAGGGCTGCGAATTATAAGAGCATTTTTTTGTGATGCAAGTCCTTCGTTCAAAAAAACTTTATTTTTTTGCTGACAGATGAAAAAGCAAGCAAAACGCTCATTAATTACAACAATTTGGATCGCAGCCTTAACAGTTAGATCTTAAAGATCGTTTCGCGGTAGTACTTTAGCTCAGCAATCGACTCACGGATATCATCCAATGCCAGATGCGTGCCCTGCTTCGAAAAACCGTCTAACACTTCTGGTTTCCAGCGGCGAGTCAGCTCTTTTAGCGTACTCACGTCCAAATAGCGGTAGTGGAAGTATTCTTCCAACTCAGGCATATGTTTGTACAAGAAACGACGGTCTTGACCAATGCTGTTACCACAAATTGGAGAAACGCCCTTTGGTACCCATTTTTCGAGAAACTCAATGGTCTGCGCAACAGCATCTTGCTCTGAAATTTGGCTGTTTTGAACACGCTCAACCAAACCACTTGCCGTATGTGTATTAGTACACCAGTCGTCCATCTTAGCCAATTCTTCTTCTGGCTGATGGACAGCAAGAACAGGACCTTCAGCCAAAATATTCAATTCACTATCCGTGACGATAGAAGCAATTTCGATGATTTTATGCGTTTCAGGATCGAGCCCTGTCATCTCTAAATCCACCCAAATCAGGTTTTGATCGCTAAAGGACATGATTACGCCGCCTATTTGTTTATCGATAAAAGAGGTACTATACCTGAAAATACTTGAAACACGATACTCACTCGATTGACGAAGATTCCGTTTAATCAACTGAGTTAACTCACATTAAGTACAAGATTGTGGCAAAAAAGAAAAAGTTAACCAAAGGTCAGGTGCGCCGCGTACGCAGCAACCAACAAAAACGCCTAAAGAAGCAAGAAGAGTCCATCCAGTGGGATGAGAACATGCTAGGCGCAAGTAAACAGGGTCTCGTTATCACTCGTTTCGGTCAGCACGCTGACATCGAAGATTTAGAAACTGGTGAAGTGCAGCGCTGTAACCTTCGTCGTGGTATCGAATCACTGGTATCAGGCGATCGCGTGCTATGGCGCGAAGGTCTAGAATCAATGGCTGGTATTTCTGGTGTTGTTGAAGCCGTTGAACCTAGAACATCCATGCTGACTCGCCCTGACTACTATGATGGTTTGAAACCCGTCGCCGCGAACATCGATCAAATGGTGATCGTTTCTTCGGTTTTGCCAGAGCTTTCACTCAACATCATCGACCGCTACCTAGTAGCGTCCGAAACATTGAACATTGCCCCGCTGTTGGTACTCAACAAAATCGACTTGCTTGCTGATGAAGATCGAGCAATGTACGAAGAGTGGCTAGAAGAATACAAACGTATTGGCTACAAAGTATTGTTTGTAAGTAAGCAGTCAGGTGAGGGCATTGCAGAACTTGAAGAGCAACTACGCGACCGTATCAACATCTTCGTTGGGCAATCTGGTGTAGGTAAATCAAGTCTAGTGAACGCGTTAATGCCAGAACTTGAGCAAGAAGTTGAAGAAGGCGAGATCTCTGAGAACTCAGGCTTAGGTCAACACACCACTACAGCTGCTCGCTTGTACCACATCCCTACTGGCGGCGATCTGATTGACTCTCCAGGGGTACGTGAATTTGGTTTGTGGCACTTAGAAGCAGAAGAAGTGACCAAAGCGTTCGTTGAATTCCGTCCTTATCTTGGTGGGTGTAAGTTCCGCGACTGTAAGCACAACGACGATCCTGGCTGTATCTTGCGAGAAGCCGTGGAAAAAGGCGAAGTGAGTGAAGTCCGTTTTGAAAACTACCATCGCATCCTAGAAAGCATGAGTGAAAACAAAGCAAACCGTCAGTACTCACGCAGTAAGAAAGCGGATCTGTAGCTGAGTTAAGACTGCAACTGTGTAAGAAATCATCACCTAATACTGACAAGCAGATTAAATTTCAGTAACATCACGCGCCCTAAAGCGAGAATCAAACAGAAGTATCGGAATTAAAGATGGACAAGATTAAAGTTGGACTGCAGTACTGGATCCCACAACATGGGTTGACACGCCTAGTGGGCAAACTGGCTTCAGCTGAGGCTGGCGGTCTAACAACAGCAATCATTCGCTGGTTTATCAAGCAATACAACGTGAACATGGATGAGGCGAAGCACTCCGATCCTAAACACTTTAAAACCTTCAATGAGTTCTTTGTACGTGAGCTAAAGGAAGGCGCACGCCCAATTGCTGAAGGCGATGCCGTGATTACTCACCCTGCGGACGCATGTGTAAGCCAATTCGGTCCAATTGAAGACGGCCAGCTTATCCAAGCTAAAGGTCATAACTTCTCGGCACAAGAATTACTTGGCGGTGACGCAAAACTAGCGGAAGAGTTCCAAGACGGTTCTTTCGCAACCTTGTACCTATCACCTCGTGATTACCACCGTGTACACATGCCATGTGACGGCACGTTGCGTCAGATGATTTACGTACCTGGTGACCTATTCTCGGTAAACCCACTAACCGCAGAGAACGTGCCAAACCTATTTGCACGTAACGAACGCGTGGTATGTATCTTTGAAACTGAGTTTGGTCCAATGGCACAAGTACTGGTTGGTGCAACCATCGTAGGTAGCATCGAACAAGTATGGGCTGGCACTATCACGCCACCACGTGGAAACTCGGTTTACAAATGGGATTACCCTGCAGAAGGTGATAAAGCAGTTATCTTGAAGAAAGGCGAAGAAATGGGTCGCTTCAAGCTTGGCTCAACCGTTATCAACCTGTTCGCAAAAGATGCTATCGCATTCGATGAAAGCATGGAAAATGGTAAGCCAACCGTAATGGGTACTCCTTACGCCCACCAGCAGTAAGCTTTTCCGCTCAAACTGATTTTAAAGCCTCCGCTCGCAGGGGCTTTTTTATTGACGAAAAGCAAAACTCTGTTCGAAATTTCGCCTCTCTTTTTCAAACTCGTACTTGCCTCTAAGTACCTAAAAGCGCAATCAATTATTCTGCGTCGAGGGATGATTATAAAAGGGGCTGCCAATGCCAAAGATGAGTGCAGACACACTGGTCAAGTTACTGGTGTGTTTTTTGATTCCACTCGGTGTCTTAATGATGCCGATAGATACCATTCCAATTGAAGATCTCACTCTAATTCAACATCGCCTTCTGGCTATTTTCCTTCTTGCTGCACTACTTTGGGTTTTAGAACCAGTTCCCGTATTCGCTACTTCGATTCTTATCATCGCACTTGAATTGATCATGATATCGGACAAAGGCTTACACCTATTTCGCAATCCACCAGCGGGGCATGATTTGGGTGAGTTAATTGCTTACACCGATATTTTCTCCGCCTTCTCCTCTCCTATCATTATCCTTTTCATGGGCGGCTTCGCTCTCGCTATTGCGGCCTCTAAATACGAGCTTGATAACAACCTTGCTCGTGTACTACTTAAGCCGTTTGGCACTCAGCCTAAGTTCATCATGTTAGGCTTAATGCTGATCACCGCCGTGTTCTCGATGTTTATGTCGAACACTGCGACGACCGTTATGATGCTAGCACTCCTTGGTCCCATTGTTGCTTCAGCACCAAAAGGAGACTTGGGGATCAAAGCGCTGGTTTTGTGTATTCCTATTGCCGCTAATACGGGTGGTATCGCAACGCCAATCGGTACCCCGCCTAACGCGATTGCCTTGCAATATTTAACCGGAGAAAACAGCATCGATTTCTTATCTTGGATGATGATGGGCTTGCCTTTTGTCCTAGTGCAACTGACGCTGGCTTGGTTCCTATTGCAAAAGCTCTTCCCTTCTAGCGAACCAGAAATGAAGCTGCGCTTGGATGGTAAATTTAAGAAAAGCTGGCGCGCGATCGTGGTTTACGTCACCTTCGCCATGACCATCCTGCTGTGGATGACAACCAAAGTGCACGGCATGAATACCTATGTCGTCGCCATTATTCCACTTGCGGTGTTCACCTTGACGGGCATCATGGGCAAAGAAGAGCTCAAGCTTATCAACTGGGATGTGTTATGGCTGGTAGCCGGTGGTATCGCCATTGGTATTGCACTAGATAAAACTGGCTTGGCAGAAGCCCTCGCTCACGCAATAGATTATGAGTCCCTGTCTCCATTTGCGGTCGTCGTCGCCCTATCGATCGTGTGTTGGCTGATGGCCAACTTTATGTCCAACACTGCTACCGCGAACTTGTTGATGCCGATTGCAGCAGCAATTGGAGCTTCTATGCCGAGTCTGGTTGCTATCGGTGGCCTACAAGGCTTGTTGGTTGTGGTCGCCTTCTCGGCATCACTTGGTATGATTTTGCCAGTCTCTACACCACCTAACTCACTTGCTTACTCAACAGGATTAATTGAAAGCAAAGACATGGCAAAAGTCGGTTTGATTATCGGCTTGGTTGGCCTGTTCATCGTCTATGGCGCTGTGATTATCTTGTTCTAACACGCTAACTTCGGGGTGGTTCACGCCACCCCAGACTCTTTCCTTCCAGCACTTTCAACCCACAGCGATATTTGCGAAATCCATATCGATTTTCGAATCTAGAAAAATCACTTTTATAATCAAAACATTGAATAGAAATCACGCTATTTATCTCAAGTTTTCACGTAAAACGTCGATAAATTAGCTACAGCCTTTCATGTAACTTTCAGTGCTTGAATCGTCTCACACCCTTTGAAGTCACGACTCGTGACATTGATCTTTTTGTCTGTTTTATGAAGGTAAGGCAATGAGAAATACCATCAAACTTAAAATACAGATTGCGATTGCAGTCATTATCGCCATTGTTAGTGGCGTTCAAGCTTGGGTTTCCGTCAATCAATTACGCGAAGAAACCACTTCTACCCTTAATCGAGAAATTCAAAACATCTCTCAATCGACCAACCGTTATATCAGCGATTGGCTAGCGATTCGCAGCGACATGATGCTCGCGAATGAAAACATAATCGCTGGCACTGATAACGCCGATCGCGAGATGCTACTGACCAAGCGCGCTGGTAAGTTTTTATCGGTCTACGCTGGCTTCTCTGACGGCTCAATCGCCTACGGTGATAAGACGGAATCATGGCCTGCAGATTACGATCCACGCACTCGTCCTTGGTACCAAGATGCGATGGCAAAATCAGGGTTGATCATCACAGAGCCATACCAAGACTTCGATGGCAGCATTGTGGTTAGCTTTGCCAAAGCTTTTAATCAAGGTAAGAAAGGCGTGCTTGCCGCTGACTTAGCGGTAACTGACATCATCACTGAAGTGCTTAACATTCAGCTTGATAACGATGGCTTTGCTTTCCTAGTTGAAGGCAACAATAACCTAGTGGCTTACAAAGATGAAAAGCTCAGCCAAAAACCGCTGACAGAACTCAACCCAGCCTTAACTCATAGCACGATGATGACGCTGGCCGGTGATGCGAAGCTAGACACGATTCAATGGCCGAGCCAAGGCGATAAGCTGATTTACGTGGCGAAAGTGCCGAACACCGATTGGTCTTTAGGTATTGTTCAAGACAAACAAATGGCGTTTGCTTCTGTCTCTGAGCAAGTGACATTTACCGCTATTGCTTCGATTATGTTGTATCTGATTATTGCGGCAATCAGTACTTACATAATCACTCGTTTATTGCAGCCACTTCAAACGCTGTCTGATGCGCTTTCAGAGTTATCACAGGGCGAAGGAGATCTTACTCAGCGCATCAAGATCGAGCGCATGGATGAGATTGGGGAACTTGCCACTCACGTGAACCAGTTCCTTGCTCAAATGCAGACCATGTTGAAGAATATTGTTGAAAACAGTGAGCAACTTTCGGAACAAGCAAATCAAGCAAACGAGCTATCTGCAATGGCAGCGGGTCGTGTTGAACATCAGCAAAATGACGTCAACCAAATTGCTACTGCTATTCATGAGATGTCAGCGACAGCAGCAGAAGTAGCGAGCCACGCAGAGCTAACAGCAAGTGCTTCGCAAAACTCCGCATCTGCTTGTATGGAAGGGCAAAACGTCATCCAGAAAAACCGTGAAGCGATTGTAGAACTGGCTGAACAAGTCAGTGATGCTGCGAGCGTGATTTCAGAGCTAGAAGCGAACACGCAGAGCATCAACCAAATCCTATCAACGATCCAGGGTATTGCCGAGCAAACCAACTTGTTAGCACTCAACGCAGCAATTGAAGCGGCTCGTGCTGGTGAGCAAGGCCGTGGTTTTGCTGTGGTTGCTGATGAGGTACGCGTACTTAGCCAGCGCACTCATGGCTCAACGGAAGAAATCCGCACCATGATCGAAACGTTGCAAAACAACACCAAGCTGGCAGTCAATAGCATGCAGACCAGCACCAGTTTAGCGGATACCAGCGTGGACTACGCTCAGCAAGCACACGACAGCTTAACCAGCATTACTAACTCGATTACTGAGATCAACGACATGGCGATGCAAATCGCAAGCGCTGCAGAAGAGCAACGCGCGGTAAGTGAAGATATCAGCCGCAACACACAAGGCATTAAAGACGATGCCGACATGATTGCCGAACAATCGCTTAAGAGCAGTGAAGGCGCACGCCAGATGTACGATACCGCTAATACCATGCGTGAGAACATCAGTCGCTTTAAAGTGTAACGCGCCCTATCAAAAGCAGCTCAACGAGCTGCTTTTTTATTAGCGATAAGATGCTCTTTTACATCTCTATAAATTGATGCATATTAGACCCTTACCCTGCTCTACAAGGATGTCTCGCAATCATGGGTTATGAATGGCTGGCGCTGTGTGCCGCTTTCCTATGGGCTGTTTCTAGCTTAATTTCTGTTGTTCCCGCTCAACATCTCGGTGCGTTTGCCTATAGCCGTTGGCGTATGGGCTGTACCGCAGTAATCCTCTCCACAATGGCGTGGATAACGGGTGGCTGGTTCAGTGTATCGGCAGAACACATTACGCCGATGATGGCGTCCGGTTTGATTGGTATCTTTATTGGCGATACCGCGTTATTCGCTTGTTTGAACCGCATGGGGCCACGCCAAGCAGGCTTGTTGTTTTCTTGTCATGCCGTCTTCTCTGCCATTCTGGGTTACTTCCTGTTTAGCGAAAGCATGACGGGTATGGAGCTGATTGGAGCAGCCTTGGTCTTCAGCGGTGTAGTGATGGCAATTTTCTATGGTCGACGCGGGCAAACCAGCAACGCGCTAGAAGAGATCAAAGGCAACGTTTGGATTGGCGTCGGGCTCGGTTTAACTGCCGCTATGTGTCAGGCTCTAGGCGGCATCATCGCTAAACCTGTCATGCAAACCAGTGTTGATCCAGTCGCCGCTTCCGCGATTCGCATGATCAGTGCTTTCGTCGCACATTGCGCACTTTGGTTAATTGGCGCAAAAGTCGCTCGCGCGACTCGAACCATCACATGGAAAGTTTTTGGCATTACCGCATTAAACGGCTTTTTAGCCATGGCGGTGGGTATGACGTTGATTCTATATGCCCTGCGTGAAGGTAACGTCGGGATGGTGGCTCTGCTTTCTTCAACAACGCCGATCATGTTGCTGCCACTACTGTGGGTTTACACCAAGAAACGCCCGAATCGATTCGCTTGGTTTGGCGCTGCTCTGGCGGTCATAGGCACTGGCATCCTAGTGCAATAGCTCAGGTTTAATTGGAGTCTGTTGACCATAGTCACCCGCCACCTTACTAAACACAGAATCGTAGACATAAAAAAGCCCGAGTCGAGCTCGGGCTTTTATCATTCTGAATCGTCAGTTAATTACTTAACTAGCACTTCACCAGACATTTCTGCAGGGATTTCTAGACCTGCTAGAGAAAGCATTGTTGGTGCAAGGTCAGACAGTTTACCGCCTTCTTTGAACTCAACCGCTTTGTCACCTACGTAGATTAGAGGTACTGGTAGGTTAGTGTGAGCAGTGTGGATGCCGCCAGTTTCTGGGTCGATCATCATCTCTGCGTTACCGTGGTCCGCAGTGATCAGTAGCTGACCGCCAACTTCTTTGATTGCTTCAACCACTTTACCAACGCTTTCGTCTAGTGCTTCGATAGCTTGCTCAGCCGCTTCGTAAACACCAGTGTGACCAACCATATCTGCGTTCGGGTAGTTACAGATGATAGTGTCGTACTTACCAGACTTGATAGCCGCAACCATCTTCTCTGTTAGCTCTGGAGAGCTCATTTCTGGCTGCATGTCGTAAGTTGCTACCTTTGGAGAAGCAACAAGTTGACGCTCTTCGCCTTCGAATTCGTTCTCAATACCACCGTTGAAGAAGAAGGTTACGTGCGCGTATTTCTCTGTTTCAGAGATACGTAGCTGAGTTTGACCTTGTTTAGATAGCCACTCACCGTAAGTGTTTTCTAGAGACGCAGGTGGGAATGCGATAGCTAGAGGGATGTCAGCTGCGTATTGAGTCAGCATCACGAAGTTGATTGCTGGGAATACAGCGCGCTCGAAGCCGTCAAATGCAGGAACGAATGCACGAGTGATTTGACGTGCACGGTCAGCACGGTAGTTCATGAAGATAACTGCATCGCCATCTTGCATGATTGCGTCTTCTTGGCCTTCAGCTTTGATAGCCGTTGCTTTAACGAACTCATCGTTTTCTTCACGAGCGTAAGCCGCTTCTAGACCTGCAACTGCCGTTTCTGCTGTGAACTCAGCTTTAGCTTGAGTTAGAAGATCGTAAGCAACTTGAACGCGATCCCAGTTGTTGTCACGGTCCATTGCGTAGTAACGACCTACTAGAGAAGCAACACGACCTTTACCTAGTTTCGCAAATAGGTCTTGGAAACGTTGTAGTGAGTTTTCAGCACTACGTGGTGGCGTGTCACGGCCGTCTAGGAAGCAGTGTAGGTAGATTTTCTCAGCGCCACGAGCTGCCGCCATTTCAACCGCTGCGTAGATGTGATCTTCGTGAGAGTGAACACCACCTGGAGACATTAGGCCCATGATGTGTACTGCTTTCTCAGCTTTAACTGCAGAGTCGATAGCTTCTACTAGTGCTGCTGTTTCAGCGAATTCACCGTCAGCGATAGACTTAGTGATACGAGTTAGATCTTGGTATACAACGCGACCTGCACCGATGTTGGTGTGACCAACTTCTGAGTTACCCATTTGACCATCAGGTAGACCAACGTCCATACCTGAAGCAGAGATTAGAGTGTTAGGGTTATTCGCAATCAGTGCATCCATTACTGGTGTTTTAGCATTTGCAATTGCGTTACTTGCTGTGTCTTCACGGTAACCGTAACCGTCAAGGATAACTAGAGCCAATGGCTTCTTAGCAGACATAGTGATGACCTCATCAAATTTAAGTAACTTTCGGTGTAGAGCTTCGCTGCTCCATCTAACCTTGAAACAAAACTAGCGTAATTTTACTACACTTTTTAACCAAAACTGTAGGTTAAGATCAAATAATGTTTGCGATTTATTGTTGCTATCTTACAAGTTAGCAAGCAATCCGACCTAGTCAGCAAACGTGTTCCACAAGCATAGTCACTTTCAAGATGCTTTGTACGACCACCGAAATACTTTGGTGAAAAACTTTTTGTTGTCATTCATTGTGCGCTTTTTCAACCAGAAGTGAAGTCAATTACGCCAATTGAATTGATAGGAGGAAGCGATAATAAGATTGCAGGAATGCACAGCCCGTACGAGGCTCACCTGAAGCGCTTAGATCTCAATTATTCGTTAGAAAATTTTAACCCTCTCGCCTAAGGCGACTATCCCCGCTATACTCCTGCTTTATTTTTCCGTCAACATTGCAAGAGCTCAAGACATGCAAGAGTACATTGATTTTTTCCAACAGAACATGATTCTATCTTTGGTTTGGGTAGGTCTTCTTGTCGCATTTATCATGAACCTCGTGAAATCAGCGACAGCCGCATACAAAGAGATTAACGTAAACCAATTGACTCACCTTATGAACCGTGAAAACGGTGTTGTGGTGGATATCCGCTCTAAGGATGAGTTCAAACAAGGTCATATCACCGACGCACTTCACATTTTGCCGTCTGATATCAAAGCAGGTAACTTTGGTAGCCTTGAAAACCGCAAATCAGACCCAATCATTGTGGTATGCAAAACGGGTCAAACCGCTCAAGAAAGTGCAAACCTACTAGCGAAAGCAGGCTTCGAAAACGTAAGCCTACTGAAAAACGGTTTGATTGCATGGAACGAAGCGAACCTTCCACTAGTACGTGGTAAGAAATAAGGTCGCGGTAAAACAATTTTGCCAGCCTCGTTTATATAAACTGAGCAAATAGAAAGCAGTTGAAGCACTAAGTTGTGATGCTTTGCACGTAATACGCGCTTCATCTAGTCAAGGTAGATTTGCTCAGTTAGTCTCAGGACAAACCATATTTCTGGGTTTAGAGAATCCTAGACCCAACAAATGTTTATTAAGGATTTAAAAATGGCTGAAGCAGCACCACAAGACGCACAACAAAACTTTGCAATTCAACGCATCTTCCTAAAAGACGTTTCTTTCGAAGCGCCTAACTCTCCAGTAATGTTCCAAAAAGAGTGGAACCCAGACGTTAAACTAGACCTAGACACTCAAAGCCGTGAGCTTGGTGAAGGGGTTTACGAAGTTGTTCTACGTCTAACCGTTACTGTTAAGAACGAAGAAGAAACTGCGTTCCTATGTGAAGTTCAACAAGGTGGTATCTTCACTGCTGAGAAAATGGAAGCAGGTCAACTTGCACATTGCCTAGGCGCATTCTGCCCGAACATCCTATTCCCATACGCTCGTGAAACTATCTCAAGCCTAGTAGTTAAAGGTACGTTCCCTCAACTGAACCTAGCGCCAGTTAACTTCGACGCACTATTCATGAACTACCTACAACAGCAAGCTCAACAAGGCGAAGCTGAAGCGTAATTCACGTTTTGTAAGTGGCGTGTTGCCCTTCATAAAGAATGAGCACACGTCATATACCTGAAGAAAATGCACAAAGCGTCCTCTCTGCGATGCAATGTGCATTTTTTATTTCTGATAAAAGTTCCTAGTTCCTAACCCCTTGAGAGCGTAAACTCTAGCGATTATGGACTAGATTCTACTAGTAGAAAGACAATTAGGCGGTAGCATGACACAAGCAAATACCAACAATGCTTACGGTAAAGACATCGCAATGACGGTGATTGGTGCTGGCTCATACGGCACTTCTTTGGCAATTTCCCTTGCTCGTAACGGCGCGAACGTCATCCTATGGGGTCACGAGCCAGAGCACATGGCACGCCTTGAAGCAGATCGTGCCAACCACGAATTCCTACCTGGTATTGATTTCCCAGAAAGCTTGATTATTGAGTCGGATTTAGAAAAAGCCGTTCAAGCAAGCCGTGACTTGTTAGTTGTGGTTCCTAGCCACGTTTTTGGTATCGTCCTCAACAGCTGTAAGCCTTTCCTACGTGAAGATTCTCGTATCTGTTGGGCAACCAAAGGCCTTGAGCCAGAAACGGGTCGTCTACTAAAAGAAGTGGCGTTCGACATCATTGGCGACAGCTATTCGCTAGCGGTACTGTCTGGACCTACGTTTGCTAAAGAATTAGCGATGGGCATGCCTACCGCAATTTCAGTGGCTTCTCCAGATTCAGCTTTTGTTGCCGACCTACAAGAGAAAATCCACTGCAGCAAAACCTTCCGTGTTTACGCAAACAACGACTTTATCGGCATGCAACTTGGTGGTGCAGTGAAGAACGTTATTGCCATTGGTGCAGGTATGTCTGATGGTATCGGTTTTGGTGCCAATGCCCGTACAGCACTGATTACACGTGGTTTGGCAGAAATGAGCCGTCTTGGTGCCGCACTAGGCGCACAACCAGAAACCTTTATGGGTATGGCTGGCTTGGGCGACCTCGTCTTAACTTGTACCGATAACCAATCACGTAACCGCCGTTTTGGTTTGGCACTAGGCCAAGGTAAAGACGTCGACACAGCACAAGAAGAAATCGGTCAGGTGGTCGAAGGCTACCGCAACACCAAGGAAGTTTGGATGCTATCTCAGCGCATGGGCGTAGAGATGCCAATTGTTGACCAAATTTATCAAGTATTGTATCAAGGAAAAGATGCACGCCTGGCAGCGCAAGATTTACTTGCTCGTGACAAAAAAGCCGAAGGAAAGTAGCAATCTACCGCCCTTTGCACCTCATCTGAGAAGAATAGAAGTTGTCGGGTCACGGAAGAACCACTCAGGATATTGAGAATGAAACACTGCGAAAAACAAAAAGTCTGGGACAAGATCGTTTCAGAAGCCCGTGAAATGTCAGAGCAAGAGCCGATGCTGGCGAGCTTTTATCATGCAACCATCATCAAGCATGACAGCTTGTGTGCCGCATTGAGCTACATTCTGGCCAACAAATTGAACACCGCCTCCATGCCAGCAATGGCAGTACGTGAAGTGGTAGAAGAAGCCTTTGCCGCTGATCCAACGATTACGGACGGCGCCGCTTGTGACATTTGTGCCACGGTGAATCGCGACCCAGCTGTTTCAATGTACTCAATGCCGTTGTTGTACCTAAAGGGCTACCATGCCCTGCAAGGCTACCGAGTGGCTAACTGGTTGTGGAAGCAAGGTCGTCACGCTCTTGCAACTTACCTACAAAACCAGATTTCTGTTGCATGTCAGGTTGATATTCACCCTGCAGCGCGCATTGGTAGTGGTATCATGCTAGACCATGCAACCGGCATTGTGATTGGTGAAACGGCCGTTGTCGAAAACGACGTGTCTATTTTGCAGGACGTCACCCTTGGTGGTACCGGCAAAGAGTGCGGTGACCGTCACCCGAAAATTCGCGAAGGCGTAATGATCGGCGCAGGTGCAAAGATTCTTGGCAATATCGAAGTGGGCGAAGGCGCCAAAATTGGCTCCTGCTCCGTGGTATTGCAAGCAGTGCCGCCACACACAACCGTGGCTGGTGTGCCTGCAAAAATTGTTGGTCGTCCGAAAACGGACAAACCTTCTCTCGATATGGATCAAGGCTTTAATGGCAAATCGCAAAGCTTTATCCACGGGGATGGTATTTAATCGTCATCTGATCCTTTGACAATAATGTGGTAGGTAACTCTCAAGTGCGAAAACAAAATCACCCAGTGCTACGCTCGGCTATTTTATTAACTTGTGCTTTATCTGCCACATATCCCCTCACCTCTTCTGCTGCCAGCCAGCAAGAGCTCAAAGGCGTATCTAGCGAAATCAATCGCCAGAAAAAATCGCTGACTTCTCAAGAAAAGCAACTTAACGATCTGCAAAAGTCGCTGAAAAACCAAGAACTTGGTATCTCTAAATTAGAACGCGAGATCAAACAGACCAAAACCGACTTGGCGCAAGCCGATCAAAACATCAATAAGTTGGAAGAGAAGATTGCTCTGCAAGAAGCTCAGCGTCAGGCGCAAGAAGAAGAGCTGAAACAGTTGCTGCAAACCTACTATGTGACCGAGCGAGCCAAAGCCAATGGACACCTTCTTAATGAAGGCGTCGAGGAAGACCGCATCAGCCAGTACTTCCAGCACCTTGCTAAAGCGCGAGCAAAAGTCATTGATGCGATCACCCAAACGACCCAAGAGTTGGCACACAACAAGAATCAGCTTGAGCTAGAGAAAGCACAAATTGAAACCTTGCTTAAGCAGCAATCGGAAAAGCGCTCATCTTTGGCAAGCACACAGTCGCAACGCAAAGGTACGCTGAACAAGATTCAAAAAAGCATCAAAGACGACAAGCGTTACCTAGCCGAATTACAACGCAACGAAACCCGTCTAAAAGCAGAGATTGCCAAGGCCGCGAAACGTAACGCAGTACCAATGGATGGTATCGCGAAACAACGTGGCAAGCTGCCATGGCCACTGAAAGGCCGCGTGCTGCATAACTTCGGCACCAAACAAACCGGTCAAGTTAACTGGAAAGGTATAGTGCTGTCCGCCAGCTACGGTCAACAAGTTAAAGCGGTGTACCCAGGCACTGTCGTTTTCGCCGAATACTTACGTGGCTATGGCTTAGTGGTACTGCTCGACCACGGCAAAGGCGACATGACACTTTACGGCTACAACCAAGCGTTAACTAAGAAAGAAGGCGATAAGGTGACTGCGGGTGAAGTGATTGCCCTAGCGGGTGATACCGGAGGTCAAGACCGTGCCTCACTCTACTTCGAGATTCGCCGTAACAGTGAAGCGCAAAACCCGAAATCTTGGTTAAAGCGTTTATAGCAGCCGTTTATCATCGCGGCGCTAAGCAGTGCCATAACGAAACCAAAAAACAAAGGAGCCACTCGGCTCCTTTATCGTATTCGCATTCAGAACAATGCTAGGCGTAGTAAGTCTCTACTGCGTCGATGAAAGCACTGACATCGTCTTTGCTTAATGCATTGATGCCCGCAGCGGCTTCTCGACCACCGCCCGTTGGAAACTGCCCACACACCGCCACGGCACCTTGCTTGTTATTCAGCGGGGCACGAAGAGAAACGGTGTAAGTACCATCGGCATTTTCCGTTAACACCGCATGTGCAGAGTCTGGATTTTGGTTTGCAAGCCAGTTGCCATAAACACCACTGATTCGGCGTGATGCCGCATTGTTTGGCAATTCAAACAACTTAAGCTTAGCGCTTTCATGAGTCGCAGGGACGGCGAGTGCCGCATCCATATCTTGCTGATAAGCCGATTGCAATTGGTAGTAAGGTGAGGCTTTATCTGCAATCGCATCGAATGGTGAAACGTATTGCTTTAACGCTTGGTACAAATCCGCCGGGTGGAAATGAAGGTCATCGACTTTAGAACCGTAACCGTTGTAGTTAATCAGTGTACCAAGTTCTTTTAACTGCGCTTTTTGCTCTGCGCTGAGTCCAGCTTTATCTGCCAACGCATCGGCTTTAGCAATCAAGTTATCGCCATAAGCCGCAGTGATCGCCCAAGTATGGAATCGCCCTTCCAGCAACTGGTCGACAATCAAAGCGGTACACATATTGGCATCAAGGTCGATGTGCGCGTCCAAATTTCCGTGTTGAGGAATCTCTCCCGCTTTATGATGATCGGCGTAAAAAACATGCGCGCCTTGAGCCAAAGCTTGCTCCAGACCTACCATGTTCTTTTCCATTGAAATATCCAACACTGTTAGCTCATCACCCGCTTGCACTTCCACTTTTTCCACCAGCTTGATGTCGCGCTTTACGCCCGTCACCAATTCAGCGCCAATAGGGTCCGCCAAACGCAATTGCAGCAATGCGATGATGCCGTCGGCATCGCCATTAAAAATGTCGTAGTTCATTGAACGATAGTTCCTTTATCGAGAGTCATACCCCAACGGATGCTTTTAGGGTGTATGAATCCTATTGTGCGAAATGAACACAGCAAGTCAACTCAAGGAAGGAGCTGAAAATGAGAGCTGTGCTCTAAACTTTAAGCGTAGAGCCATACTCTCATTTTCTAGATTTAATAAGGAGGGAAAATAGTATTAACTGTGCAGTCGGCTCACCGCTTCTTCAAGCAGCAGCAATTGCTCCATACCCTGCTCGGTCGCCACTGGCTTAACGACGTTAAGCATTTGCAGCATGCCTTGTTTCACCATTTGCTCAGTGATTTGAGTCTTTGGTGACATCGCCGATTGGTAAGCTAACCAACTACACGCGATAAGGTGCAGTGTACAAACCAGTGATTTTAGCTGCTCTTGATCAACACTCAACAGCTTCAAAGACACAAACTCTTGCATGATTGCAATGAGGTTGGCTTGCAACTTCTCTTGAACATCAATGTATTCATCATGCAGTTGCTCGTCTCGAGAAAGGATTTCTGGAAGGTTCGCGTAGAAAAAACGGTACTTCCACATCAAAGTGAAGATCGAGTCGAGGTAGCTTTTCAGCATGGTCAGGCTCTCTTGAGAACCTTGAATTGGGGTAAAGCGTTCTAGCAATTCCGCAGAGTAAAGCGCGAAGATCTCACGCACAATCTCTTGCTTGTTGCGGAAGTGGTAGTAAAGGTTGCCTGGGCTAATTTCAATATGGTCAGCAATGTGATTGGTTGTGATATTGCGCTCACCATGTTGGTTGAACAGCTCCAGTGCGGCATAGACGATTTTGTCGCGCGTTTTCATGGTTATCGTATTCCCTCTTCATTATCGAATCGAGTATAGCGACTTCACCAACCTAGGTCGATAGAGGCTCCAAATACGGTAACATAGCAGACCAGTTAGAATGCCAATCGAGTTCGCAATCAAGTCGTGCCAAGACGTTTGGCGCCCCACATAACCTTGTAAAACTTCAATCACAGCACTGAATAACAGAATACTCAGTGCCACAATCCAACGCTGACGCCAATTTGCGACACAGAAGCCTGCCAAGAAACCAAAACCACTGTATGCCATCGCATGCTGCATCTTGTCCAAGTAAGCAATGTTACCCCAATCTTGCAACTCTCCTGAACTCAAAGACAAGTACGTTATTAATGTCGCGTAGCTAAGCAATACTAAACGGGCAGCGGTCTGGTTCATCGTCAATCCTTAAGCAATAGGGAATGGGAAAGCGGTCACTTGATCGATATGGTCACAACCCAATGCCAACATGATCAGGCGATCAACGCCGAGCGCCACGCCTGCGCACTCTGGTAAGCCCGCCTCTAATGCGCCGATCAAGTGGTAATCAATCGGCTGTGGCTTCAAGCCCATTTCCAGACGCTTAGCATTATCTTGTTCAAAACGCGCCAATTGCTCTTTCGGGTTATCCAACTCGTGGAAGCCGTTCGCCAACTCAATACCTTTGAAGTACACCTCAAAGCGATCCGCCACTCGGTTGTCTTGCGGGTTGATCTTGGCCAGCGCCGCCTGCGATGCAGGGAAGTCATAAACAAATGCTGGCACTTGCTGACCGATCTTGGCTTCGACACCAATGCTGAACAGTAGTTGCAGCAAGGTATCGCGATCCTCTTCAGGCTCGGCAATGTCACTTAGCCCTAGCTTAGCCGCGACCACTTTTAGGTCTTGCATCGAGCCTTCTAATGGGCACACGCCTAGCACATCAATAAAAGCTTGCTGGTAAGTCATACGTTCTGCCGCGCCACACTTCAGCACCAGTTGAAGCAGGTTATCCATCTCATCCATCAACTTATGATGATCAAAACCAATCCGGTACCACTCCAGCATAGTGAACTCGGGGTTGTGATAACGACCATTCTCTTCGTTACGAAACGCTTTGTTGATTTGGTAGATACAGCCGCTGCCCGCTGCTAGCAGGCGCTTCATATGGAATTCAGGGCTGGTCATAAAGAACAGTTTGCTGCCATCGGCATAGCCCGGTCCAACAAACTCGGTTTGGAAGGTATGCAAATGAATGTCGGTCACCGTGGCGTGGCTCATGGCTGGCGTGTCAACTTCCATCACCTGTCGCTCGGCAAAAAATTGACGAATAGCGGTGATCAACGCAGCACGTTGACGAAGTTGTTCCATAGAAGCGGTAGGTTGCCAGGTCGTTTGCATAACAAGACTCTCAATACATTAGTGAGCGAGGAAAATAGCAATTTTGGCACGCTTTGCCTAGTTCATCGATAGGGGATTCATCTTAATTTCATCCGTCTAAATACGAATAAAACTCGATTAAAATTGAAGCAAGTATTTCACGTTCCACAGTACAAAAAACACTCACAATTAATCCTATTATCAATGAGGGTAATGTCGCGCAACACCTATGTAACATTGACCGAGTTTACGTTTATGCCTCAACCGTTTCGTGCCGTGATAGCAGTCACATAACCTAGAATTTCTATGCTCTTGTGTGCATTACCGGAGAAAAAACCCAAATACATCAATTTTTCTGCCATAAGGCTCCCCTACACTAACCCTACTACTTTTGAGGGATTGCCTTAAAACCCTTCCCTCACACTCACAATAACAAGCGGATTTCCGCAATCACACACTGGAGGATAACTGTGCAAATTATCACCACAGATATCGCAGTCATCGGCGCAGGCGGCGCTGGTCTTCGTACTGCTATTGCAGCGGCTGAAGCAAACCCGGACTTAGAAGTAGCACTTATTTCTAAAGTTTACCCAATGCGCTCCCACACGGTTGCTGCAGAAGGTGGCTCAGCAGCAGTTATCAAGGATGAAGATAGCTTAGACAACCACTTCAACGACACTGTTGGCGGTGGTGACTGGCTATGTGAACAGGACGTTGTTGAATACTTTGTAGAGAACGCGACTCGCGAAATGATCCAAATGGAGCAATGGGGTTGCCCATGGAGTCGTAGAGAGAACGGTGAAGTCAACGTACGCCGCTTTGGTGGTATGAAGGTTGAACGTACTTGGTTCGCTGCAGATAAAACTGGCTTCCACATGCTTCACACACTATTCCAGACGTCGATGAAGTACGACAACATCAAGCGCTTTGATGAGTACTTTGTTGTTGACTTGCTTGTTGATGAAGGTGAAGTACAAGGTCTGATTGCAATCCACATGTCTGAAGGTGAACTAGTAACGATTAAGGCGAAGTCTGTCGTACTAGCAACAGGTGGCGCAGGTCGCGTTTACCACTGTAACACCAACGGCGGTATCGTAACGGGCGACGGCATGGCGATGGCTTACCGTCACGGCGTTCCTCTACGTGATATGGAATTCGTTCAGTACCACCCAACAGGTCTTCCTGGCACAGGTATCCTGATGACTGAAGGTTGTCGTGGTGAAGGCGGTATCATCGTCAATAAAGACGGCTACCGTTACCTACAAGACTACGGCATGGGCCCAGAAACTCCAGTGGGTCAACCTAAGAACAAATACATGGAACTTGGTCCACGTGACAAAGTTTCTCAAGCTTTCTGGCACGAACAACAGAAAGGCAACACCATTAAACACCCTCTTGGTGATGTAGTGCATCTAGACCTTCGCCACCTAGGTGAAGAGTACCTACAAGAGCGTCTACCGTTCATCTGTGAGCTAGCGAAAGCTTACGTGAACGTTGACCCTGCAAAAGAGCCAATTCCAATTCGTCCAACGGTTCACTACACCATGGGTGGTATTGAAACCAACGGCGAATGTGAAACTCGTATTAAAGGTCTATTCGCGGTTGGCGAATGTGCGTCTGTTGGTCTTCACGGTGCAAACCGTCTAGGTTCTAACTCACTGGCTGAGTTCGTAGTATTCGGTCGCGTTGCAGGTGAACAAGCGGTGAAACGCGCGGCAGAATTCAAAGGCTGGAACGAAGAGTCTATCGCGACTCAGGTGAAAGCAGTTGAAGACCGCATTGCTGCTCTAATGAACCAAGAAGGTGATGAAAACTGGGCAGATATCCGTACTGAAATGGGTCACACCATGGAAGCAGGTTGTGGTATCTACCGCCAAGAAGATTTGATGCAAGCAACGATTGAAAAGATCACTGAGCTGAAAGAGCGTTACAAGAAAATCAGCATCAAAGACAAAGGCAAAGTGTTCAACACTGACCTTCTATACGCTATTGAAGTGGGCTACGGTCTAGAAGTCGCAGAAGCGATGGTTCACTCTGCAATCCTGCGTAAAGAATCTCGTGGTGCGCACCAACGTCTAGACGACGGTTGCACTGAACGTGATGACGAGAACTTCCTAAAACACTCACTCGCTTTCTTCCAAGAAGATGCTGCACCAAGCATCGACTACAGCAACGTGAAGATCACTAAATCTCAGCCTAAAGCCCGTCTATACGGTGAAGCAGCAGAGAAAGCAGCAGCAGCAGAAAAAGCCGCTGAAGCAGAAGCGAAGAAGGCAGAGGAGCAAGCATAATGTCATCAAACCGCATTCAAAAAGTAGACATTCTGCGTTACGACCCTGAGAAGGACGCGGAACCATACACGCAAACATTCGAAGTTCCATTTGATGAAACCATGTCTGTGCTTGATGCGCTTGGCTACATCAAAGATCACCTAGATAAAGATCTGTCTTACCGCTGGTCTTGTCGCATGGCGATCTGTGGTTCTTGCGGCATCATGGTAAACAACGTGCCTAAGCTAGCTTGTAAAAGCTTCCTACGTGATTACCCGAATGGCGTGACTATCGAGCCACTAGCAAACTTCCCAATCGAGAAAGACTTGATCGTTGATATGACGCCGTTCATCGAGCGCCTAGAAGCTATCAAACCTTACATCATTGGTAACGACCGCAAACCAGAAGACGGCACAAACCTGCAAACGCCTGAGCAAATGGCGAAATACAAGCAGTTTGCTGGCTGTATTAACTGTGGTCTTTGCTACGCAGCGTGTCCTCAGTTCGGTTTGAACCCTGAGTTCATCGGTCCTGCAGCGCTGACTCTGGCACACCGTTACAACCTAGACAGCCGTGACAACGGTAAAGATGAGCGCATGAAGCTGATCAATGGTGAAAACGGCGCTTGGGGTTGTACATTCGTAGGTTACTGTTCTGAAGTTTGTCCGAAGAGCGTAGATCCTGCAGCGGCAGTAAACCAAGGCAAAGTAGAGTCTTCTATGGACTTCGTAATTGCTATGTTGAAACCTGATGGTTCACCGAAAAAAGTGGAGGCATAAGGATGAGCAACCGTAAACCTTACGTTCGTGAAGTAAAACGCACTTGGTGGAAGAACCATCCTTTCTACCGCTTCTACATGCTACGTGAAGCAACTGTGCTTCCTCTTATCCTATTCACTATCTTCCTGACTTTCGGTCTAGGTTCACTAGTGAAAGGCCCAGAAGCTTGGCAAGGTTGGTTGGAGTTCATGGCAAACCCTATCGTGGTAGCGATCAACATCGTTGCACTACTAGGTAGCCTATTCCACGCACAAACTTTCTTCAGCATGATGCCACAAGTTATGCCAATTCGTCTGAAAGGCAAACCAGTGGATAAGAAAATCATCGTTCTGACTCAGTGGGCAGCAGTTGCGTTCATCTCACTGATCGTTCTCATCGTGATGTAAGGAGCTTGAGTAATGAAACCGAATTATAGTGTTAATACAGCACCGAAACGTTCTGATGAGCCAATCTGGTGGGGTCTATTTGGTGCCGGTGGTACTTGGTTCGCAATGATCACGCCAATCACGGTACTCGTACTCGGCATCCTAGTTCCACTAGGTGTGATTGATGCAGAAGCAATGAGCTACGAGCGCGTGTCTGAATTCGCAACTAGCATCATTGGCGCACTGTTCATCATCGGTACGCTAGCGTTGCCAATGTGGCATGCAATGCACCGTGTACACCACGGCATGCACGACCTTAAATTCCACACAGGTGTGGTAGGTAAGATCGCATGTTACGCATTTGCAGGTCTTATCTCTGCACTGGCTGTTGTCTTTATCTTCATGATTTAAGACGCTGACGGAAAATGAAAAAAGCTGGCACCTCGCCAGCTTTTTTATTGCCTGTTATTTGTGTTTATCGTCAGCGCTATTCGTTTTAGACACTATTCAATAAAGGTCGCGATTTCATCCAGTGACTTTTTGTGCATTGCATGTTCTGGAATGGTTGCGTCTTCTTCCGGATAACCGGTCACAATCAACATATATGGACGATCGACATCGTTGTCTCGCCCACAAATCTTACTCAAGAAGCTCATCGGCTTTGGCGTGTGTGTCAACGTCCCCAAACCTGCATTGTGCAGTGCTTGAAGTAAAAAGCCTGTGGCAATCCCGACTGACTCGTGCACGTAATAGTTAGTTTGTTCCCCATCGTTACTCATGCCGCCCTTCTTCTGCGAAAACACCGCAATCAACCACGGTGCTTTTTCTAGATAAGGCTTACTGGCATTGGTACCGAGTGGCTTCAGTGCATCTAACCATTCTTGCCCAGCTCGACCTTCATAGAAAGAACGTTCTAATTCTTCAGCGGCTTGGCGGATCTGCCCTTTCACTTCCGCACAGTTAATCGCAACAAAATGCCAAGGCTGATGGTTTGCCCCACTCGGAGCTGTACCTGCTGCTCGAATGCAGTGCTCAATCACTTCTTTCGCCACTGGACGATCAGAGAAACTGCGAATGGAATGACGGCGTTGAAGTTGCTCAAGATTATGTACAGCTCTTGCTGCCATTTCTTGTGGTGGGTATTCAACAAAATCATTGAGTGGGTGATGTTGTTCTTGATTCGACATAGTGCTTCCTTGCGCTTGTTGGGTGTCGATTTACTATAGCCACAAATTTCACCCTCGCCTTTTTATCTTCTTAAAATCAATGTGATATTGAGATAAAGCGCAAATATTCAGCAATAGATAACCAACAAAAAAGAGAGGCCGATAACACGTATCAGCCTCTGCATTACTCTGATTTGTACAGTTGTCAGAGCTTTTGGTCACCCATGATCTTTTTGCTTTTTTAGCTTTTGACCACCCATGATCTTATTGCTGTGTGACCTTCTTGGTTTGGTCCATTAAGCCCAATGCGCCAAAGCCAGTAATGACATCAAGGTTGGTTTTAAGACCTGTTTCTTCACCACCACCGATGTAGTTTTGTGGCATCTGCACTTGGAAGTTTTGCAGGTTGTTATACAGCGAGTTCGCCACATCTCGGTTCAACTCTGCCAAGTACACTTCTCGGTTTGCACCCAGTGCCGCATACTTCGCTTTCAAGACTTCCGCTTCTGCACGACCTTTTTCAAGAATCGCTTTTGCTTCAAATTCCGCAGACAAAGCATTGGCTTTTTGAATCGCTAGGTTAGCTTCCGCTACTGCTAGCTCTTTCTCTTTCTCCACCTCAGCCAGTCGCTTAGTTTTCTCTACTTCAACAATTTCACGCTCCGCAATTTGACGCGCAACTTCGACTTCTTTTTGCTGTGCGATGATCGCGAGCTCTTTGCTACGCTGAGCATCTTGTACTTCACGAGTACGTTGAATCTCTTTACGTAACTGCTCAGTCTCTGCTTGTGCTTTGGAGGTCTCTTGCTCCTGAATCGCACGAATACGGTCGGCAACTAGACGCTTCTTATCTGCCAACAACTGATCAAGCTGTTTCTCTGGCTGCGGGTCACCGATGGTCACCTGCGTCACTTGAATACCGTATTGCTGTAGCGGGTTATCCTGTCGGATTGGTTGCCCCGTTCCATCCACAACCGGAACCGTTTTCCACACCAATTGGTTAGTACGTTGCAGTTGGTTCGCGTTCGACTGATTCGCGCCTACTGGAGCAAGGTCTAGCTCTTCCACTTCGACCTGACGACGTTCAGTCAGATAAATACCTTCACGCAGCTGGTCACCCAATTTGGATTTGAACTGGTTCAAACCACCTTGGAAGAACTCTTCACCCGTGTACTGGGTTGCGGTAATCACCGTCACATTACGCGCGTTCTTCACCAGCAGTGCATCGATAAGGTTGCTGTTGTTACGGAACTCTTTATGCATCTTCTTAACCGCTTCAGGGTCATTGCTGAGCTTGAAGCGGAATGTCACTGGGATCTGACCAATATAGGTATCGGCAAAGCGAACCTGCACTGCATCAAGGCGTTGATAAAAATCCTCGCCCTTACTGTTACCAAATGACACGGTGATCACTTGGTCATACTTGGTGATTTTGGACAAAAACGGCATACGAAAATGAATGCCCGGCTCCGTGAATACGTCCAATTCACCGGTAATGTTGTTCTGGTGCACATAGCTGTAACCCGCATCGGTCATCAGCACTGAGCTATTAATCGTTAAGCCGATTGCCAGCAGCGGAATACCAAATACGGCTGCTTTCAATCCTTTATGTAGTAACTGACGTCTCTCTTCCACTTTTAAACCTCGTCCTAAGCCTCTGCTTTCCATTTTGTTCTCCTTTTGGGTTGTCATTGAGTTAAATCGATAAAAATCAAATTGCTATGCAACTCTCTGACAACGAGGACTAATGTATCAAATTGTGACATTAAGAAATAATCGAAAGATTCATGGAATTAATAAGATTTTTACGAATAATACAAAATCACCGATAATTTGCGGCAGATATCGATTTTTGACGGTAGGGATGAGGGTGAGGAGAATGACAGGTAATAAAAAAGGCCGCCGAAGCGACCTTTTTCATCGAGTACGTTTGGGTGAATTACTTCACACGACCTACGTATTCAGCAGTACGAGTATCAACTTTGATCACTTCACCAATTGCGATGAATAGTGGAACACGTACAACAGCGCCAGTTGATAGCGTCGCTGGTTTACCACCAGTACCTTGAGTATCACCTTTTAGGCCTGGATCTGTATCTGTAACTTCTAGCTCAACGAAGTTTGGTGGAGTCACAGTAATTGGGTTACCGTTCCAAAGCGTGATCATACAAGTGTTGTTTTCTACCAACCACTTAGCGTTGTCGCCAACTGCTTTCGCGTCTGCAGCGATCTGCTCGAAAGTTTCGTTGTTCATAAAGTGGTAGAATTCGCCGTCTGAATATAGATAATCTAGGTCGATATCCATTACGTCTGCCACTTCACAAGTGTCACCAGACTTGAATGTTTTCTCTAGCACTTTACCAGAAAGAAGTTTACGAATTTTAACGCGGTTGAACGCTTGGCCTTTACCTGGTTTAACGTATTCGTTTTCCAGAATTACACAAGGCTCGTTATCAAGCATTAACTTAAGGCCGCCTTTAAATTCATTGGTGCTAACTGTAGCCATTTTTTCCTCTTACATTCTTAGAGCTAAATTCAATGCCGCACATAATAACCCGAAAAGTCGAATCTGTTGAGCAAAACTGGCTCAAACAGTTAGCGAATGGGATCTCTGATCCTGCAAAATTGCTGGAAATGTTGGAAATAGATCCATCGCCATGGCAAGACGGGTTTGCTGCACGCAAGCTGTTTGCACAGCGTGTACCGCAAAGTTTTGTCGATAGGATGGAAAAAGGCAATCCTTACGATCCACTTTTGCGCCAAGTTTTACCTTTGAGCGAAGAGTTTGAGGTCCATGAAGGCTATTCCAATGATCCTTTGGAAGAACAAGACAACGACATCCCAGGCTTGCTGCACAAATACCGCAACCGCGCCTTGATGATCGTGAAAGGTGGCTGCGCGGTGAATTGCCGTTACTGCTTCCGTCGTCACTTCCCTTATCAAGAGAATAAAAGCGGCAAGCAAGCATGGACAAAGTGCTTAGAGTACATGGCGCAGCAACCAGAGCTTAACGAAGTGATCTTCTCTGGTGGCGATCCCTTGATGGCAAAAGACGATGAGATCCACTGGTTATTAGAGCACATCGCACAAATCCCACACATCAAACGCTTGCGTATTCACAGCCGTTTGCCAGTGGTGATTCCTGCTCGTATCACTGATGAGCTATGCCAACTACTTCGCGCTTCTCGTCTGCAAATCGTGTTGGTGACGCACATCAACCACGCTAACGAAATCAACGCTGAATTTACCGCTCAAATGGCGAAACTTAAGCAAGCCGGAGTGACATTGCTAAACCAAGCCGTATTGCTTAAAGACGTCAACAGCAGCATTGAAGCACAAGTTGCATTAAACGAAGCCTTGTTTGATGCGGGCATTTTGCCTTACTACTTGCACGTATTAGATAAAGTCCAAGGTGCGGCGCACTACTTTATTTCCGATGAAGAAGCCAAAACAATCATGCGTGGTGTGGTCACGCGAGTTTCCGGTTACCTAGTACCTAAGCTAACCCGTGAAATTGGCGGTCGTCCAAGTAAAACACCTCTGGATCTGCATCTAGAGTAAGTTGCTAGCCGTATAAAGGTTGTCGTTACGAGCAAAAGCTTTTGTTCGATCGAACGGTCTTATCTATGCATACTCCGCAAATTTGGAGGTTAAGATGCAAACAACTTTTGAACACTATTTCGATCTTGGCCCATTCAGTTGGGCGGCATTACTTTGCTGTGCTATCAATGGTTTGATGATCGGTATAGAACGTCAGACACGAGGTAAACCCGTTGGTATTCGTACCGCAATTTTAGTTATCTCAGGTACTTACCTATTTATGTCAATGGCGGTATCGCTCTCGCCAAATACATTAGATCAAGCTCGCGTGTTGGGTCAAATCATCACGGGTGTTGGCTTTTTAGGTGCCGGTGTGATGATGACTCAAGACGGCAAAATCCATGGCGTAACTTCTGCAGCCGTGATTTGGGTATTGGCAGGATTGGGCTTGATGATTGGTTTAGGTTACTTATCGCAGTCGATCATCATTACCGTATTGGCACTGACCGTTTTGCTCGGCGTGGACCGAGCCGAAAATCGGGTCAAAGCGCTACGTCGTGGTGTGCACCAGAAAATGCAGCAACGAAAAACATCAACGCGTTTAATCAAATAGGCAGCTCAATAAAAAAGACCCCAACATCATGCTGGGGTCTTTTTGTATCTGGCGTTAAGTTAGGAAGGTTACTTAACTTTTGGCGAAGCTCGCTGATTATTTAGCGAAGTTCACGATTGGGAAACACTTGAAGAAGCCGTTGTCCGCACAGTTTAGAAGACCAATTTGAACGCCGTCGATTTGGTCTGTCATGTTGAAGAAACCTAGCTGGAAGTTAGATTTTTTAGAGATACTTGCCAGACCGATGTCTGCCATTGTGTAACCTTCAGAGTAGTTCACAGCACTCCAGTTTAGACCTTCAACGTTGTTAGTCACGTTTACCGCACCTAGGTTAAGACCCGTAGTTTGGCCTTGGTTCCAGTTGAATAGACCTAGAGAAACACCTTTCATTTCTTGGTTTACTTTAGACGCACCAAAGAAAAGGCCGAAGTTAACACCCGTTGTGCGGTCTGTTTCAGACATACCTAGTAGAGAGAAGTCGACACCTTTCACTTCGTTCACTTGACCGTGAAGAACCGCAAGACGAACACCACCAACAGAAGAGTTAGAAGGTGCGTTAGTGTTATCGATAGTCGAGAACATAACTGGCGTGCTGTCAGCAAGGGCAACAGGTGAAGCAATAGCGGCTGCAACAGCCAGTGACGTCATTAGCTTTTTCATTTTCATCTCCATTGGGGATTGTTAATTTACAACATAGTGTAATGTACAGATTTTGCTCCACTTTATCTCGATAAATGTTAGCTGGAAGTCATATTTAACCGCTTGAAGAATAAAGCAATTAATTCACCAAACTTATTTTTCTGCTTTTTCCCTGACCATTTGCGCACAATAGCCACACAATTGCGTATTTTTAAACCAATTTCACTCACACAATTACACTTAGTAAATAAAGGGATAAAATTTCATATTTGGAAGCAAAAGTGGAGATTGACCACCTCTAGCACCTACTTTCCTTTCTCACACCAAAAACGCAGATACAAAAAAACCGAGGCATTCACCTCGGCTTAATAGTTTGGTTTGGTCGGTTGTCTTTAAGCTATAACGTCTTAGAGCAAAGAGAAAGCGCGGAGTTTACGCACGTAAATGAGCACTTTCGATGCCGCTATCAGGCGTTAGAGTGACAAGACAAGCAGCAAATTACATCATGCCGCCCATACCACCCATACCGCCCATACCACCCATGTCAGGCATACCTGCGCCATCTTTTTGTGGTAGGTCAGTAACCATCGCTTCAGTTGTGATCATTAGACCTGCTACTGATGCTGCGAATTGTAGTGCGCTACGAGTTACTTTAGTTGGATCAAGGATACCCATCTCTAGCATGTCGCCGTATTCGCCTGTTGCGGCGTTGTAGCCGTAAGAACCTTCACCCGCTTTCACGTTGTTCGCTACTACTGACTCTTCGTCGCCTGCGTTCTTCGTGATTTGACGGATTGGTGCTTCCATTGCACGTAGTGCAACGCGGATACCAACGTTTTGCTCTTCGTTGTCGCCTTCTAGGTCAACAATCTTAGATGCAGCGCGGATCAGCGCAACACCACCACCAGCAACTACGCCTTCTTCAACCGCTGCGCGAGTCGCGTGTAGTGCGTCTTCTACGCGGTCTTTCTTCTCTTTCATTTCAACTTCAGTTGCTGCACCAACTTTGATTACTGCAACACCGCCTGCTAGCTTAGCAACGCGCTCTTGTAGTTTCTCTTTGTCGTAGTCTGAAGTTGCATCTTCGATTTGCTGACGGATTTGAGCAACACGACCTTGGATCATTGCTTCTTCACCCATGCCATCGATGATGGTTGTGTTTTCTTTTGTGATTGCAACGCGCTTCGCTTGACCTAGGTCTTCTAGTGCTACTTTTTCTAGCTCTAGACCCACTTCTTCAGAAATCACGATACCGCCCGTTAGGATAGCGATGTCTTGTAGCATTGCTTTACGACGGTCACCGAAACCAGGTGCTTTTACTGCTGCTACTTTAACGATGCCACGCATGTTGTTCACAACTAGTGTTGCTAGTGCTTCACCTTCTACGTCTTCAGCGATGATCAGTAGTGGGCGAGATGCTTTTGCTACTGCTTCTAGTGCTGGAAGAAGTTCACGGATGTTCGATACTTTCTTATCGATCAGAAGGATGAATGGGTTTTCTAGCTCAACGCTGCCTGCTTCTTGGTTGTTGATGAAGTAAGGAGATAGGTAACCGCGGTCGAACTGCATACCTTCTACTACGTCTAGCTCATCTTGTAGTGCTTGACCTTCTTCAACAGTGATAACACCGTCGCGGCCAACTTTTTCCATTGCTTCAGCAATGATGTTACCTACGCTTGAGTCAGAGTTCGCAGAGATAGTACCAACCTGTGCGATTGCTTTAGTGTCGTTACACTCAACAGATAGCTCTTTTAGTTGCTCAACCGCTGCGATAACTGCTTTGTCGATACCGCGCTTAAGGTCCATTGGGTTCATACCCGCTGCAACTGCTTTTAGACCTTCGTTTACGATTGCTTGCGCTAGTACGGTTGCTGTTGTTGTACCGTCACCCGCTGCGTCGTTTGCTTTAGACGCAACTTCTTTAACCATTTGTGCGCCCATGTTCTGGAATTTGTCTTCCAGTTCAATTTCACGCGCTACTGATACACCATCTTTAGTGATCGTTGGTGCACCAAAAGATTTGTCTAGAACTACGTTACGACCTTTAGGACCCAGTGTTACTTTTACTGCGTCAGCTAGAACGTTTACGCCTTCTAGCATTTTAACTCGTGCGTCATTACCAAATTTAACGTCTTTAGCAGCCATCTTTGATTTCCTTTCTAAATTCTGTTTTCGATTTCGTTTTTGAATCTGAGCAAAAAATTACTCAATGATTGCTATTACTCAACGATCGCCATGATGTCGTTTTCAGACATTACTAGCACTTCTTTACCGTCGATTTTTTCAGTCTTAGTGCCGTAGCCTTCAGCGAAGATAACGGTATCACCAACTTTAACGTCCAATGGTAGCACTGTGCCGTTTTCTAGGATGCGGCCTTTACCTACAGCTAGAACAACACCACGTGTCGATTTTTCCGCAGCAGAACCAGTTAGAACGATGCCACCCGCTGACTTTGATTCAACTTCTTTACGTTCTACGATAACTCGGTCATGTAATGGACGAATGTTCATCGGTCGTCTCTCCTGAAAGTTTCCATGTTTATTTGATAATTGCCCGCTCTGGGGCACGTGATCTGTATATAAGGGGCAAACCCAGCGATCCCAAGGGGTAGACGTGAATTTTTTGTGACTTAGTTAAAATAACCAGCAGCCAAGCAACGGTTTGCGCGCGAAATGCTCACTCGCCGAGGCAACGGCTTTCTTGTATCCTTGCACTTCCCTCACCAGATAGACATCAAAAATGCTGGAAAAGAACAAGCCGGACAATCAGGCCCAAGACAAACATGGTTTGCTGACCGCGCCCATTCCCGACACATTACGCAAAATGACCATCCCGATGACGATGGGCATGATCGCGATTTTGATGTTTAACTTGGTCGATACCTTTTTCATCTCGCTATTGGGTACCGAAGCGCTGGCGGCGATCAGTTATACCTTCCCAGTCACCTTTGCGGTGAACTGCATCACCATGGGCATTGGGATGGGCCTGTCGACCAATATCGGCCGCTTACTTGGCCAAGGGCAATCTTCCCAAGCCGCTCGCTTTACCAGTCATGGCTTACTGCTTGCCGTTGCTCTAGTCACTATCGCTTCGACATTGGGCTTCTTTACTATCGAACCTTTGTTTAGCTTCCTAGGCGCAAAAGAAGACTCCATCCCACTGATTGAGCAGTATATGCAGGTTTGGTATTTGACCATTCCTCTGTTAGTGATTCCAATGGCGGGCAACAGTGCCATTCGAGCCACAGGTGACACCAAAACTCCTGCGAAGATCATGATGCTCGCAGGGCTGATTAACGGCATTCTCGACCCTTTACTGATCTTTGGCTATGGCCCTTTCCCTGAGCTCGGCATTCAAGGCGCCGCGATTGCTAGTGCATTCAGTTGGTTTGGTGCGTTATGCGGTTCTTTCTATGTATTGATCAAACGCGAAAAACTGCTTGCCGCACCGCAATGGTCGCTCATCAAACAAGACTGGCAGCAAACACTTAAGATAGGCACACCCGCCGCCCTATCGAATGCCATGACGCCACTCTCTGGGGCAATTCTGATGATGATACTTTCCAGTCACGGTACCGCAGCGGTGGCCGCTTATGGCGCGGCGCAGCGTATTGAGTCAATTTTGATTCTGGTGCTGATGTCCCTTACCTCTGCACTCACCCCGTTTATGGCGCAAAACTTTGGTGCCAATAACCCTGCAAGAGCATTCGCAGGCTGGTTCCTCAGTATGCGCTTTGCGGTGGTGTTTCAAGGCTTTATCTTCTTGATGATGGTGCCTCTCAGTATTCCTCTCGCCGCGCTGTTCTCCCAAGAAACGGCAGTAAAAGACTTGCTGTGGCATTACCTTTTAGTCGTGCCATTTAGCTATGGTTTCCAAGGCATTGTGATGATGTTAGTCAGTGGCTATAACGCGATGCACAAACCGCTGCGAGCCTTCCAATGGAGCTTTATGCGCTTATTTGTCTTCACTTTGCCTGCGGCATGGATTGGCAGCCAACTGTACAGCATCGAAGGTTTATTTATTGGTATTGCACTGGGCAACATACTGGGTGGATTACTGGGTTATCTGTTCGCTCTACGTGAGCGTCGCTTAGCATTAACTGAACCATCAGGTTCTTAATCCAGAAACGCCAACCTAACTGAATGTTAGATAATAAAAAACCGCGGATGACCGCGGTTTTTTTTGATTTTGACTTTATCAAGCGAGCTTAGAATAGCTCTTCAGCAACTTGGTATAGGTCGTTGCGTACTGGACGCTTCATGTTCTCGATTGCATCAATGATGTCGTGGTGAACCAATTGCTCTTTCACGATACCAACACAACGGCCGCCGTGGCCTTCCATCAGTAGGTGAACGGCGTAGTTACCCATGCGAGATGCTAAAACACGGTCGAATGCTGTTGGACGACCACCACGCTGGATGTGGCCAAGAACCGTTGCGCGAGTTTCACGACCTGTCGCCGCTTCAATCTCTTTCGCTAGTTCGTTTGCATCCATCATCAGCTCAGTTAGCGCGATGATTGCGTGTTTCTTACCTTTCGAGATGCCATCTTGAATGTTGCTGATTAGCTTCTCTTTATCTAGGCCTGTTTCTGGAGTAATGATGTACTCACAGCCACCTGCGATTGCAGACATCAGAGTCAGGTCACCACAGTGACGACCCATGATTTCTACGATAGAAATACGCTGGTGAGAAGAAGACGTGTCGCGTAGACGGTCGATTGCATCGATAACTGTGTTTAGTGCTGTTAGGTAACCGATTGTGTAATCTGTACCTGCGATGTCGTTATCGATTGTGCCTGGTAGACCGATACATGGGTAACCCATTTCAGTCAGTTTCTTAGCACCCATGTAAGAACCGTCACCACCGATAACAACTAGTGCATCGATACCGTGTTTTTTCAGGTTCTCAATCGCTTGTTCGCGTACTTCCACTTCCTTGAATTCAGGGAAGCGAGCAGAGCCTAGGAATGTACCACCTTTGTTGATCACATCTGAAACGCTAGAACGATCTAGCTTCTCGATGCGGCCCTCGTATAGACCTAGGTAGCCATCGTAAACACCGTAAACTTCCAATCCCTCAGATAGTGCTGTACGAACTACGCCGCGTACTGCAGCGTTCATACCAGGTGCGTCACCGCCACTTGTTAAAACACCGATCTTCTTAATCATGCTCACCCTCGATCTTTGGCAATCAATTTATTTAATTTTCTTCTAGGCCCCTTGTTACCAAGCAACCTGCATAATCCAGAACTGTGCGTTATGTTACATTTCCTCTACAGGAATACCAATGAAAACACACTTTTTTATGTAACTTTTCTACTTATGTAAGAGTATTACAGTTTCTCTTTGCAACTTCGTTGATTCACATCAGGATCACGATTCTTAATAAGTAGTGATGGAAAGATAGCCAATAAGCGCCTGTTTGTCGTCAGACACCGTCTGATTTTTCGACCGCTACCAATCTTGCGCCTTCTGCTCTTTCTCTGGCCCAAACACAACCGATAATGGATCTTGGTGGATCAATACGTCCGCCTCAGGGAAAAGAGCCAGCAAATTGTCTTCTACTTTATCGGCAATATGATGTGCTTCGATCAAACGTAAATTGTCATCTAATTCTAGGTGTAACTGGATAAAACGCGTTGGACCAGACATACGCGTACGCAACTGATGCACACCTAATACCCCATTCACTTTCAAGCACTCTGAGCGGATTTGTTCTAGTTCTTCATCAGGCAATTTTCTGTCTAACAAGGTCTGAATCGCTTCGCTGACCATCTTGAAAGCGCTGTACAAAATAAAGATACCAATACCAATCGCGAAAACAGCATCGGCTTGAGTGGCACCAAAGTAGCTTAGACCCAATGCCACCATAATGGCGCCATTCATATACAAGTCAGTTTGGTAATGCAGCGAGTCGGCGGCGATCGCCTGACTGCCCGTGACGCGCACGACATGCTTTTGGAACATCACAAGTCCAAAGGTCACCACCATAGCGAATAGAGAGACGTAAACACCGAGCTCTGGAGCGTTGAGTTCATGTGGACGGAAGAAGCGTTCGATACCATTAAGAATCAAGAACACGGCAGAACCCGAGATAAACATGGCTTGCGCCAAGGCCGCTAAAGACTCTGCTTTACCGTGACCAAATGTATGCTCTCTGTCGGCAGGTTGTAAGGAATAGCGCACCACAATAAGGTTTACTACCGAAGCCGCGATATCCAGCATCGAGTCGATTAAGGATGCAAGTAGACTGACCGAGCCAGTGACCCACCAAGTGATGACTTTAACAATCAAAAGAAGTGTCGCGACAATAGTAGCCGTCCAAGCAGCCGTCGTGACTAAACGTGCGTATTGCTGTTTCATAATCAAATAGTTAACTCAAACCTTGTTTTGAGTATACCTTGAGAATCATGTAATGAGTATGAAATCGCCAAGATCAAAAAGAGGCAGCACTCTGGCTACCTCTTTCATTTGATTTATTAGCAATTAGCTTTCATGGTGCTTCTTAGTAAGCTTTTTGAACTTCTCACCACACTCTTGATGACGTTCTTTCTGTAGCTCAACGTATTTTGTTTTTTGCTCAGGAGTCAGAACACTCAGCATTTGGTGCTTCTTCTCTAGCATCGCAACGCGGCGTTCTGTCTGTTTCTCAACCATCTCTTTTGCTAGGTCATTCGCTGCGGCTTCATCAAAGTTATCAGCCAATAATAGCGCTTGAACCTTTTCGTGGTGCGCTTGACGCTCAGCCATACGTGCTTCTTTACCATCCGCGAATTTCGCTTTCATTTCTGCTTTGTTTGCTTCACGCATTTCTTTTAGTTGGTCTTTTTGTGCATCCGTTAGGTCTAGTTGACGCATAATGCCACGATCCATACCTTTACCGCAGTCTCCATGGCCACCTTTGTGGTCTTTACCGCCGAATGCGAATGCACTCGCTGTACCTAAAGTTAGAGGTAGAACAACAGCCGCTAGTACTAATTTCTTTGCAGTTTTCATAATGAGATTCCTTACACAGGTTAGTGATTCTTCTGAGCTGTTCTCACAGCGCTTGAGTGTAGAATACGACCTGCTAGGTAAAGCGACGTATAGAGAGCGTAAAGAATCGTAAAGAGTGATTTTCACACTCATCGTTGCTCATCATTAGCATGTAATATTAAAGCGACCAGATTGATAAACAGGAACTGAAATGGCGAAGATTCTTTTGATTGATGACGACACCGAACTAACCAGCTTACTGAAAGAAGTGCTGAGCTTTGAAGGTTTTGACGTCACGGAAGCAAATGATGGCGAAGCTGGCCTAGCAGCTATAAATAGCGAGATCGATCTTATCTTGCTCGACGTCATGATGCCGAAACTCAATGGAATGGAAACCCTAAAGCGCCTGCGAGAAAACTGGGAAACGCCAGTCCTTATGCTAACGGCGAAAGGCGAAGAGATAGACCGCGTTATCGGCCTAGAGCTTGGCGCCGATGATTATCTACCTAAACCATTTAGTGACCGCGAATTACTGGCGCGCATCCGTGCGATTTTGCGTCGTACCAGCAGCACTCAAAAGAGCAGCAAAAACAGTGACTGCATTGAGTACCAAGAAATCAAACTCTACCCAGGTAAGCAAGAAGCCTATTGCGACAATGCTTTAATGGACTTAACCACCACAGAGTTCGCCCTTCTAACCCACTTTGTGCAAAACCCAGGGCAAGTGTTGACCAAAGAAGCACTGAGTCTTGATGTACTTGGCAAGCGCTTGGCCGCTTTTGACCGTGCGATCGATATGCATGTGTCTAACCTACGTAAGAAACTGCCAGATCAAAGCAACGGTAAACCGCGCATTAAAACCTTACGTGGGCGTGGCTACATGTTGATTGAGGAGGATTAATGCGCCCGTCACGCTTCAAACTGCCGAAGATTAATAGCCTGTATGGACGCATCTTTGCCATCTTTTGGTTCACCATGTTTTTGGTTCTGATGGCGGTGCTGTCATTACCGCACTTGGATCCACGTAAAGCTCGCGACATTCCGAAAGAACATTATCAGCGCATGCTTGAAATACGTGACGGTATTGAGAAGAAATACCGCAAGCAAGATAACCTGGGTAAGATCTTGTTCAGCCTCGAAGGGCAACGACGCAGTAAACATGATCCGCGTCCACGCATCTTCTTTTCCGATCACGAAGGGAATGTACTGAGCACCTCGAGCCACAAAGACTTTAAGCTTCGTGCACTGCAAAACTTTGTCACCAGCATTGAAGATCAATCACAGCCGAAACAAAAACTCTACGGTCGCTACATGATTGCAGGCCCTGTGCCGATCAACATCGCCAATTCTGACCTGTTGATGTACGTCGGCTTTAAATGGAATGAACCGCCACCGATCATGCTGCGTCTGTTCGACCACCCATTGCAATTGCTCCTCGCCGTCATGTTGGTAAGTACACCACTATTGTTATGGTTAGCATGGGCATTGAGCCAACCAGCCCGACGATTGGAAACCGCGGCACAGCGTGTGGCCAAAGGTGAGTTTGTTATCGACCCGAACCTAGAAAAAGGCACAACGGAGTTTCGCCAAGCGGGTACCAGCTTTAACCAAATGGTTGAAGCGGTAAATCAGATGATTTCTGGTCAGCAACGTTTGCTTTCAGACATCTCACACGAGCTACGATCACCTCTGACTCGTCTGCGCATGGCAAGTGCTTTAGCAACTCGTAAGCAAGGTGAAAGCCCAGAGCTAACTCGCATTGATACCGAAGCTCAGCGTTTAGAACAGATGATTGCTGAACTGCTTGAACTATCACGTATGCAAGTAAACAGTCATATGACGCGTGAGACTCAGCCCATTGCCAGTCTGTGGGAAGAGATCATCAAAGACGCGCAGTTTGAAGCCGAACAAATGGGTAAAACGCTTAGCTACTCAGCTTTACCTGATCGCAGTATCTCGGGGAACCCTAAACTGTTGATGAGCGCGGTAGAGAACATCATCCGCAACGCGATTTACTATGGTAAAGACGAAGTGAAGATCGACATTCAGGATTCATTTGACACTCTCAGCATTGTGGTCGATGACAATGGTGAAGGCGTTCCTGAAGAAGAGCTCGAAGCGATTTTCCGTCCTTTCTATCGGGTATCGACCGCGCGCGATCGTCACTCAGGAGGCACAGGCTTAGGTTTAACCATTACCGAAAGTGCTATCCGCCAGCACAGTGGCGTGATCATCGCAAGTCGCAGTCCATTGGGTGGTTTACGCGTCACCATTACCCTGCCGTTGATCAGTGAGGCGAAATAACCCTACAAAGATCAAAGTTGATAATGATTTTCATTAACATTAAAGTAAATCCTCCATTTAGGAGGATTTACAATGGCGCATATTTTCCCAGAGCTTCCATACCGCTACGACGCGTTAGAGCCGTACATCGATGCGAAAACCATGGAAGTTCACTACAGCAAACATCATAAGACTTATTACGATAAATTTATGGCTGCCATTCAAGGCAGTGATCTCGAGACTCAGCCCCTCGATGACATCTTCGCTTGCATTTCTCGACACAGCCCAGCAATTCGCAACAACGGTGGCGGCTATTACAACCACATCATTTACTGGAACTGCATGTCACCCAATGGTGGCGGTGAACCTCAAGGCTCTCTAGCACAAGCCATCAACGACAAGTTTGGCAACTTCCAAACATTCAAAGATGAATTCGCACAAGCAGCTATCAATACTTTTGGCTCAGGCTTCGCTTGGTTAATCGTAAAGGATGGCGAGATTCACATTACCTCCACCAGCAACCAAGATAACCCATTAATGGATGTGGCCGCGGTACAAGGCGAACCAGTTCTAGCATTGGATGTTTGGGAGCACGCTTACTACATCAGCTACCAAAACCGTCGCCCTGAGTACATCGACGCATGGTGGAATGTCGTCAACTGGCGCGCAGTGGAAGAGAACTATGCTCGCGCTCTGAGTTAATTTATCGAAATAAGGACAACACACTGGAGTGGTTGTCCTCTTCTATAACCCGTCATTGTGTTGAATCTCGCTTATCATGGTGACTTGGGTATATACTGCTCGCCTGTTTTGACCAATCTAATTCAATACCATGTTTGATATCGCTCTATACGAACCAGAAATCGCGCCGAACACCGGCAACATCATTCGCCTGTGTGCTAACTGTGGTGCGAATCTCCACCTGATTGAGCCACTGGGTTTCGATCTAGAAGAGAAGAAAGTCCGCCGCGCAGGTTTGGATTACCACGACTTGGCTCGCGTGACGCGTCATAAAGATTATCAAGCATTCTTGGAATACTTAGAGAAAGAGAAACAAGGCAACTACCGCCTGTTTGCATGCACGACCAAAACAACAGGTCATCATGTAGATGCGAAGTACCAAGAAGGTGACGTGCTAATGTTTGGTCCAGAAACGCGTGGCTTACCAGCAGAAGTGATTGAAAGTTTGCCAATGGAGCAACGTATCCGCATTCCAATGATGCCAGATGCTCGCAGCCTAAACCTATCTAACGCTGTTGCTATCATTGCGTTTGAAGCGTGGCGTCAAATGGGTTTTGAAGGCGCAATGTAAGCGCTGCAAACTACAGAGATCAAAAAGGGCGCTATATGCGCCCTTTTGTTTTTCTTACTGAATGAATCAGTTGAGCTTGTTACGATCATCGTCGTCTTTGCGCTCGTACTCACCTTCAAAGGTATTACCGTTATCCGATTGAGAATCAAATGGGTCACGACGGAACGGGTCCTGCTCAAATGGACCTTGATTTGAGTAATTAGCGTGGAAGCCGCCACCGTTCATGGTCTTCACTACCATCTTACTCATTAAGTATTTCGCAATCGCTGCTCGTGGTGCAGGCAGCAGCACTAACATTCCTAATGCATCGGTCATGAAGCCTGGCGTTAATAGCAACACACCAGCAACTGCCAGCATTACGCCTTCAAAAATTTGCTGAGCCGGAATTTCACCTTGCTCTAAACGACCTTGCACTGACATCAAGGTCTGGATGCCTTGGCTGCGTACCAAAGACGCACCGACAAATGCCGTGATCAATACCAAAGCAATCGTAGGCCAGAGACCTAAAAAGCCCCCCACCTGAATAAATAGGCCGATTTCGATGATCGGGACGAAAATAAACGCCAATAATAAGATAGGAAACACATGCCCTCCTTTGTTCAATTCAGTGTAATGGCAAAAGCCTACTAAGCTCAAACGAATCGTTGTAAAAAAGCGTGTTCACACTTAGGAGAATCCATTGATGCAAAATTGCCCTTTGAACAAAGGTGCATATATAAAAATGGGTCGTTGAAAAGTGCTAATTTCGCACTCTTAAAATCCATGTTTGTCGAGGAAAAACACCTACCACCAAAGGGTTATTAATATCCCATTCATACTTTGCAAATTATTGACGCATTAAAAGCGAAAAAGGTGATCAAGTTACTATTTTTATGCGCTAGGTGCAGTATGATGTGCCACATAAGTCAGGACGGTTTTCCCAGCCAAAAACTCTGATGAACGGATTCTAGATTGCAGAAATGGCTAATAAATAACTTAAATATCAGAATTATTATCTAAGGATCCTGTTATGGCTACACTATCTGATGCTCCAAAGACAGCAAACCAAGCCACTCGTATTGAAGAAGATCTATTAGGCCAACGTCATGTCCCTGCCGATGCTTACTACGGCATCCACACACTTCGCGCTATCGAAAACTTCAACATTTCAAGCACTACCATCTCTGACGTACCTGAATTTGTACGCGGCATGGTAATGACTAAGAAAGCCGCAGCACTAGCAAACAAAGAGCTAGGCGCAATTCCAAAAGACGTTGCTAACTACATCCTAGAAGCGTGTGATTTGATCCTTGAAACAGGTAAGTGCATGGATCAGTTCCCTTCGGACGTATTCCAAGGCGGTGCAGGCACGTCAGTGAACATGAACACTAACGAAGTTATCGCGAACGTTGCACTTGAACTGATGGGCAAAGAAAAAGGCCAATATGAGTTCATCAACCCGAACGATCACGTTAACAAGAGCCAATCAACAAACTGTGCGTACCCAACGGGCTTCCGTATCGCGGTTTACAACAGTGTTCATCAGTTGATGGAAGCGATCGAATACCTAAAAGGCGCATTCGAGCTTAAAGCACAAGAATTCAAAGACGTGTTGAAGATGGGTCGTACTCAGCTGCAAGACGCGGTTCCTATGACGGTAGGTCAAGAGTTCCACGCATGGGCAGTAACGCTAAACGAAGAAATTCGTGCCCTAGACTACACGTCTAAGCTACTACTAGAAATCAACCTAGGTGCAACCGCAATCGGTACTGGTCTAAACGCACCAACAGGTTACCAAGCGCTAGCAGTGAAACACCTAGCAGAAGTAACTGGCGTTGAAGTGGTTGCAGCAGAAGACCTAATCGAAGCAACGTCTGACTGTGGCGCTTACGTAATGACGCACGGCGCGTTGAAACGTCTAGCGGTGAAACTATCGAAGATCTGTAACGACCTTCGTCTACTTTCTTCTGGTCCACGTGCAGGCCTTAACGAACTGAACCTACCAGAAATGCAAGCAGGCTCTTCAATCATGCCAGCTAAAGTAAACCCAGTTATCCCAGAAGTAGTAAACCAAGTTTGCTTCAAAGTTCTAGGTAACGACAACACGGTTTCTTTTGCAGCAGAAGGCGGTCAGCTACAACTTAACGTAATGGAACCAGTTATCGCACAAAGCGTGTTTGAGTCTATCTCTCTGCTACACAACGCGTGTGTGAACCTGCGTGACAAATGTATCGATGGCATCACTGTGAACAAAGAAGTTTGCGAAAACTACGTTTACAACTCTATCGGTATCGTGACTTACCTAAACCCATACATCGGTCACCACGAAGGCGATATCGTTGGTAAGATCTGTGCTGAAACAGGTAAGAGCGTACGTGATGTGGTTCTAGAACGCGGTTTATTAACTGCTGAAGAGCTAGATGACATCTTATCGGTTGAAAACTTCATGCATCCGACTTATAAAGCGAAACGCTACGAGTAATCGCTGGTGAAAGGGGTCCCAAACGGGGCCCTTTTTTAGGCTCTGATACGGTTAACCACAATTTTTATGTGCTTTTTATTGCCGTAAGCCGATCGGGTTCTGATTTTCTGAACATTTACACCTGTTCCTGAGTGTTCAAAAAATCAGAATCATTAAAAACTAAAAGAGGTATCAATATGGTAATGGTCGAACTCTTCGTGGTTCTGCTCTTCATTTATTTGGGAGCAAGAATCGGTGGTATCGGCATTGGTTTTGCCGGTGGTGCTGGGGTAATTGCATTGTCTTTAATCCTAGGCGTACCGACAAGCCAGTCTTTCATCCCTGTCGATGTAATACTGATCATCATGTCTGTAATTACTGCTATCGCTGCAATGCAGGTAGCGGGTGGTTTGGACTGGATGGTTCAGGTTGCGGAAGACTTTTTGCGTAAACATCCCGAACGCATCACCTTTTACGCACCTATCGTGACATTCCTAATGACACTACTTGCGGGTACAGGTCACACAGCATTCTCTACTTTGCCAGTTATTGCAGAAGTAGCGAAAGGCCAAGGTGTTCGTCCTTCTCGTCCACTGTCTATCGCGGTAGTTGCCTCGCAAATCGCTATCACAGCGTCGCCTATCTCAGCGGCTGTTGTGGCGTTTGCAGCAATGTTGCACCCATTTGGCGTTGATTACCTAACGCTACTAGCGGTATGTATCCCAACTACATTTATCGCTTGTATGATCGGTGCATTTGTTGCGAACTTCATGGGTAGCGAGCTGAAAGACGATCCTGAATACCAAGACCGTCTAGCAAAAGGCCTTATTAAGCTAAACACAGAATCGAAACGCGAAATCCTGCCAACAGCAAAGAAAGCAACTTTCATCTTCCTAGGCGCAATCGCATTCGTAGTGTGTTACGCAGCAGCAATCTCTGGCTCTGTTGGTCTTATCGAAAACCCAGCGCTTGGTCGTAACGAAGCGATCATGACGGTAATGCTAGCAGCAGCGGCAGCTATCGTAATGAGCTGTAAAATCGATGCAGGTAAAATCCCAGCAGCAGCAACATTCCGCTCTGGTATGACAGCGTGTGTGTGTGTTCTTGGTGTGGCATGGCTAGGCTCTACGTTCGTTAACGCACACGTTGACGGCATCAAAGAAGTGGCTGGCGCTCTACTAGCAGATTACCCATGGATGCTAGCACTTGTTCTATTCTTCGCTTCAATGCTGCTTTACTCGCAAGGTGCAACCACTGTTGCGCTTATGCCAGCAGCACTAGCAATCGGCGTGGCGCCACTTACCGCAGTTGCGTCTTTCGCAGCAGTAAGTGCGCTATTCGTACTGCCAACTTACCCAACGCTTCTAGCAGCGGTTGAGATGGACGACACGGGTTCAACTCGTATTGGTAAGTACGTATTCAACCACCCATTCTTTGTACCAGGTGTAGCAACCATCGCTTCAGCGGTTGCACTTGGCTTTGCATTCGGTGGTCTACTGATCTAGTAGAAACAGAGTCTTACTCGGGGAGCTTCGGCTCCCTTTTTTATTGCCTGAGGCTCACGTTTTTGCTTAACAAATCTTCACTTCCATGAAACTTATTGGCTAGCCAGCGGGTCTGATTGAGTTACACTAACGGCAATTATCTAAGATGAATTGAACCTTTTATGCGTGCATTACTCTCCGTCTTACTCTTAGGGCTTATTACTTTTTCTGCGCCGTCCATGGCCTTGTTTGGTAACGACCAGTTTGGTAATAACCAAAACAACGCTTTTGGCAGCAGCAACGATTCTTTTGTGCCTGTCGATCAGGCTTTCCCGTTCAACTACTACCAGCAAGACGGCAAACTGATGCTCGATTGGCAGGTACGTGATGGTTACTACCTGTATCAAGAACGTTTGTCAGTCGCGGGCGAGAAGGTGTCGCTAGGCGAACTGCAAATGGAAGAAGGCACGCCGCATAAAGATGAATTCTTTGGTGATGTGCATATCTACACCCAGCCACTGTTTGTTAACGTGCCAATGCATGACTGGCAAGACGGTGCACGCGTGGTGGTGCAATACCAAGGCTGTGCCAAAGCAGGCTTCTGTTACCCACCAGAAACTCGCGTGATACCTATCAGTGCGTTTACTTCATCGAACTCAGATTCAACAGCGGCGACAACTGCACCAAAAGCAGAGCAAGCACCAACAGTAACGCCACCAGCGGCGCAATCATCTACGTCTAGCAATACATTATCGGCGCCAGTAACACAGCAAGATAGCCTTGCCGCCAACTTAGCAGATAACTGGTGGACGCCATTATTGTTCCTAGCACTTGGTGTGGGCTTGGCGTTTACGCCATGTGTCCTGCCTATGTACCCGATCCTGACTAGCATCGTGCTTGGCAGTGGCAAACTGAGCCAACGCCGTGCGCTAGGCTTGTCGTTTGTTTATGTGCAAGGCATGGCGCTGACTTACACCCTACTCGGTCTTGTCGTCGCCTCTGCGGGCATGCAGTTCCAAGCAGCGATGCAGCACCCTTATGTACTGATTGGTTTGAGTGTGCTGTTCGTGGCACTCGCACTGTCTATGTTTGGCGTTTATAACCTGCAATTACCAAGTGGCGTCCAAACGTGGTTAAACAACCTCAGCAACAAACAACAAGGCGGAAGCAGCGCAGGCGTATTCGCCATGGGTGCGATTTCAGGTCTGGTGTGCTCACCATGTACCACTGCACCTCTGTCTGGTGCGCTACTTTACGTTGCACAAAGTGGTGACTTGCTGACGGGTGGTATCGCGCTTTACGCACTGGCAATGGGTATGGGTATTCCACTGATTCTTGTTGCTGTATTCGGCAACAAACTTCTGCCAAAAGCAGGCGGTTGGATGGATCGCGTTAAGACCCTATTCGGCTTCATTCTTTTGGCTGCGCCTATCTTCTTACTTGAGCGCATCATGCCAGAAATGTGGGCAACGGCATTGTGGTCTGCACTGGGCATCGCGGCTTTTGGTTGGCTATACCACATCAAAAACAGTCTAGAGTTTGGTGGCTGGAAACAAAGCGCTGTGGGTATCATCGCAGTACTAGGTCTGTTTGCTTCTGCTCAACCAGCGTTGAATTACTGGTTTGGTGGCAACACCACTACACAAACTCAGCAAGCAACAGTGAGCTTTACTCGCATTGCTAACGTGGCAGAACTTGAGACTGCACTTGCTCAAGCGAAGCAAGCTGGCAAACCAGTAATGCTGGATTTCTACGCCGACTGGTGTGTGGCATGTAAAGAGTTTGAGAAGTACACCTTCCATGACCCAAGTGTCGAAGCCAAGCTGCAAGACTTTGTTCTTCTACAAGCGGACGTGACCAAGAACCAAGTGCAAGACATCGAGCTGCTTAAGCATATGAATGTACTTGGTTTACCAACGATTGAGTTCTGGGATGCCAATGGCGAACACGTTTCAAACGCTCGTTTGACGGGCTTTATGCAAGCAGAGCCTTTCTTAGAGCACATTAATCGATTCTGATTATGAATCATTCAAACGCCAGTGATTGTTCACTGGCGTTTTTTGTTGTTCCAATAAAACCGCGAAAGTTGCGTTTATATGCAATTTTTCTAATAAAAGTCGATTTAGTTCAGACTTTTAGCGGATAAATATTGTCCACCTTCTTAAAGGTGGACAATAATTCCATTAACTAAATAGTCAAAAGTGTTTAACGTCATGGATTCGACCTACACCATTATCATCGCTGATGATCACCCCCTGTTCCGCAATGCCTTGTTCCAATCAGTACACATGGCAGTGAGTGGTGCCAACCTACTCGAAGCGGATACGCTGGATGCTCTACTCGCGTTGCTGGAAAAAGAAGAAGAGCCAGATTTGGTGTTATTGGATCTCAAAATGCCCGGCGCAAATGGCATGTCGGGGTTGATTCACCTTCGCGCTGAATACCCAGATATTCCGGTGGTGGTGGTATCTGCCAGCGAAGAGTCAAGCGTGGTCACGCAAGTGAAAAGCCACGGTGCATTTGGCTTTATTCCAAAATCGAGTGACATGCGTGAGCTGGTCAATGCCCTCAACCAAGTTCTTAATGGCGATCCATACTTCCCAGAAGGCTTGATCACCAATAACGCGGCGTGTAATGACTTGGCAGAGAAAATTGCCGCACTTACCCCTCAGCAATACAAAGTGCTAGGCATGCTTTCCGATGGCTTACTCAACAAGCAAATCGCATACGAGCTCAATGTCTCTGAAGCAACTATCAAAGCGCACATGACCGCAATTTTCCGCAAACTGGGCGTGAAGAATCGAACTCAAGCCGTCATCCTACTGCAGCAAATGGAACCCGAGCAGTAATGTGTTAGTAAATATATCTAATTCACATTTATATGACGCAAAAAGAACAACAAACGTTAAAATAATAATGCTGCACCACGCAGCCTTTTTCATCCCTCTGTTAAACCGCTAACTCTGGGAGGTCATACTTTGCTAAGTATTCTCGTCACTCAATTCGTCGTTCTCTGGGCTGTCATTGACCCGATTGGTTCAGTACCCGTTTACCTATCACAAACTCAACACCTCACGGCAAAACAGCGTCGTCTCGTCGCGTTAAAAGCCATTGCCATTTCGATGGGTGTATTGCTGTTCTTTCTTATTGCCGGTCAGTTGTTACTGGAAGCAATGCAAATCCCATTACCTGCTTTTCAAGCCGCTGGTGGTTTAGTGTTATTGCTGTTTGCACTGTCGATGATCTTTGGTGAGAGCAAACCAGAACAAGAACAAAAGCTGGGTGAAGAAATCAGCCACTCTGATCTTGCTGACTTAGCCGTTTACCCTCTTGCTATCCCTTCGATTGCGTCACCGGGAGCAATGATGGCCATCGTGATGCTCACCGATAACAACCGCTACTCTTTTGTCGACCAGGCGATGACCGCAGGCGTCATGATGGCAGTCCTTCTGGTTACCCTCTTCTTGTTACTGGGTGCAAACACAATTCAAAAAGTGATTGGTAACGTTGGCGCAGCCATCATCAGCCGCGTGATGGGGCTTATCCTTGCTGCCGTTGCACTGAATAATTTGCTGCTTGGTATAAAAGATTTCTATGTTAATTGATAAAACTCTTAGACCTTTGGCTAATTTAACATCAAATTAACATCACACTTTTATCTCCACCTCCTCTCAAACGCCCTAAAAATGGGCGTTTTTGCTTTTTAGCGTCCCGACTAAAGTTGAAAAGAGTTCTTGCCACCACCTTGCTAATGTTCATGTTGAAACATTTTTTTAACAACAATACCAATCGTAAGGAGACGGCAATGGCATTTGAAAGCGAAGAAAGAGCCAAAGCCTACTGGGACAAAAACGTGAAGCTCATGATTACCCTGATGGTCATCTGGTTCGTGGTGTCTTTCGGCTGCGGCATTTTATTTGTCGACGAACTCAATCAATTTCAATTAGGTGGATACAAACTCGGATTCTGGTTTGCTCAGCAAGGCTCCATCTATGCCTTCCTAGGTATTATTTTCTACTACGCGTGGAAGATGCGCCAAATCGACCGTGAATTCGGCGTAGATGAGTAAGGAGTAACTCAGATGGATTTGAAAACTATTACCTATCTAGTGGTTGGCGCGACATTCGTCCTCTACATCGGTATTGCAATTTGGGCTCGTGCGGGCTCAACCAAAGAATTCTATGTAGCAGGTGGCGGTGTCAACCCGATCGCTAACGGCATGGCGACCGCAGCAGACTGGATGTCAGCAGCATCGTTCATCTCTATGGCGGGCTTGATTGCCTTCATGGGTTACGGCGGTTCGGTATTCCTAATGGGCTGGACAGGCGGTTACGTACTGCTTGCACTCCTGCTTGCCCCATACCTACGTAAGTTCGGTAAGTTTACCGTGCCAGAGTTCGTAGGTGAGCGTTTCTACTCTAACGCAGCGCGTATCGTAGCGGTTGTGTGTCTTATCATCGCATCGGTGACTTACGTTATCGGTCAGATGAAAGGCGTAGGCGTGGCGTTTGGTCGTTTCCTAGAAGTGGATTACTCAACAGGTCTACTGATCGGTATGTGTATCGTATTCATGTACGCGGTTATGGGCGGCATGAAAGGCATTACCTACACGCAGATTGCTCAATATTGCGTACTCATTTTGGCTTACACTATTCCTGCAATATTTATCTCTCTGCAACTCACAGGTCACCCACTACCACAGATCGGTCTGGGTAGTACCATCCAAGGCACCGATGTCTATCTGCTCGATAGGCTCGACCAAGTGGTCACCGAGCTCGGCTTTAGTGAATACACCACCCAAGTTCGTGGCGACACACTAAACATGTTTGTGTACACCATGTCACTGATGATCGGTACTGCGGGTCTACCACACGTAATCATCCGTTTCTTTACTGTACCTAAGGTTCGTGATGCTCGTACATCAGCAGGTTGGGCACTTGTGTTCATCGCTATCCTTTACACTACAGCACCTGCAGTATCTGCAATGGCGCGTCTAAACCTAATGGATACCGTTAACCCAGCTCCTGGTCAGCACCTTGCTTACGATGAGCGTCCTGACTGGTTCAAGAACTGGGAGAAAACAGGTCTACTAGGCTTTGATGACAAGAACGGCGACGGTCTGATTGAGTACACGTCAAACCCAGCAACCAACGAGCTGAAAGTTGACCGTGACATCATGGTATTGGCAAACCCAGAGATTGCTAAGCTACCTAACTGGGTAATCGCACTTGTCGCAGCAGGTGGTCTAGCGGCAGCGCTATCGACGGCGGCAGGCCTACTACTAGCCATCTCGTCCGCAATATCCCATGACTTAATCAAAGGTGTGATAAATCCGAATATATCCGAGAAGAAAGAGCTACTCGCGAGTCGAATCTCCATGGCAGTCGCCATCGCAGTCGCCGGTTACTTAGGCTTGAATCCGCCAGGGTTTGCCGCCGGTACGGTAGCCCTCGCCTTCGGTCTGGCAGCATCTTCCATCTTCCCTGCGTTGATGATGGGTATCTTCAGTAAGAGCATCAACAAAGAAGGCGCAATCGCAGGTATGATTGCTGGTATCAGTATCACGCTATTCTACGTGTTCCAGCACAAAGGCATCTTGTTTGTATCTGACTGGACTTACCTACAAAGCTGGGGTCAGAACTGGTTCCTAGGCATCGAGCCAAACGCATTTGGTGCAATTGGTGCGGTATTTAACTTTGTTGTGGCGTTCGCTGTATCAAGAGTAACAGCAGAAACACCACAAGAAGTAAAAGACCTTGTCGAGCACGTACGTGTACCAGCAGGCGCTGGCGGTGCAGTAGACCACTAAAATATAACCCAAACCACAAAAGCCCCGCTTGGGGCTTTTTTATTCGCTAGATTAGGTTAATTTAACCTTATGACGTTGTAGCAAGGAAGCCAACATGTTCAAAAACAAGCACTTTATTATCGCTCTGTTGATCGCCCCAATTTTGTCTTTGATAGCTTATTTCGGTACTGACATGGCTCTGAGTGAAAAGCCTCATGCCGCTAAAGAAGGGGAAAGCTACAAGCTGATCAGCAAATCGAATTGCCGTTATACCAGTGGCTTGTGTGATATGGAGAACGGCGACTTTAAAGTGAAGTTTCGCTCAGAAAAGCTGACGCAAGATAGCTTAGAGTTGTCTTTGCATGCGGCTTATCCACTGGAAGGGGTGAAGCTATCAGTGGTGGATAGCCAAGAGCAAAACGCACAGCCCATCGATATGACGCCAGCGGGCCAAGACGGGCAAAACTGGATCATCACTTTACCTAAGCCAGCATCAGCAGACAGTTGGCTACGTGTTGCGATTCAATCGGAAGGCACACTTTACTACGGTGAAACGCAAACCGCGTTTGTGAAATACGAGACCTTGTTTACAGAGCAGTAAGTTTATCGGCCTCTGAACAAGCACTGCTGTTTGAGGTCGGCCCTATCTCGCGAAAACTACCGAGCTCAGTTGTAGGGATTGAGCTCATTTACTTCAGCCGATACTGAGTCCGAGTATCGGCTTTTTTTGTTGTGTTATTTCCTTAAAAAAGCTGTGGTTGCTAATCGACAATTTATTGATAATAATTATCATTATCTAAAGTATCGAGGTAACTATGGACAGCAGCCAAGCCATCTACAATGCATTTTTTAAAGCGCAAGACCGATTCCTACACGTGTATGCGCCAAGTGGTTTCGAACCCGATGTGATTCATGATTACGTCCATTGGGGAATGGTGCTGTCATCCATCTACGATCACGATGCAGAGCACCAGAACCTGTTGCTGTGTGAACTGTATTTGCGCCGAGTCTACTTCCATCTACTGGATGCCATTCAAGACCCAGCCCGTAGCCGCATCTTCCGCCGAGTCTGCCTCGACTCTGTTCACACACCATTACTTTGCCTCAAACGTTACTACTACCAATTTGAGGATGGCGACGTGAAATTTCTCTCATTACAACAACAATTACGTCTGATACAGACGCCTCTCGATTAAACAAAAGGAACCTACCATGACCACGGAATTCCGTATCGAAGCGGACAGCATGGGCGAAGTCAAAGTCCCAGCCAACGCTTTGTATCAAGCCCAAACTCAACGCGCTGTCGATAACTTTGCTTTTAGCAAACACACCATGCCGACCGGCTTTATCCAAGCACTCGCCCACATCAAACAAACCGCTGCGCTCACCAATGCCCAACTTGGCTTGCTAGAAGGTGATATTGCCAATGCCATCGCCGATGCTGCGCAAGCCATCATTGATGGTAAACACCTCGACCAATTCCCTATCGATGTATTCCAAACTGGCTCGGGCACCAGCTCAAACATGAATGCTAACGAAGTGATTGCAACACTGGCGTCTGAGCATCTAGGCGGAACGGTCAATCCAAATGATCACGTCAACATGGGTCAAAGCAGTAACGACGTAGTGCCTACTGCGATTCAAGTCAGCTCTGCAATTGCGATTGAAAAACAGCTACTGCCTGCATTGTCTCACTTAAGTGAAACACTAGAGACTAAGCAGCAAGCACTGAAAGATGTGGTGAAAACAGGTCGCACGCACCTCATGGATGCGATGCCAATTACCTTCGCCCAAGAGCTTGGCGGCTGGCAGTTCCAAATTGAGCATGCTAAGCAAGCCATTGAGCAAACACTGCCAGCAGTGAAAGCGTTAGCCCAAGGTGGAACAGCTGTGGGCACAGGGATCAACGCCGATCCGCGCTTTGCTGATCTCTTTGCGGATAACCTAGCGCAATCAACGCGCATCGAGTTTTCTTCCAGCAAAAACTTCTTCTTCAATCTCAGTAGTCAGGATGCGATCGTTGCCCTATCGGGACAGCTCAAAACAGCAGCAGTTGCGATCATGAAGATCGCAAACGATCTTCGCTGGATGAACTCAGGTCCACTCGCAGGCTTGGGTGAAATCGAACTGCAAGGTTTGCAACCGGGCTCTTCTATCATGCCAGGCAAAGTGAACCCAGTGATTCCAGAAGCAGCTGCTATGGCGTCTGCACAAGTGATTGGTAACGACGCGACCATTACCGTTGCCGGTCAATCGGGTAACTTCCAGCTAAACGTGATGCTGCCAGTGATTGCGCACAATGTACTAGAAAGCATTGAACTGTTGTCGAACAGCGCCGTAGCTTTAGCAGATAAAGCCATCGCGACGTTTGAAGTGCGCCAAGACAACCTTGATGTTGCACTGGCGAAGAACCCGATTCTGGTCACCGCACTTAACCCCGTGATTGGCTACCTAAAAGCAGCCGAAGTAGCGAAGAAAGCCTACAAACAAGGTCGCGCTATCATTGATGTCGCAGAAGAAGAAACGGACTTGGATCGTGCAACATTAGAAAGACTGCTCGATCCAGCCAAACTGACTCAAGGCGGGGTGGCAGAATAAGTCACTGGCCGATTACCCCTTTAAAGCAAAAGACCTCCAATCGGAGGTCTTTTTTTCTAGGCGACTCGATTGAGTACCGAACGCAGTTTCAAAGGTTTCACCGGTTTGGCGATAAAACTGAACCCATTGGCTTTAATGCCTTCCATCATGTCATCGGTTCGATCGGCACTGATGATCACCCCTTCAAAGCGGTCCCCAAGACGCAAACGACATTGCTGCAACACTTCCAATCCCGTTCGACCATTATCTAAACGGTAATCGGAGAAGATCACATCCGGCAGCCAGTCGTCTTCCAATGCTTTAAGACTCTCGACAATATCAGTCGCAATGCGAATGTCGCAGCCCCAGCGCGAGAGTAAGTTTTCCATCCCAACAAGAATATCCGGCTCGTTATCAACACATAGGACACGAATATGGCTTAAATCGGATTGTGCACTCTTCACCGCTTTGACCGCCGGAATGTGCACCTTCTCTGCCTTATCTAAGGTAATCGAGAACACACTGCCTTTACCGAACCAAGAACGCATGGATATTTCATGCCCCAGCACTTGAGCAATACCTTTCGAAATAGCCAAACCTAACCCCAAACCTTGGTCTGAACGGACTTGAGTACCGCGATTAAATTCTTCGAAGATCTCTTGTTGCTTCTCTTCTTCGATGCCCATGCCGTTATCCCACACATCGATACGCACTCGGCCTTGTACGCGACGCACACCAAGCGCCACTTTACCACTCGGGCTATAACGGAATGCATTGGTAAGGAAGTTCTGTACCACACGGCGTAGCAATTTCGGATCGGATTTCACCATCAAAGACGATGGGATCATGGTGAACTCAATGCCTTGTTGTTTCGCTAGTGCGCTGAATTCAGCATTCAAGTTTGCCAACACATCATTAACCGCAAAACCATGCACATTGACGTCCAACTTGCCCGATTCCAAACGTGAAATATCCAGCAAGTCACCAATCAAATCTTCCGCCGCCCCCAACGCACTCTCAATGTGGGTCGATAGCTTTTGGGTTTCACTGTCTTTGGCCACTTCCGACAACGAAGAAGCAAACAGTCGTGCGGCATTCAGCGGCTGCATCAAGTCATGACTCACCGCGGCTAAGAAGCGCGACTTAGACTGCGACTCATGTTCAGAACGTTGCGTCGCTGCCACTAGTTGTTTGTTCAGTTGTTCCAACTCACGAGTACGAGCACGAACGCGTTCCTCTAGTGTCTCATTAGCGTCTTTCAGAGCTTGCTCCGCATCGCGGAACACGGTGATATCGGTAAAGCTCATCACGAAACCGCCACCGGGCATTGGGTTACCTTGCACTTCAATCACGCGACCATCTGGACGCACACGAGAAGAAGTATGTCGCGTGCCTTGCTCAAGGTGATAAACACGGCGACGAACGTGGTCTTCAGGGTCACCCGGACCACATAAACCTTGCTCAGCATTATGGCGAATCACATCCGCAATCGGACGCCCGACCTGAATCAACCCCGGAGGGAAGACAAACAACTCCAGATAACGTTGGTTCCACGCCACCAGCCTTAATTGCTTGTCGACCACTGCGATGCCTTGTCCAATGTGTTCAATCGCCCCTTGCAGTAAGCCACGACTGAAATCGTACAGTTCTGAGGCTTCATCAACGATGGTCGCCACTTCCTCAAGCTGCATGTTTCTGCCTTGCAAAGCAGAAGTAAGTACTAACTTAGCTGAAGAAGCACCAAACACACCGGCAAGTACACGTTCGGTGTGTCGAATTAAGGTAGAGGGGGCTTGTTGATTGGGAAGCAGCTCTTCGCGTTGCTGACTCCAATAGGTTTGGAAGGCGGATTTCACTCGCGTGCGCCCCACAAATCGTGACGCTAACATCTCCAGCTCACTGACCGTCACACGGCTCTGATACAAACTGATGTTTTCACTTTCAGGCAACGGCGTACCAACGAATGAAGCCGATTGTAAGCGTTCACTTATGCTTGGGCGCGTAGCTAGCGATACCGCAAAAAAACAGGCAGCATTCGCCACCACGCTGAGGATCATACCCCAGTCAGAAACGGCAATATCAAAGCCTGCCAATAAATCTGGTGGCGTGATCAGCCAAATCAGCAAGTTGTTGGTTGCATCGCCCGCCAGCATGTCGGTTTGGCTCATCAAAGTAATCAACCAAATGGTGAAACCCACCAGCAAACCGACATACACGCCTTTCTTGTTGCCCTGACGCCAATACATACCACCAAGCAGAGACGGAGCGAACTGGGTAATCGCAGCAAACGAGAGAAAACCTATCGCAGAGAGTGAGTGGATACTATCTAAAGCCTGATAAAAGCCCCATGCACCAATCAAAAGAAGTAGAATAAGTCCACGACGTATACGTAATAACAGCGTAGAAAAATGGTGATGATTACGCTTTGATAACTTCATCCGACGCAGAATCAGCGGCATCACCAAATCGTTCGAGACCATGATCGCTAAGGCAATGGTCGAGACGATGACCATGCCACTTGCCGCGGAAGTACCGCCCAAAAATGCCAGCAACGCAATGTCATTCGCACCCACCGCCATCGGCACACTGATCACGTACGTATCGGCAGGGCTACCACTCAATAGGCTTTGCCCTACCCACGCGATTGGCAGAACGAAAATGCCCATCAGAATCAGATACAGTGGAAACAACCAACGCGCGACGTGCAAGTCTTGCGCACGTTCATTCTCAACCACCATGGTATGGAACTGACGTGGCAAACAGACAATCGCCAACATGGTCAGAATAGTATGAATCAGCAAGGTTGGAATGTTGGGTGACTCATAGGTTTCAGCGGCGATATCAGCGAGATGGAAGCTCTCGGTATCCATCGCGAGCCAAACAATAAACACACCCACCACTAAAAACGCCACCAACTTGAGCACTGATTCAAACGCAATCGCCATCATCATGCCGCGGTGATGTTCGGTGTTATCGATATGACGCGTACCGAACAACATGGTGAAGATCGCCATCGCCCCCACCACAAACCAAGACACGCTGTAGTTTTGATAACTGAGATCAGATGCTAAATCTGGCGCGATGATCTCCAACCCCATAGTGATGCCACGCAATTGCAAAGCGATATATGGAAGAATGCCTGCCACGGCGATTAAAGTGACAACCACCGCCAAGCCTTGTGATTTGCCATAGCGGGCGGCAATGAAGTCGGCAATGGAGGTGATGTGCTCGCGCTTGGCAATCAAGATCAGCCGAGCGAGGACGCGCCAGCCGATAGTAAACACGATGATCGGCGCGATATAGATGGGTAGGAAGGACCAAGGGTTGTTGCTCGCCTGTCCGACCGTGCCATAGAAGGTCCACGACGTACAGTACACCGCAATCGACAAACTGTAGATCCATGGTCGCCAACGCGCTAACCATCTCTTTTGTTTGTCACCGTACCAAGCGATTAAAAACAGGATTCCCAAATACGCCAAAGAAACGGGAATCACCAGCCATCCTTGCATCCGATATCCTTTCTTACTTTTCTTGCCTTTCTTGCTGTTTTTAAAGCAAAGAATAAAAAAACCTCTCCATAAGGGAGAGGTTTCATTTAACACTGCTTTCACAACAGAGACAAAGGTTAGTTTTTAATCTCTGTCACAGAAGCTTAATTCTGTGCTTCAGGCGTATTGGCTGAGAGATCAACCACGTTGCTTTCATCATTTTGAGGCTCAACTTTGATAAACAGTGCAATGAAGCCCATCGCCGCCATCAACCAGAAGATATTCGCACCCCAGTGCTCGTAGCCCCAACCACTGATCACTGTCATCAACGCGATAAACGCACCCAGTGGAATTGCGTTATATAGTGCCTGCAATGCCACCATCTTGTTCTCGGCTGAGTTCTGGATGTATTGAATCGCAGCAATGTGCGCCATGGCAAACGTAACGCCGTGAAGCATTTGCACCACTACCAGCGCCAAAATAGAGGTTGTTGCAGCTGTCATTCCCCAGCGTAGCATCACGCCACCAGCCGCCACGACAAACAAAGTACGCAGAGACCAGCCAGCAAATAGACGCTTACTCAAAGCAAACACAGCAACTTCAGCTGCCACGCCTAGGCTCCACAAGTAACCAATCACGTCTTCTGAGTGACCAGCCGCTTTCCAGTGAATCGCACTAAAACCGTAGTATGCCGCATGGCTGCCTTGGATTAACGCCATTAATACAAGGAACTTTACAACTGGTTTATCCGTCAGCAACGCTGAGAGTTTTGGACGCTCGGAATGTTGACCGCCACGTGTCACCGGCATTGGATTGGTGTTACGCATCGCAAACAATAGCGAGACAAACACACCGACCATTGCAGTGTACAAAATCATGTCCGAGCCAAACTCCGCCACTAAGTAACCTACCACAGTCGAGCCAGCAATAAAGGCAACCGAGCCCCACAAACGGGTGCGACCGTAATCGAGCATCTTCAAACGAGCGTAGTAGTTCGCCATCGCATCAGACAGAGGAACGACAGGACCACAACACAAGTTAAATAAGACGGTGGCAAGCGCCATTAACCAGAAATTACCGCCAGTGAAAAAGTGGAAACCAACAAAAACGAGGGCAGCAAAACTTAACCAGCGTAGCGCTGGCATAATGTGCTCAACCTTATGCAAACGTGGCGTAAGTACCATGTTCGCCACACAGCGCGTCGCTAAGCCCAAACCGACCAACAGACCAATATCCGTCGGAGAAACACCCTGCTCTTTAAACCACAACGACCAAAATGGCAGATACACGCCATACGCAAAAAAGAATCCGAGAAAGTACTGGGAAATCCAGCCATACGGAGAGGGTTTCAACATCACTGACATCCTAAAAAACGAAAAAACTAACGACTTCCGACACGTAAACGTTTGGGACGCGGAATTATGGATCGCAATGCGTAATAGAAAAAGGGAAGAATCGGCAACTTACCGTTTCCTCAATGGCACAGGATCTCGAAATGCAAAATTAGATTGTGACGATTTAGACCAAAGTCGTCTGGCTTCGGCAGGGAAATTTGTCAGACTTGGAATGTGTTCCCACCAAATTTAGGTGCTCTCATGCCTGACAAATTTAACATGCAATCTCCACCGTTCGACCGCCTAACTGACTCGCAGCAAAATCGACTGCGTTCGTCTCTTGATGTGGCGTACTACCGAACGCGAGATGTCATCTTAGCTTGTGGGCAAGACAACCCTCACCTACACGTGCTAATTAAAGGCGCAGTGGAAGAGCGCTCCAAAGATCAAGACGAAGTGTTTGCTCACTACGCTAATGACGACATGTTTGATGTGCGCTCTTTGTTTGAAGAAAGCGTGCGCCATCAGTATGTGGCACTGGAGGATACCCTGTCGTACTTGCTGCCCAAGGACGTGTTTCTTGAGCTGTATAACGAGAACGGACAATTCGCCGCCTACTTCGATAACAACTTATCCAAACGCCAAGCCCTCATTGAAGCGGCTCAGCAACAGCAAAACCTTGCCGAATTCATTCTGACTAAAGTCGATAGCAGCATCTATCATCCACCGATGCTATTAGCTGCTGATATGCCCATCAATCAGGTCACCAAAACACTCAAAGACAATGGCATTGACGCTGCTTTGGTTCAGCTTAACCAAGGTGACCCACGCCTAGAGCAACATCCATCGGCGCATCCCTACGCGATAGTGACGCGATCCAATATGCTCCATGCCGTGATGCTTGACAGCCACCCACTCGATACGCCAGTGAGTGAGATTGCGACCTTCCCTGTTTATCACGTGGATGATGGTGACTTCTTGTTTAACGCCATGATCACCATGACACGCAATCGCATGAAACGTCTAATGGTGTGCGAAGGCAATCAAGCGGTCGGTATGTTGGATATGACGCAAATCCTTAGTGCGTTTTCCACTCACTCACACGTACTGACACTCAGTATTGCACGAGCCAGTAGCGTGGAAGAGTTAGCTCTTGCCTCCAATCGACAGCGTCAGTTGGTGGACAGCTTACTGACCAACGGTATTCGCACTCGCTTCATAATGGAGCTGATATCTGCTGTAAATGAACAAATCATCGAAAAAGCGTTTGAACTTGTGGTGCCACCAGCACTGCACGATCACTGTTGTCTGATTGTGCTTGGCTCGGAAGGTCGTGGAGAACAAGTCCTCAAAACTGATCAAGACAATGCACTGATCATTCAAGACGGATTGGAATGGGAACATTGCGCTGAAGTGATGCAAACCCTCACCCACACCTTGCAGCAACTGGGCTATCCACTCTGCCCTGGCAAAGTCATGGTTAACAATCCGAAGTGGGTTCGAACGCAGCAAGAATGGATTAAAACGCTCGGTGGTTGGATCGCTAAAGCGCAGCCTGAACAAATCATGGATTTAGCCATCTTCAGTGATGCCCATTCGGTCGCAGGCAATCGAGAGTTGCTCGCGCCTATCGCTGAGCACCTCAGAGACAGCATGGAAGATCGCATGTTGATTCTGTCCGATTTCACTCGCCCTGCTCTGCAATTTTCCGTGCCTCTTACTCTGTTTGGCAACGTAAAAAGTGCTAAAGACGGGCTGGATATCAAGCGTGGCGGCATCTTCCCTATCGTGCATGGCATTCGCACTTTGGCATTGGAATACGCGATTGAAGAGAAGAACACCTTCGAGCGTATCGAAGCACTGAGAAACAAACGCATCTTAGAACCAGAAACTGCAGATAACCTCAATGAGGCACTGAAGCTGTTCTTCAAGATCCGTTTGAACCAGCAATTGAGTAAGCAAGAAGCACTGAACAACATCGACATAAAACAGTTAGACAGGACAGAACGAGACCTACTACGCCACAGCTTACACGTGGTGAAGAAGTTTAAGCAGTTCTTAGGCTTCCACTATCAAATCCGTGATTAGAGTCTTTTAGGCAAATAAGACGAGAGGTAACAGGGATGAATTGGCTACAAAGGAAATACTGGCATTACAAGCTGAAGGGCTCACCTTATCAGCCACTGTTTTGTTCGCCGCAAAAAGGCGAATTTGTCTCTCTCGATTGCGAAACCACCAGCTTGGACCCAAATCGAGCCGAGCTGGTCACCATCGCTGCGACCAAAATCATCGACAATCGCATCATCACCAGCAAACCGTTCGAAGTTCGACTTCGCGCCCCGCAATCACTCGATTCAGGCTCGGTAAAAATTCACCATATCCGCCATCAAGATTTGGTGGATGGCATCAGCGAAAAAGAAGCGCTCATTAAGCTGCTCGACTTTATCGGCAATCGTCCTTTAGTCGGCTACCACATTCGCTATGACAAAAAGATCCTCGACCTCGCTTGTCTGAGGCATTTAGGCTTTCCACTACCTAACCCGCTCATCGAAGTGAGCCAGATTTATCACGACAAGCTAGAACGTCATTTGCCTAACGCCTACTTCGACTTAAGTCTTGATGCGATTTGTAAGCACCTCGAACTGCCGATTCAAGACAAACACGACGCTCTGCAAGACGCAAAATCCGCTGCTTTGGTGTATGTGCGCCTAACCAAAGGCGATTTACCAAACCTGAGCGTGCCTTATACCCAATAGGTTCAATACGCAGCTTTCGATCCACCTCCCACATTCGCTTTAAATTCAGCAATATCGCGGCGCATTCCTCACTCTCATCCTAAAGTCTAATTGTGGAAATACGCGCTGTGACTGACAGTTATATGCACAGCAACGTTCTTGATGAATCACAGACGAAAGAACGGAAACAGCCCTACAAAAGACGAAGGTCGAGAATTAAAGGCACAAGGAGAGAAGCCATGAGCGAAGCCCACGTTTATCCGGTAAAAGAAAACATTAAAAACCATACGCATGCGGATAATGACACTTACCTAGCCATGTATCAGCAGTCGGTAAGCGACCCTGAAGGCTTCTGGAGCGAACACGGTAAAGTTGTCGATTGGATTAAGCCATTCACTCAAGTTAAAAACACCTCTTTCGATACTGGTCACGTCGACATTCGCTGGTTCGAAGACGGCACGCTGAACGTATCTGCAAACTGTATTGACCGTCACCTTGCCGAGCGTGGCGATGAAGTCGCGATCATCTGGGAAGGCGATGATCCTGCCGACGACAAAACCCTCACATTCAATGAACTGCACAAAGAAGTGTGTAAGTTCTCTAACGCACTAAAAGAGCAAGGCGTGCACAAAGGCGACGTGGTTTGTCTTTACATGCCAATGGTGCCAGAAGCGGCTATCGCAATGCTGGCATGTACGCGTATTGGTGCGGTTCATACCGTGGTATTTGGTGGTTTCTCGCCAGAAGCCCTGTCCGGTCGTATCATCGACTCAGATGCGAAAATCGTTATCACTGCTGACGAAGGCGTTCGTGGTGGTCGCGCAGTACCACTGAAGAAAAACGTTGATGAAGCACTGACAAACCCAGAAGTAAAAACCATCGACAAAGTTGTCGTTCTAAAACGCACGGGCGGTGATATTGATTGGCACGAGCACCGTGACGTTTGGTGGCACGAAGCAACGGCTGTCGTTTCTGATGTGTGCCCACCAGAAGAGATGAAAGCGGAAGACCCTTTATTCATTCTTTACACTTCAGGCTCAACAGGTAAGCCAAAAGGCGTGCTGCACACCACAGGTGGTTACCTAGTGTACGCAACCATGACCTTCAAATACGTGTTCGATTACCAAGAAGGTGAAACGTTCTGGTGTACGGCGGATGTGGGTTGGATTACGGGTCACACTTACTTAATTTACGGTCCACTGGCGAACGGTGCGAAAACCATTCTGTTCGAAGGTGTACCAAACTACCCAAGCACGGCTCGCATGAGTGAAGTGGTTGATAAGCATCAAGTAAACATTCTCTACACTGCACCAACAGCGATTCGCGCCCTAATGGCGAAAGGTAACGAAGCGGTAGCCGGAACATCTCGTTCAAGTTTGCGTGTAATGGGCTCAGTAGGTGAACCTATCAACCCTGAAGCATGGGAGTGGTACTACAAGACCATCGGTAATGAAAACTCACCGATCGTTGATACTTGGTGGCAAACAGAGACAGGCGGTATCTTGATTGCGCCACTGCCAGGTGCAACCGATCTAAAACCAGGCTCTGCAACTCGCCCATTCTTCGGTGTACAACCAGCGCTAGTGGACAACATGGGTAACATCATCGAAGAAACCGCTGCAGAAGGTAACTTGGTGATCCTTGATTCATGGCCAGGTCAGATGCGTACCGTTTACGGCGACCATGAGCGCTTTGAGCAAACCTACTTCTCTACCTTCAAAGGCATGTACTTCACCAGTGATGGTGCTCGTCGTGACGAAGATGGCTATTACTGGATTACAGGTCGTGTAGATGACGTATTGAACGTCTCTGGTCACCGAATGGGTACCGCAGAGATTGAGTCAGCACTGGTTGCACACGATAAAATTGCGGAAGCGGCGATTGTAGGTATCCCTCATGACATCAAAGGTCAGGCAATTTACGCATACGTCACGCTTAATGATGGTGAATTCCCATCAGCCGAGCTGCACAAAGAGGTGAAAGACTGGGTACGTAAAGAGATTGGTCCAATAGCAACGCCAGACGTACTGCACTGGACAGACTCTCTACCAAAAACTCGCTCCGGCAAAATCATGCGCCGTATCCTACGTAAAATTGCAACGGGTGATACCAGCAACCTAGGTGATACTTCGACATTGGCCGATCCAAGTGTTGTAGACAAGCTAATTGCAGAGAAAGCAGAACTGGCATAACCCCCAGCCTCCGTTTTAAACGCTAGCTCTAAAAGCCACCATTGCATATGGTGGCTTTTTTGTGCGTGGACGCAAAATAAACCACCAAAAGCACGTGGCAATTATGTTGTTTTTGTTAACTTGGTTACAGAAACGACGGGGGCTATTGGGAGATTAGACCAGTAAATTGCTGCTAATTGCTGTGAATTAGCTATAATCTTGGTCGATTTTTTAAAATTTGCTCGGTTTTAACAAAAAAATCGTGCTGAAGTATCGTATATTTGGGAATATAAACGTTCCACTCACGATAAAGGAAGATAGCAACATAATGTCTGCAAAGTCACGGATTCTAGTTCTAAACGGACCAAATCTTAATCTATTAGGTCTGCGTGAACCGACACATTACGGTAACAACACCCTAGCACAGATTGTTGACGCATTGACTGAACAAGCTCACAACTCTGGGGTGGAACTTGAACACCTGCAATCGAATCGTGAGTACGAACTGATTGAAGCTATCCACGCTGCGTACGGCAAAGTGGACTTCATTATCATCAACCCAGCGGCTTTCACTCATACCAGTGTCGCGCTGCGTGATGCATTACTTGGCGTAGCCATCCCATTTATCGAAGTGCACCTATCGAACGTTCATGCTCGTGAGCCGTTCCGTCATCACTCTTACCTGTCTGATAAAGCAGAAGGGGTGATTTGTGGCTTAGGTGCACAAGGTTATGAATTCGCTCTGTCTGCAGCAATCGCGAAATTGCAGGCAAAGTAAACCAAACACTCTGCAGCCCTTTGGGGTTGTCTTAATCACAAGATAAAAGAGAAAGAAAAGATGGATATTCGTAAAATCAAGAAGCTAATCGAGTTAGTTGAAGAATCTGGCATTGCTGAGCTAGAAATCTCTGAAGGTGAAGAGTCAGTACGCATCAGCCGTAGTGGCCCTGCAGCTCCAGCACCAGTTCATTACGCAGCAGCTCCAGTAGCAGCACCTGCGCCAGTGGCAGCAGCTCCAGTAGCAGACGCACCAGCAATGGCAGCAGAAGCACCAGCAGCAGTTCCTGCAGGTCACCAAGTTCTTTCTCCAATGGTTGGTACTTTCTACCGTTCTCCAAGCCCAGACGCGAAATCATTCGTTGAAGTTGGTCAGAGCGTAAATGCTGGCGACACTCTATGTATCGTTGAAGCAATGAAAATGATGAACCAAATCGAAGCGGACAAATCAGGTGTTGTAACTGCAATCCTAGTTGAAGACGGCCAGCCAGTTGAATTCGACCAACCACTAGTTGTAATCGAATAAGCGGGGCTTGCCTTATGCTAGATAAAGTAGTCATCGCGAACCGAGGTGAAATTGCACTTCGTATCCTTCGCGCTTGTAAAGAATTAGGCATTAAGACTGTGGCAGTGCACTCAACAGCTGACCGCGATCTTAAGCACGTACTACTTGCAGACGAAACCGTATGTATCGGTCCTGCTCGTGGTATCGACAGCTACCTAAACATCCCTCGTATCATTTCTGCAGCAGAAGTGACGGGTGCAATTGCGATTCACCCGGGTTACGGCTTCCTATCTGAGAACGCAGACTTTGCTGAACAAGTAGAGCGCAGCGGTTTCATCTTCGTTGGTCCTAAAGCAGACACCATCCGCATGATGGGTGACAAAGTGTCAGCAATCAACGCAATGAAAAAAGCAGGCGTTCCTTGTGTACCAGGCTCTGACGGTCCACTAGATAACGACGAAGACAAAAACAAAGCTCACGCTAAGCGTATCGGCTACCCAGTAATCATCAAAGCCTCTGGCGGCGGCGGTGGTCGTGGTATGCGTGTTGTACGTTCTGAAGCGGAACTTGTTCAAGCTATCGCTATGACGCGTGCAGAAGCAAAAGCGGCGTTCAACAACGACATGGTTTACATGGAGAAATTCCTAGAAAACCCTCGTCACGTTGAAGTACAAGTGATTGCTGATGGCCAAGGCGGCGCTATCCACCTAGGTGAACGTGACTGTTCTATGCAGCGTCGTCACCAGAAGGTTGTTGAAGAAGCACCAGCACCAGGTATCACAGAAGAGATGCGTAAGTACATCGGTGAGCGTTGTACTCGTGCATGTCTAGAAATCGGTTACCGCGGCGCAGGTACGTTCGAATTCCTCTACGAGAACGGTGAATTCTACTTCATCGAAATGAACACTCGTATTCAGGTTGAGCACCCAGTAACAGAAATGGTTACCGGTGTTGACCTAATTAAAGAACAGCTACGCGTAGCAGCAGGTCAGCCACTTTCATTCACTCAGGATGACATCAAGATCCGCGGCCATGCGATTGAGTGTCGTATCAACGCAGAAGACCCAGAGCGTTTCCTACCTTCACCAGGTAAGATTGAACGCTTCCACGCGCCAGGCGGCATGGGTGTTCGTTGGGAATCTCACATTTACACAGGCTACACAGTACCACCTCATTACGATTCAATGATTGGTAAACTGATCACTTACGGTGAGAACCGTGATGTAGCGATTGCACGTATGAAGAACGCACTAGGCGAGATGATCATTGAAGGCATCAAGACTAACGTTACTCTACAAGAGTCAATCATGAATGATGAGAACTTCCAGCACGGTGGTGCAAACATTCACTACCTAGAGAAGAAGCTAGGCCTACAATAAGCCTTCGCTAACCTCATAATAAATGCCCACATCTGTGGGCATTTTTGTTTTGTATAAAGTCTATACTCAAACAAATCGTAGAGTTCTGGTAAACTCTGCGCCACTTCATTCACTTTAAGAGCAAAAACAAATGCCTTGGATTCAAATCAAACTCAATGCGACCAATGAAAACGCTGAGCAAATCGGCGACATGCTAATGGAAGAGACTGGTGCGCTGTCTGTAACATTCCTAGACGCGCAGGATACGCCTGTATTCGAACCTCTACCTGGCGAGACTCGCTTATGGGGCGATACTGACATTCTGGCACTGTACGATGCAGAAGCTGATACAAACTTCATCATCACTCAAATCAAAGCAAGCAACATGCTAGCGGACGATTTTGCTTACAAAGTAGAACAGCTAGAAGACAAAGACTGGGAACGCGAGTGGATGGAAAACTTCCACCCAATGAAGTTCGGCGAACGTCTATGGATTTGCCCAAGCTGGCGTGAAATTCCAGAGCCAGACGCAGTAAACGTAATGCTCGATCCGGGCCTTGCATTCGGTACAGGTACTCACCCAACGACAGCACTTTGTCTTGAGTGGCTAGAGGGTCTCGATCTATCAGGTAAGACAGTAATCGACTTCGGCTGTGGTTCAGGAATCCTAGCGATCGCAGCGATCAAACTAGGCGCAGAAAAAGTTATCGGGATCGACATTGATCCTCAAGCACTGCAAGCATCTCGCGACAACGCTGAACGTAATGGCGTAGCCGATCAACTTGAAGTGTTCCTACCTCAAAACCAGCCTGAAGGTCTAATTGCAGACGTTGTGGTTGCAAACATTCTTGCAGGTCCACTTCGTGAACTAGCACCAATCATTAAAAGCCTAGTGAAGCCAAATGGCGACCTTGCGATGTCGGGGGTTTTAGACACTCAAGCAGAAGATGTAGCGAACCATTACCGTGACGAGCTTCACATTGACCCAATCGCAGAGCAAAGTGAATGGTGTCGCATCTCTGGTCGTAAGCAAGGCTAGACAAGGTTTTCAGGGCTAATTGTTTGAATTTCATACAAATTACAAAAACAATTTGTAAATGCTCAAATATTAGTCTTTTCACGCAGTAAAAAAATGCGTAAAATGCGCGCCCTTGCTGGTACAGAACTGTGATGACGTTTTGAAAATCGGAAACTATCAACTTAAGAACAATCTAATCGTAGCCCCTATGGCTGGTGTAACGGATAGACCGTTTCGCGAGTTGTGTCTTCGCTATGGTGCGGGAATGGCCGTCAGTGAAATGATGTCTGCTAACCCGAAGCTATGGGGAACGTCAAAGTCGAAACAGCGCATGGTGCATGAAGGCGAATCGGGCATTCGCTCTGTACAGATTGCCGGTTCCGATCCACAGCTTATGGCCGATGCAGCTCAATTCAGTGTTGAAAACGGTGCGCAAATCATCGACATCAACATGGGCTGCCCAGCAAAGAAAGTGAATAAGAAGCTGGCGGGTTCTGCACTGCTTCAATACCCAGACATCATCAAAGAGATTTTGACTGCGGTAGTGGACGCGGTAGACGTTCCTGTAACGTTAAAGACCCGTACTGGCTGGAACACAGAAAACAAAAACTGTGTTCACATCGCTAAATTAGCCGAAGACTGCGGCATACAGGCTCTTGCACTGCATGGCAGAACAAAAGCGTGTATGTACAAAGGTGAGGCCGAATACGACAGCATTAAAGCGGTTAAACAAGCTATATCCATTCCGGTTATCGCAAACGGTGATATCGATAGCCCGGAGAAAGCGAAGTTTGTACTGGAGTACACCGGTGCAGACGCTTTAATGATTGGACGCCCTGCCCAAGGTCGTCCTTGGATTTTCCAGGAAATCCATCACTATTTGGAAAACGGCACCACAATGGATGAGCTTCCAAGTGAGGAAGTGAAAGCCATTATGCTTGGTCATGTTAACGCTCTGCATGGTTTCTATGGAGAGTTCTTAGGTCCACGTATCGCGCGCAAGCACGTTGGGTGGTATCTAAAAGAGCATGAGCAAGCGAGTGAGTTTCGCCGTACCTTCAACGCTATCGACGCAGCTGAGCTGCAACTTGAGGCGTTAGAGGGTTATTTTGATAACGTTGCATCATAATTAAGAGAAGAGCTAGACCGAATATGTTCGAACAAAATCTGACTTCAGAAGCATTAACAGTAACTACAGTAACGTCACAAGACCAGATTACTCAAAAGCCTTTACGTGACTCTGTTAAAGCGTCTCTTAAAAACTACCTAGCTCAACTAAACGGCCAGGAAGTAACAGAACTATACGAATTAGTTCTAGCTGAAGTTGAACAGCCACTACTAGATACCATCATGCAGTACACTCGCGGTAACCAAACTCGCGCAGCAACTATGATGGGTATCAACCGCGGTACTCTTCGCAAGAAACTTAAAAAATACGGCATGAACTAATACGTTCATACAGTATTTTTGTAAAAAAGGCTTGGCCAGCAATGGTTAAGCCTTTTTTATTGCCTTCAAGAATCTGCAGGTATCTTTAAGCCATCCAGCTCTGCGTTCCTCATATTCTGTGTAAACATTAGTCAAATCTGATACATTGAACTGTGATCGGTATTGATTGTGAACTCAATATAAACAGATATAATCAAAGACTTACATTGGATAAAGGAACTAACCTCGTGATTTACAAAGAAAGGGAAGATTGGCTCCATGCCATTTTGAATACCCTCCCTGATCATGTCTTTATCCTCAATGAACAAGGTCGCTATATCGAAAGTTTCGGTGGCACTTATCATTCAAAGTACTTCAATGCGCAAAGCTATACCAACCTCAAGTTGAACGATGTTTTGTCGACAAGCAAAGCCGCTGAGTTGCTTGGTTATATTGGTGATGTACTCCACTCTAACGAGCCAAAAGTCGTCAAATACAGTATCGCACTACAAGATCACCTACTAATGCCAATAGAAGAACTAGAGGCGTTAGACAATCCAGAAGAGACCTGGTTTGAAGCAATCATCAAGCCTGTAGAAGGCCTACAAAGTGGCGAGAATTGGGTAATTTGGTCTGTCCGTGACGTTACGAAAACACACCTACTTGAAAAGCGCTTGAAAGAGCTCTCAGAGACCGATGAACTAACTGGTGTATTGAATCGACGAGCATTCTTAACCAGCCTAGATAAGGCTATGAGCTCGCATTTGCGACCGTCTCAAACACTCTCCTGCATAATGATCGATATCGACCACTTTAAAGAGATTAATGATCAAGTCGGCCACTTCTCTGGGGATCAAGTGATCCATCACGTAGCCAAGATCTGCCAGCGAGCAATTCGCGGTAGTGACTTTATTGGTCGCTTAGGAGGAGAAGAGTTTGCTGTGATCTTAGTTAACACTAGTGCAATACAAGCCTATGATGTGGCAGAGAGAATAAGAGAGGCGATTCAAAATGCGCCATGTAAAGTTGATGGTATTGAGATCAGTACAACTGTAAGCATTGGCGTCGCAGAATATGATGAGCAAGTATCTAGCACTACGGAGCTCATGGTTAACGCCGATAAAGCTATGTATTACTCGAAGCACTCGGGGCGCAACCAAGTAACGCTTCACCACGGTAGTATTCCTGATGTGAAACTACAGCACTCTACCAACTTAAGAATCCAAAAGGTTTCTTAACTTTCTCTGTCTTATTTCAAATTAATCAACCCCATACCCATTTCACTCTATACACCTTCCCTCTTTAAAAACTGTTATACACGGCCTTCTAGCGTACTCTATACAACCAAGAATACTTTCTTAATACAGTTTGTGGGTTAGCCTCAGAAAGGCCTATAAGTTATTGCGGAGTCGAACAAGGTGAGATACGGAGAAGTAGTGCGTTAGCACTACATCGCAGCCAGTTGTTTAGGCGGAACAAAGAATAGTGAACAATTGTAAAAGAAGTTTAGAATCGCCTTTAACAAGGTCTTGTCATTGGAATGAATTTACTTTGCTCCAAATGCAAAAAAGCCCACTCTTTCGAGTGGGCTTCTTCAAATTTAAAGCCTGGCGATGTCCTACTCTCACATGGGGAAGCCCCACACTACCATCGGCGCTAATTCGTTTCACTTCTGAGTTCGGAATGGAAATCAGGTGGGTCCAAATCGCTATGGTCGCCAAGCAAATTCTTT
>NZ_JAHGAD010000109.1:0-2879 GCF_030248375.1 Vibrio sp. B181a | reverse complement strand
AGGTTAAGCCATGGGTCGAATGCGTCACATGGCGATTTGAAGTGGTCTTTTTGCCAGCGCCAGTTGTGCTGGGTAAGGCCGATGTCCACCATTTGGGTGCGCCTTAGAAAGCCTTGCAGCGCTTGGCACGCCTGGTCAAAGCTCGCGTAATAATACGGCTTGCCTTTGACGTTCAGTGTCCACGGCCAAGGTCGCACGGCGCCGCTTTGCAGCTTGGTTTTGCTTTCACCGAGCGCCAAGGCGTACAACACGCTGGCAGGAATATGGTGGCGCGTGGCGACGTCTTGATACAAAGGCGGAATGGCGGCCTGCACGCTGCCTCCTGCAAGACACAGCATCAAGGCAAGGCAATAACGGACCATGCGCCCCCCTCGCCTTGCTGCGCTATCGCCACAGGCACCGCTTTGCCTTTGGCCAGTGAAAACCACAATCCGCGCGTGTCATGATTTAAGGTGATGCGTTTCGCATCCACATCGCCATGGCGAACGCCAGCGGCGTTTGCCCAAGCTTGCAGCGCCGCGTCATCGCCACCAATCAAATAAACATCGACATTGACGCCTTTCGAGCGCCAGGCCTTGAGCGCATCAAAGCACGCGTCGCACTCAGAGCGAACAAACAGCGCCACGCGCTCAGGCAATCTGGCGCCAATCGGTGTTAAGTTGGGGTAAAGACGCTGCCACGCAGCGCGATAGGCGACATCGAGGGCAAGAATGCCATCGGTGCGCGCTTTATCAAATTCGACTAACCGCTCCACAAAACGGGCGCGCTCGGCGTCATTACGTGCAAACACCGCCAGCACCTCAAGCGGATTGTCATCCTGCATGTCGTAGGTGAGCGGGCTTTGCATTAAACGCTCATAGCGCTGCCAGTCAGTGGAGGTCAATTGCCAAAAATCGGCGCCTTGCTGGGTAGGCGAGACCGCCACGCTTTGCTCGGTGCGGGTTTGCGTGGTGTCGGCGGCGTGCAGTGCGCTGCTAAGGAGCAGTAAACTCAATCCAAGGCGTTTCATCATTACCCCTCCATCATGGTTAAGGTGGTGCGCTGGCCTTGACGCTGCACTTCAATGCTGGATGCGAAGACCGAGACGATTTTCCAGCCGCGATAAGACTGACCTTGCCTGAGCGCCGACAGCTCAGAAAGCGTGCGAGCATTCGTTTGACCTACAATCGCCAAGCGGATGCCGCTGCGCGATTGCACGTCATACAACACAAACGGGGCGGCCACGGACTCTGGTTGGGATGGCTTAGCGCGACGATCCTTGCTCGTGTTTGCCTGAGAGGATGGTGCTTTCTTAGCGGTCGTGTGTGTGGCGGCTTTCGCTGTTTTTTGCACCGGCGCTGGATGCGGCGTGCTGACGACGCGATTGAGGCGCGCCAGTTTTTTCTCAAGCTCGGCCACTTTGTGGTGGTCAAGGTCGAGTTTATCGAGACGCGTTGAATGGTGCTGCTGCGTATTTGACAATGCCTGCAGACGCTGCGTTTGCTCGTCAACACGGATACTCAGTTCATCAAGCGTTTGGGTTAACGCGTCGAGTGCAGCGCGGTGCTGCTGGTCGCTGGCTTGTTGACTTTCGCTTAGCGCGCTCATCAACGCTTGGTGCTGCGTCTCAAGCTCGGCGTGCCGGACGGGAGCGAATAGGTGTTGATAGACCAAAATGCAGGCGGCGCTTAATAGTACGCACCACAGGCTGAGCAATAGGCCTCTTAATGCCGATTTTAGGAAGGGTTTCACGCCAGACTCCAAGGTTATCCATATCTGGATGACCCTAGCAAAAAGGCGGTTTGGTTGTCTCAATTAGAACAGGCGAAAAAATAATTTTTCTAATTAAGATTATTTTTGATTATTCTGTTATCCTACTCGGTTATTTTGAATTCAGTTCTATATGCACTTGCTGCGCTGATTCATTCCATTCTTTTATGCTGGCATCAAACAGGCCAGTGCGATTGACGCAAGCTACGATGGCCTCAACGTCAGGGGACTCAATCAGCATCGATATCGGTGCGACTTGCTTGTCTTCACTGAACGCCGCATCAATGTGGGCCGCTAACAGATAAAGCACGCCAGGCTCAGCGGTGTCCCCTTCCTCAAATAACTTAGATTCAAGCCCCAGTTCGTCATAAAGATGAACGAGCAAGGCATACAGCTTGCCTGCCCCAACGATTTTGTGATTCATCGCCATTGCGTTTAGCTCCCACAGCTTTTTCTCTAAATTACCTCGCGGATGGCGCGCCGCTTGCAACATGACACGTAAATCTTTTTTGATGTTACTCAGGCGTTTGTCTTTGAGTTTGGGCTTGAGGTAGCGAAGCAGCAGCTCATTGCGCTTTGGTACAGGTACAAACCGTTTACTGCTAAGCAAATGAAAGTGCAAATGCAACAGGGCGTGACAGACGGTTTGGTGAAGGTTGCGGTAGTAATCGAATTCGCGGGCGTTCATAGCATAAGACAAAGATAAAGGAAGAAAACGTTGACTGACCGACTTTGTACACGAAAGTACACCACAAACAATGACCATATGTCAGCCAACGTAGGCTCACTGTAAAGAAACGGCGGTGCATGTCAACACGAACACAAAAAAAGGCCACTGCGTACCACAGTGGCCATCGGAAAGTTATGCTTTGCAATATGAGTTGCATAGGAAGTATAGCACCTATTTATCCTTATGCTGCTCATAACTCATGCAATTTTGCCAGAGCTTTTTGCTCAAGAAGCTCTTCAATGCGCTTACGAGCTTTACCCGCTTTAAGCTGTTCTTTGCTCGGTTGCGTGGTTTTCTTATCGCGATAAGCCAATCGCTTTACCGTCATGGGGGTTGGCATCATTGCATCGCGCTCGCTTATAGGTTTACGGCTTCTTTCAACGCTTTGCCTGCTTTAAAG
>NZ_JAHGAD010000108.1:0-759 GCF_030248375.1 Vibrio sp. B181a | reverse complement strand
AGTGTTAATATCTTTGTTAAGTCCTGTAATGGCGCTCACAACTGCCGTGTCTGTCGATTCATCTGTGTCGGGTTCTTCCACATCCGGCTCATCCTCTACGTCAGGTTTGGTGAATGTATTAGTCGAGTCATCAGGCAAGACACTAGGATCTTCTATAGGGCCTGTTGGGTCATCGGGGTCATGGGTTGGATCTGTTGGGATAATTGGCTCATCAGGGCCGTTTGTTCCCCAGAATAAAGTACCGCCATCACACTGGTTTCCTGTGAATTGGAAGTTACCGTGACATAAGGTGTTTTGCGTAAACTCGCCAGAAGAAACATCAGTACAAAGGGTGCTGTCGTTTGGAATACGAGAGAGTTCGCAACGAGTCGCGCCAAAGTCACCATAACAAGCCCCGGTGACTTGTTCGCCGTAAACATAAGCCAGCCACTGAAGGCGTCTTTCGTCCCCCGTTGACTGTTTGAATTGGCAAGCATCCATACATGAACCGTCTGGATTTGCGCCGTATTCGCATTGAGATTTACACCTCAATGTTGAAGGGTCGAATTCACTGTTTGCAGGGCAACGAACCTCTGAATAAGAAAGAGCAAGTGAATTGTCACAAACTGTCTGATAAGGATAGCGAGCGTTAGCATAGGTTACCTTCTGAAATGTGCATGAACGAATATAATCATGCTTCATAAAACAAGCGTTCACCTGATTAGGATCAACCCATTCGCCCGTAGAGCCGCAGCCCGTCATTTGCTTATAACTAACATA
>NZ_JAHGAD010000107.1:0-1232 GCF_030248375.1 Vibrio sp. B181a | reverse complement strand
TTGCCTATCTAGGAGAGAGCGCGTCAGGGAGGTCTGCCTGACGCTTATAAATAATATAGCCCAAATTTTGTTGATAGTGAGTCAAACGTTGACTCACGAGCAAATAAAAACCCTCTGGCTAGGGGCGCAGAGGGTTTAGGTACGAACCTAATCAAGGATGATAAAGCCAAGCGGGGTCGTGCCTGACTTACACACTTTGAGTATAGACGAGTTTTTTGTGTTTGCGACGAGAATGCCAACACCCAAGCAAGGCAAGCAGCGTCGCCCATCCTGCGCTGCCGCCGGAGTCACCACCACTTGAGCCACCAGAGCTGGCGCTGTTTAGGCGAACTGACTCGGTGTCAGACAGATGCAAGGTGCCTTTACCGCCACCACTGTCAATGACGTAAGTACAGCGCTCGAACGGGGCAATGGTGCCTGTTAGACACGAACTTTCTTCCGCCACGATCGTCGCATCCCCCGAGGTGTAAGCGGTATCGACTGCGCCGCCGCGGTGCAGCGACTGCACTTCAATGGTGGTGCGTCCTTTCGCTGTGGCAATGGTTGGGTAGTGCCAGCCGTTCACCGTATCGAGGATAAAGTCGGCGGCGTAGTGGAGATCACGGCCGCTGATTGTTTGGTCATTATTTGTTCCATCAGAGGTTATCCCTGATGATATTGAAATGATTTGATCATCTTTACCTATCCATGCACTTCCCGAATCCCCCCCTGTTAATATTCCTTTTTCGGATTGAACGGCTTCAATTCGAAATGGGTAGTTTTCACCTTGATAAGAAAGGTGAAATTCGGCACGTGTTGGTGGTTGATTGCTATACCCTCCAAATCCATCAATAGTGATCGGCGCATCTTGCACATAGGTCGGCGCGCTTAAATCGGCCAAAAACTGAATATGGGCATAATCGGTGGGCGTGGACAGTTTTGCTAGGGCTACATCTTCACTGGTGTGTGTAGGATCGTAGTTGGGATGTAAATAAACACGGTCTATTATGTATCGATCATCTTTATGGTAGGCATCTTTGATCCAAGTCAGGCCAACGTTGGTTTCGCAGTGCGCCGCGGTCAGTACAAATAGCCCGCCAATGCGGGTTCCCGTGCATTTACTTATCTCTACCGTATTGTCGTGCGCTTGCCAATCTACTGGCTCGCCGTCGATCACGGCCCAAGCATTGCTACAAAGACCGGCGGTCAGTACCCCTATCCACAGCTTAGTCATGCTCCATTCTATATGAACG
>NZ_JAHGAD010000106.1:0-10461 GCF_030248375.1 Vibrio sp. B181a | reverse complement strand
CCGCATCTATTCCTAATTGCTCTTAAAAAAGAACCTTTAGGAATGGTGGCTACGACGGGATTCGAACCTGTGACCCCATCATTATGAGTGATGTGCTCTAACCAGCTGAGCTACGTAGCCAAAACCATGTTTTCTTGTTCTCGTCGCTAAGTTGCCTTGTCGTCGGGAACGGCGCGCATTATGCGAAGTTGAGTGAGATCCGTCAACAGTTTTTTTCAATAAATCCTGCAAAATCCATCGTTCGCTTCCTTTTTAAACAAAGAGGCGCGTTTATGATCTAAAACTGGAAATAAAATGGCTTGCAATAAGGGACTTAATTTCTTGTCTTTTCTGAAAGGTATAAAAAAAGCCAGCACTATGGCTGGCTTTTTATGTAAATGAAGTGTTTAGAATTCATTCACTTAATTATACGTTGAAGCGGAAGTGTACAACATCACCATCTTTAACGATGTATTCTTTACCTTCTAGACGCCATTTACCTGCGTCTTTCGCGCCGCTTTCACCGTTGAATTGGATGAAATCGTCGTAACCAACAACTTCAGCACGGATGAAGCCTTTTTCGAAGTCTGTGTGGATCTTCGCTGCCGCTTTTGGTGCCGTTGCGCCAACAGGGATAGTCCATGCACGAACTTCTTTCACGCCAGCTGTGAAGTAAGTTTGTAGGTTCAATAGTTCGTAACCTGCGCGGATAACGCGGTTTAGACCAGGTTCTTCGATACCAAGGTCAGCTAGGAACTCTTCACGCTCGTCATCTTCTAGTTCAGCCATTTCTGATTCAATAGCTGCACATACAGGAACAACAACGTTGTTTTCTTTCGCTGCAAACTCACGTACTGCGTCTAGGTATGCGTTGTCTTCAAAACCATCTTCGTTCACGTTAGCGATGTACATTGTTGGTTTTAGCGTTAGGAAGTTTAGGTAGCCAATTGCTGCTAGCTCTTCTTTTGCAAGATCAACAGTACGCGCCATGCCACCTTCTGTTAGTACAGGAAGCAGTTTTTCTAGAACGGTTAGTTCGAATTTCGCGTCTTTGTCACCGCCTTTTGCTTTCTTAGCGTTACGCTGAATCGCGCGTTCACAAGAATCAAGGTCAGCCATCGCTAGCTCAAGGTTGATAACTTCAATATCTTCGATTGGAGATACTTTACCTGCAACGTGAACGATGTTGTCGTTTTCGAAACAACGTACAACGTGGCCGATTGCGTCAGTTTCACGGATGTTCGCTAGGAATTTGTTACCTAGACCTTCACCACGAGATGCACCTGCAACTAGACCAGCGATGTCTACGAATTCCATTGTGGTAGGCAGAACTTTCTGTGGGTTAACGATCTTTGCTAGAGCATCTAGACGTAGATCTGGCACAGGAACCACACCAGTGTTTGGTTCAATGGTACAGAACGGGAAGTTTGCTGCTTCAATACCCGCTTTAGTTAGTGCGTTAAACAGAGTTGATTTACCAACGTTAGGTAGACCAACGATGCCACATTTAAAACCCATGATAGTAACCTTATTCAGCTTTGAACGTGTGGAGGCGATTTTGTGCTTTTGATAGACCATCCTTAATTAGGATGTCTAGACAGCGCACTGATTCGTCAGCTGCGGCGTCTAGTAGCTCTTGCTCTTTCGCTGGAGCTTTGCCTAGTACAAAACCCGCCACTTTATCTTTGTGTCCCGGATGGCCAATGCCGATACGAAGACGATAAAAATCTTTGTTATTGCCCAGTTTGCTAATGGTGTCACGCAGACCATTGTGGCCACCGTGACCGCCACCTTTCTTAAACTTAGCGACACCTGGCGGTAAGTCTAGCTCGTCGTGAGCAACCATGATCTCTTCTGGCTTAATTTGGTAAAACTTCGCAAGTGCTGCGATCGCTTTGCCAGATAGGTTCATGAAGGTAGTTGGGATTAGCAAACGGAGATCCTGGCCATTGACCATAATGCGTCCTGTTAGGCCAAAGAACTTTGGTTCGTTCTTCAGGGTAACGTTGTGAACGCGTGCTAGTTCTTCTACAACCCAAGCGCCCGCATTGTGGCGAGTTTTGGCGTATTCTGGTCCCGGATTAGCAAGACCAACAAGAAGTTTGATTGGTTGAGTCAAGGTTAGGATCTCTCTGGAATCTCAAAAAGCGCAGTATGATAGCACAGAATTCTCGCAGTGGGCGACCAAGGGATTTTCTGCCTATCGATACAAATAAAAAAACACCCCATAGAGGGGTGCTTTTGAAATCAGTCTAACTGAAATGTTCGGGTTAGTTGAACATTGCAGAGATTGACTCTTCGTTGCTGATACGACGAATCGCTTCAGCTAGCATGCGAGAAAGGCTTAGTGTGGTTACTTTGCCAGTTGCAGCCATCTCTTTAGATAGAGAGATAGAGTCAGTTACGATAACTTGGTCAAGAACAGAGTTCTTAATGTTGTCCGCAGCGTTACCAGAGAATACAGCGTGAGTTGCGTAAGCGAATACACGCTTAGCACCGCGCTCTTTTAGCGCTTCAGCTGCTTTACATAGTGTGCCACCGGTATCGATCATGTCATCAACGATCACACAGTCACGACCTTCAACGTCACCGATTAGGTTCATTACTTCAGAAACGTTTGCACGTGGACGACGCTTATCAACGATAGCAATGTCGATATCGCCTAGTGCTTTTGCAGTTGCACGAGCGCGAACAACGCCACCTAGGTCAGGAGAAACCACTACAGGGTTTTCTAGACCACGAGATTGCATGTCTTCTAGAAGTACTGGCGTACCGAAGATGTTATCAACTGGTACATCGAAGAAGCCTTGGATTTGCTCTGCGTGTAGGTCGATAGTTAGAACGCGGTCTACGCCAACGTTAGATAGGAAATCAGCAACAACTTTTGCAGTGATTGGCACACGCGCAGAACGTACACGACGGTCTTGGCGAGCGTAGCCGAAGTAAGGAATTACTGCAGTGATACGACCTGCTGAAGCACGGCGCATTGCATCAATCATAACAACCAATTCCATTAGGTTGTCGTTAGTCGGTGCACAAGTGGATTGAATGATGAAAACATCACTACCACGAACGTTCTCGTTGATTTGAACTGCAACTTCGCCATCAGAAAAGCGAGAAACAGATGCATCACCAAGAGAGATGTAAAGACGATCAGCAATACGTTGGGCTAGTTCAGGTGTTGCGTTACCAGCAAATAGCTTCATATCAGGCACGGTGGAAACCTCGGGTTTGCGTCCAGTTTAAATAGGTCGGTGTGAGGCTGATTGGTATTCAGCCAAAGTCTCTTTTAGTGGCGAAATATTTCGCCCTTGAGCGACAAATGCCGAGACTTTATCAGAGAGTTGTGCAAGGATAGTTTCTGCTTCGGATTTGCTCGAAAATTCAGCAAAAACGCAAGATCCTGTCCCCGTCAATCTTGACGGCGCGTATTGTAGCAGCCATGAAAGTTGCTTATCAACCTCTGGGTAGAGCATTCGTACAATTTTTTCGCAATCGTTTACGCTTGGCGTGTTTAAAAGCGTTTCTAAATCGCGTTTTGGCGTATTTCGGGTCAAATCTGGATGTCTGAATATGTCGGCAGTTGCAATGGAAACGTTCGGGCGTACCACTAAATACCATTTCTCATCTGGATGAGCGGGAGAAAGTTTCTCGCCAACTCCTTCAGCAAATGCGGCAAAACCACGCACAAATACTGGCACATCCGCACCAAGCGCAAGGCCAATTTCGGCTAATTCGTCATCACTCAGATTAGTTTGCCATAGGTAATTAAGCGCAACCAACGCCGTTGCTGCATTGGAAGAACCGCCGCCAATTCCGCCGCCCATCGGTAGGATCTTATGTAGATTGATATGTGCACCGTATGAGCAATTCGCGAAACGTTGAAGTGCTGTTGCTGCTTTCCAGATCAAGTTGTCTTTTAGAGGAACACCTTCGATCTCTGGCGAAATCGTGATCTCACCAGAATCGTTTGCTTGAATGGTTAGCTCATCGCCGTGATCGACGAATTGGAATAAGGTCTGTAACTCGTGATAGCCGTTTTCTGTTCGGCCATTAATATATAGAAAGAGATTCAATTTCGCTGGTGATGGCCAGCGGGTTGAAAGATCGATCATTGGGTGATGTTCCATTTTGTGATCACTAAATTAATTTTTACGTCAGATGTGCTCAGTCTTAACTTGTTCGGCAGCGGCAAGGTCTGCTCATGCCATTCAATGTCACCGTAACGCTGATAAGCTATGTTCCAATCATTCAAGCCAATCTGTTTATCCAGTGCTTGGAGGGTATTGGTCGGTGATAGTTGGAAAGAGTCGGCATCTGTAGGTAAGCCAAGTAGCCAATCAGGTAAATGGTCGACTGGCATCATTAAGCCGGTTAATCGGTAAATCAGTTGGTTAGCATCACGTGCGGAGAGGACTTGGTCGTCGTAAGTTTCGACCGTCGCACCTTGTGGGGTAATGGTGAGCTTTAATGCGGTTTGACCAAGTAGAGTCGTTAAACGCAATTGACTTAAAGCGGAAGAGTGCTTCCAGAAAAAATTCAGGCTTTGTCTTTGATCAGGGCCAATATAGCCAAGTTTGCCTGTAGCTTGAAAGTTATCAATGGTTTCCAGTCGCTGTTCATGCGCTTGCCACTCTACGCTGGTGACACTTTCAGGAACAGAACTACAACCCGCGAGTACTATGCTCGATAAGAGCAAGATGAGAAAGGAGCGTAAGGTCATGTTTGATGGCTTATTAATCAGTTTCATCGGTAATCGCTCACAACTATAGCATTGAAAAGCCGAGCGAAGGAAAACAAATCCGGCTTACCCTTTCAATAAATGCGTGCTTACAGTAAAATTCTGAACCTATTTTATAACCGATCTCAGAGATACCACGTTAGATGTCCTTGCTTGCTATTGGAATCAATCACAATACAGCGTCTGTTGACTTGCGAGAGAAAGTGGCGTTCGGACCCGATAAATTGGGCCCAGCACTTGAGCAACTCAGAGAGCACGAAGCCGTCAATGGCAGTGTGATTGTTTCTACCTGTAACCGTACCGAAGTGTACTGCGACGTGAAGCAAGGAGCGCGAAATAAGCTTATCGACTGGCTAGCCCAGTTCCATCAAGTTAATCAAGAAGACTTGATGCCGAGCCTTTATGTCCATGAAGAGCAAGCGGCGATTAAGCACTTGATGCGTGTTTCTTGCGGCCTTGATTCACTGGTACTTGGTGAGCCTCAGATTTTGGGTCAGGTAAAACAAGCGTTTTCTGATTCCCGAGATCATCAGGCGGTGGATACGTCGATTGATAAGTTGTTCCAAAAGACTTTTTCAGTCGCAAAACGTGTTCGAACAGAAACTGATATTGGTGGTAACGCGGTGTCGGTGGCTTATGCTGCCTGTACATTGGCGAAACACATCTTTGAATCACTGTCTGACTCAACGGTATTGTTGGTTGGTGCGGGTGAAACCATCGAACTGGTGGCGAAGCACTTAGCGTCTAACGGCTGTACTAAGATGATTGTTGCTAACCGAACGCGAGAGCGTGCTCTTGGTTTGGGTGAGCAATTTGGCGCAGAAGTGATCAGCTTGAATGAAATTCCTGACCATTTACCAAGGGCAGACATTGTCATCAGCTCAACGGCGAGTCCATTACCTATTATTGGTAAGGGCATGGTAGAGACTGCGTTGAAGAAACGTCGTCATCAGCCAATGCTTTTGGTGGATATTGCGGTCCCACGTGATGTGGAAGCGCAGGTGGGTGAATTGAGTGATGCTTACTTGTACTCGGTGGATGACTTACAGTCGATCATCGATAGCAACATCGAACAACGTAAAGTAGAAGCGATTCAAGCAGAAGCGATCGTCAGCGAAGAAAGCGCGGCATTTATGACGTGGCTGCGTTCACTCCAAGCGGTGGACAGTATTCGTGATTATCGCAAATCGGCTAACGAAATTCGTGAAGACTTACTAAGTAAGAGCCTACAATCATTGGCAACCGGTGCAGACCCAGAAAAAGTGCTGCGCGAGCTTAGTAATAAACTCACCAACAAACTGATTCACGCTCCAACTCGTGCGCTGCAAAGTGCGGCCGAGCAGGGCGAACCAGCAAAATTAACGGTTATCCGCCAGACCCTTGGTTTGGATGATCTGTAACTCACGCTTTTTATTAAGAAAACGACACTATGAAAGCCTCTATTCTGACTAAGCTAGAAACGCTAGTAGAACGTTACGAAGAAGTTCAACATCTTCTTGGTGATCCTGATGTAATCGGAAATCAGGATAAATTCCGCGCTCTATCAAAAGAGTACTCTCAGCTAGAAGAAGTTACTAAGTGCTTCCAAGCGTATCAACAAGCGCAAGACGATCTTGCGGCTGCTGAAGATATGGCGAACGAAGACGACGAAGAAATGCGTGAAATGGCGCAGGAAGAAATCAAAGAAGCAAAAGAAGCGATCGAGCGTCTGACTGATGAGCTACAAATTCTTCTTCTTCCGAAAGATCCAAACGATGACCGTAACTGTTTCTTAGAAATCCGTGCAGGTGCGGGTGGTGATGAAGCAGGTATCTTCGCTGGTGACCTGTTCCGTATGTACAGCAAATACGCAGAAAAGCGTGGCTGGCGTATCGAAGTTATGTCTTCAAACGAAGCAGAACACGGCGGCTACAAAGAGATGATCGCGAAAGTGAGCGGCGACGGCGCATACGGCGTGCTGAAGTTTGAGTCAGGCGGTCACCGTGTACAACGTGTACCAGCGACAGAATCTCAAGGTCGTGTTCATACTTCTGCGTGTACCGTAGCGGTTATGGCGGAAATCCCAGAAGCGGATCTGCCAGAAATCAAAGCAGCAGACCTAAAAATCGATACATTCCGTGCATCTGGCGCGGGTGGTCAGCACGTTAACACCACGGACTCGGCAATCCGTATTACCCACTTACCAACTGGTACGGTAGTAGAGTGTCAGGACGAGCGTTCACAGCATAAGAACAAAGCGAAAGCGATGGCAGTACTTGCTGCGCGTATCGTTCAAGCGGAAGAAGAGCGTCGTGCGGCAGAAGTGTCTGACACACGTCGTAACCTACTAGGTTCTGGTGACCGTAGTGACCGTATCCGTACTTACAACTACCCACAAGGCCGTGTTTCTGACCACCGTATCAACCTAACCATCTACCGTTTGAATGAAGTGATGGAAGGTGACCTACAAAGCTTGATCGACCCTGTTGTTCAAGAGCACCAAGCAGACCAACTAGCGGCGCTAGCTGAGAACGGCTAATCGAATGAGCCAAGTTCAATCTATTGAGCAAGCACTCAAAAGTGCGACGGCAATTCTGACAGAAGGCGGCAAAGAGTCGCCTTCTCTCGATGCAGCTGTCCTTCTTTGCCATGTCCTTGGCAAACCACGAACCTACCTACTGACCTGGCCAGAAAAAGCATTAGAAGCAGAGCAACAAGCTCAGTTCGATGACCTTTTAGCGCGACGTATTGCTGGTGAGCCTGTAGCTTACATCATCGGTGAGCGTGAGTTTTGGTCGCTGCCACTTAAAGTCTCTCCATCCACGCTGATCCCAAGACCAGACACTGAACGTTTGGTTGAAGTCGCATTGGATAAAACTTACGAGCAGACTGGACCAATTCTTGACTTGGGTACTGGCACAGGGGCGATTGCGTTAGCGCTCGCGTCTGAGATGCCGAAACGCCAAGTGATGGGCGTTGACTTAAAGCAAGAAGCAAAAGAGCTTGCCGAGTACAACGCGTCGCAGTTAAACATCAAAAATGTGACGTTTGATCAAGGTAGCTGGTTCGAACCTATTGTCAGCGGAACAAAGTTTGCTTTAATTGTTTCCAACCCACCGTATATCGACGAACAAGATCCGCATCTCTCTCAAGGTGATGTGCGATTTGAGCCAAAATCGGCGCTCGTCGCTGATGAAAATGGTTTGGCAGATATTCGCTATATCTCTGATCTTGCACGTCAATATCTGGAAGAGGGTGGGTGGCTCGCATTTGAACATGGTTATGATCAAGGCGACGCCGTTCGTGAGATCATGACGAACTTTGGTTATGAGCAAGTAGTCACGGAAAAAGACTATGGTGGTAATGACCGAGTGACGCTCGGTTGTTACAAGCCTCAATAATAACGAGCAAGTCAGCAGTAACTTATAAAAGAGAAAGAAAATGTACGTAGCTCTAAAACACATTCACTTAGTAACGATCGCATTGAGCGCGATGCTACTATCGATCCGATTCGCGTTGTTGATGATGGACTCTCCAAAACGCAACAATCGCTTCTTGAAAGTTTTCCCACACATTGTTGATACGGCGCTATTGCTGTCAGGTATCGGCCTAATCATGGTGACTGGTTTCATTCCGTTTACGGATGCTGCGCCTTGGCTAACCAACAAGATTACATGTGTGCTTGCGTACATCGCTCTTGGTTTCTTCGCTTTGAAAATGGCGAAAAACAAGCTGCTGAGAATTTTTGCCTTCTTTGGCGCTCTAGGCTGGTTAGTGATGGCCGCTAATATTGCCGTATCTAAAAATCCAAACCTATTTGGGTAATCTCAATGCTTGAGTTTTTTGACGAAGATTTTGACAACATGGCGTTGGTGGAAGGCGCGTTAGAACTGAACCATTCCATCAACCCAGACACTAATGTGCATTGGGCAAAACTAGAACTAGAACGTCTCTACGAAGAGGCCGAAGCGATTCTGGTTCATGAGACGGACGAAGAGCAGCGTTTTGACTCTTTCTTGCGCCTATTCTTTTACGAATGGGGCTTTAAAGGCGACGAACAAGAATACTTTATCTCTGACAACAGCTTTATCGACAAGGTGTTGGAGCGTAAAAAAGGCATTCCGGTAAGCCTTGGTGCCATCTTGCTTTACTTGGGCAACCGTCTTGGCTTCCCGATGAAAGGGGTGACATTCCCGACTCAGTTTTTGATCAAAGTGGATTGGATGCACAAAACACCAGACTACATTAACCCGTTTAACGGTGAGTATGTTGGTGAGAAAATCCTTCAAGCTTGGTTGATTGGTCAAGAAGGCCCATTGGCAACATTGAAGCCTGAACACTTTGAAGAAGCGGACAACCCGACAGTGATTGGTCGTTGGCTCGCGTTAATTAAAAGCGCGATGCTACGTGAAGAGCGTTACACACTGGCACTGCGATGCACCAATCTCGCACTGACTTTCGTACCGGATGACCCATACGAGATTCGTGACCGTGGTTTCATCTTCCAGCAGTTAGAGTGTCATCAGGTGGCGGTTTCAGATTTTCAGTACTTTATTGACCAATGCCCAGACGATCCGGCATCAGAACTACTAAAATCACAAGTTAACGCCATGAGCGAAAAGCACGTTACGCTTCACTAATTTTATCGGCATGCTGAAACCGGCGTGCCGAAGACAGACAAAAGAGAATCAAAATGGAACAGAAAATCGTTAATATTGGCGACATTCAGGTTGCTAACGACAAGCCATTCACCCTATTTGCAGGTATGAACGTTCTTGAGTCTCGTGATCTTGCTATGCAGATCTGTGAGCACTACGTAAAAGTAACGGACAAACTTGGTATCCCATACGTGTTTAAGGCGTCGTTCGACAAAGCGAACCGCAGTTCTGTTCACTCATACCGTGGCCCAGGTCTAGAAGAAGGCATGAAAATCTTCCAAGAGCTGAAAGACACGTTCGGCGTGAAGATCATCACTGATGTTCACACTGAAGAGCAAGCTCAACCAGTCGCAGACGTGGTTGACGTTATCCAACTTCCAGCATTCCTAGCTCGTCAAACTGACCTTGTTGAAGCAATGGCGAAAACAGGTGCGGTGATCAACGTGAAGAAACCTCAGTTCATGAGCCCTGGTCAAGTGGGTAACATCGTTGAGAAGTTTGCAGAATGTGGTAACGAAAACATCATCCTTTGTGAGCGCGGTTCTTGCCACGGTTACGACAACCTAGTGGTTGATATGCTTGGTTTTGGTGTGATGAAAAACGCATCGAAAGGCAGCCCAATCATCTTTGACGTAACGCACTCACTACAAATGCGTGACCCATCGGGCGCTGCATCTGGCGGTCGTCGTGAGCAGACTGTTGAACTGGCGAAAGCAGGTCTAGCAACAGGTATTGCAGGTCTATTTATTGAAGCGCACCCGAACCCAGATCAAGCACGTTGTGATGGCCCATCAGCACTGCCGCTAGACAAACTAGAGCCGTTCCTAGCGCAAATGAAATCGCTAGACGATCTAATCAAGAGCTTTGCAGACATCGATATCAAATAATCGGTTGCTGTGAATGTCTGAATGAAATGGTCAGCCTATGTGCTGGCCATTTTTGTATCGACATATTCATTCTGCTTCACTATCCTTTTCTCGCTTCTCGCTTCTCGCTTCTCGCTTCTCGCTTCTCGCTTCTCGCTTCTCGCTTCTCGCTTCTCGCTTCCTTACACCACCTTGATTATGTCTATAATTTGCTTAGATTTAAGGCTATCTAACTTGT
>NZ_JAHGAD010000105.1:0-12786 GCF_030248375.1 Vibrio sp. B181a | reverse complement strand
AAGGATTTGATGCGGCGCTTAGCCAGCAATCTTGTTTCAGTAACCCTTATCGCGGCGTGGTCGCGGACGTATGGGCCGATGGATTTATCGCAGGAAAAGAAGCCAGCACGCAGAGGTTGGAGCAGGAGGTGATATGCAAATGACACGCAAAGCGTTTTATGCCAACAACACACGAATTCTGTGTTGGGGGATAGGGTTTGGCCTGATGGTGGGGGTTCTTGTCGGCACCACACTGCATTAAAACAAGGGTGGAAATGAAAGAGAGTAAAAAGTGAGTCGGCTAGCCAGCTCAAAAATTGAAAAAAAAACGGGAGAAATGAATGAGACAATTTCTGACCGAAACGCAGCTTGAGGCGTTGTTGTCGCTTTACTCTAAACGTGAGTTTCCAGAGCTAACACGCGAAGCGGTGCGCCTTCGCATCAAACATGGTCACACCTATGAGCTGGCATCGTTTATCACCGGCGTCTCCAGGCGCAATATCTACAACGGCGTGAAAAAACTGCAAGTCGCTCATCACACGGTGATGAAGGTCTACGGAGGAGGGCGATGAACGCGCCGATTGAGATGCCGCTCATTGAGTTCCTGCGCCAGTGCCGTAGGCCGCTGCATTACAAAACCGCCGTGAATAAGCTTCGTAACTTTGAGGCGTTGTCCCTGGGCGGCGTTCGCCAATCGCTTGGTAAGCAGCGTTTCGCTTATGGCCAAGCCTACGTTAAGAAACTCACCAAAGGTCAATACACCTTTGTTGGGCTATGGACGTTGCCCAACAAACCAACCCGACAAGATTGCTGGATACAAGGCACCTTTACGTTACACAAAGGCGTGATGCGCTTTGAGCAAAGCGTCACGACGGCGCATTTGCGTGGCTTTTTTAAAGTCTGTCGTTATTTAGGTGTGCGTAAACGTATTGCCACGGCGCGATACCGGCACGCTTATCAGGCTCATGGGCAAGCGCTCATCCATTGGCAAAAGCACTGGCAAGCTGTCGAAGAGGAATACGCGACGCATCCAGACCCAGTTCGGTTTGAAGAAACGCTGAGTGTCGAACTTGGATCGAGGCCACGGCGCCATGACTTTGGGTGTTGGTTTTTTGCCAATAATTACGCGCCGCTGTTCGATGGCGAGGTGCTTCCCGCCAATCCCATGAGCGCTCGTAGCCCAAACCTAGACATACGCGACCGCATCTTGCCCCCCCCCATGGCGCGCATTAAATCAAAAGAGGGAGAGAAAATGAATAGCGTGACCGCAATACCTGAGCCCCAAATCTTACTGTCTTCTTCCATCGTAGCCATGGCTGTCATGGAGGAGCCTAACGTGCTGACATGGCAACGCTTCTATGCCTTGCTCAATCAACAGCCTTGGCGTCATATGGTCAAGCGCGAACAATACGGCGCTAATCTGGAGAAGAACTTACAACAGCTACTTCAAAAGATACGCCGTGGTACTTATAAGCCAAGGCCCGCTAGGATATGCGAAATCCCCAAAGAGGATGGAAGTACTAGGCCATTAGCCATCTCGTGTATCGAGGACAAGCTTGTACAGCTTGCCGTCAGTACCATACTTAGTAAGATCTATGAGCCACTATTTCTAGATTCATCTTATGGTTTTCGTCCAGAGAAAGGGTGCCATGATGCAATACGTGCCCTGAACCGAGCAACGTTTAAGAATTGGAATGGAGCGATAGTTGAGATTGATATAAAGAAGTACTTCAATCGAATACCTCATGATGAGTTGATGCGGTTCCTTAAATTAAAGATAACCGACAAACGACTTCTCAGGCTTATCCACATACTGATAACAATGCCGACGATTCAAGCGGGTGTAGAGTCCGTTAACACACTAGGATGCCCGCAAGGCTCCATCATCTCGCCAATCTTAGCGAATATCTACCTGCACTATGTAGTGGATTTATGGTTTTTATCCATAAGCCAAACCCACTTAAAAGGAAGGGCGGAACAGATAAGATATGCGGATGATATGGTTTTCTCCTTTCAGACCATGAGTGATGCAGAGAGATTCTACAAAGTGCTGCCTAAACGACTGGCAAAGTTTGGTTTAGAAATGCACACAGGGAAATCGTCGATTATTCCAGCAGGACATAACCAAGCCGCTAGAGCTCAAAAGAGAAAACAACGCTTACCAACCTTTCAATTCCTTGGCTTCACATGCTATTGGGGGAAGTCTCGACGAGGTTTCTGGTCACTGAGGTTCACAAGCAGAAGTGACCGTTTCAGGGCGAAGCTGAACGGTATGAAAGAATTCTTGAGAAAGAATTTAACGACCAGCGACACTCCTGGGACGCTAAATAAAGTGACAAGAGTGATTAAAGGATGGGTCAACTATCACTACATATCTTATAACAAGGGACGAGTGGATAGTTTCCTATATCAAAGTAAGCGCATTCTACTGCGTTGGTTTAACCGAAGAGGTGGAAAGAAACAAATGACATGGTCAAGGTTTGTTACCATCTTGGACATAATTCGATTTCCACGTAGAGAGTGGTTTAAGGCAAAATCTGTGCTTTAACGTTCACTGAAAATGGCGTGGGGGCGCCTGTTTATTCGGGAGCCGGATGCGGTAGTTCCGCACGTCCGGTTCTGAGAGGGTTCGGCCTAGGTAACTAGGCCGTTCTACTCGCACAAATCCCCTTAATAGGCTCTTGTCAGCCATCAATAAGGCTTTGCGATTACAAAAAGATTGGGGATAATGCGCCGCTTTTTTCGCACGGCGAACTAAATAAACTATCCGTAGTAGAGGACCGACTAAGCGCATTGCGAGAGACGGTTGCTCAACTAGAGAACTTACAAACGCAGCATCTACCAACAAGCAAAGGCGGCAGCATGAGCAAGATCAAACAGTCAGTATTCAACGTAATTGTAGACACTTTAAAAGGCATCGAAGAAATCGGGCTTGAAGAGTTTAACGACTTCTCAGAAGTGTGTATTGCGGGTGACATCATAAGTAAGTACGAGGTATCACCAACCATCACCGTGAATGAGGAATGCATAGCAATTCACGGCTGTTGCTCGATGTCGGTTTTTTCTGACGCTGCGGTATTTTATGACTTGCTTATGAATGGCGGTCACGGCGGTGTAACTTTGACTTGTCTCAGCGGTACGCTTTACGGCTCGCTGTCTGGTGCAAGCTTTGATAGAGAGTTTGGATTGCAATACACGGTTGATCCTGACGATAAGTTGTCTTGTGAGTTTGAGTTATTTGTTTACACAAACAGCAATGCGATTTTCTCTCTGAAAAACATAATCGGTTATATGGATGCGTTGGCGGTTGCGTCTCGCACTAAGCAGCTTATGGAGTTGATGCGACGTGATTTTAGTTATTGAAGGTCGCTTTCCTCCGAAGGTGGCGAACAAAGCGCGCCAGGTTTTTGAAGCAATGAAGCAAGGCTTGATTCATGCGCGCAAATCAAAGCGCTGTGGTTATCGCAGCGTATCTGTTACCGATAGATACTGCTTACTAAATACTGGCTGTAATGACTGGGTTTTAATGACACACAGTTGCTACAACAAGGCAATAGACAAGAAATGAAACTGAATCACAAATACAGCGTTGATGGTTATGACGTGGTGATGACTCGAAGCCGTTGGAACTACGCGGGAGGCGTCGAGGGAACGGCAGTTACCATCAAAGCAACGGCATTGGCTCAAGAGTATAAGGTGATGCTTAACGGCTCGCACGTTGAACATCACGGCTTGCTTGGCGCTATTGATAAGCACATTGATTACTCTGAACGATGCGCAGAAAGCAGCTTTAAAACAAACCAGTTAAAGCATACGGCTGACATTGCCGTGGCTCAAATGATTAAACACTTGTTAGAACTACTCCAAGAATCCGAATAATGAAAAAACTATTACTAGCGCTATTGGTGGTCGCGCCGTTGGCGAATGCTTCAAACTTTCCATCTTATATCGAATTTGAATGCGACAATTTCACGTACTGGGGCAATGCCCGAAAAGAGGTTGAAATCAAGTGGGTAAAAGTTGGATGGGATGTTGAGAACACCGAAGCGCAAGAAATGACGACTTATTATCACCTACCAACGGGTGACAAACTGTTGAATGTAGACGGTCAAAAGGATTGGCAAAGCTTTATTGGTCACAGTCCGGTGATGTTGCTCAACTGCAAGATCACAAAAGAGAAGTCAAACTGGTAAATGTTTTGAGTTGTGAGCTTATGGATGAGCTCGCATCGGTCAAAGCAATAATGCTTGCCTGAGAAAAGAGATACAAAATGTAACAAACAAAAATTGTGATTTTTACGGCGTCTTGGTCCGGTCGAGAGAACTTCGAAGCGCTTATGTCTAAAGCAATTGAAGAGACGGACATTCAACAAGCGCACATCACAGATGTTAAGCCATCCGGTGTTAATGAGCACGTGAATATGATTATCGTCGAGTTTGGCCACGACCTAAACGAGAGTGATTTCGACGACCAAATACACGACATGCTAACTAGCTCTGATTGCATCGCGAGCACTGTTAACAGCTACGCACAATAATAACTAAATTTGCCGCTCCAAGTCGGGGCGGCTATTAACAACCGGTATCACTACCGGATTACACTTGAGTAACAAACGAAAATGAACATGAAAAAACTATCACTAGCTATCGCAATCATCGCAGCGTCTTCTCTTTCAGGTTGCGCGACCATCGTACAAGGTACTGAGGACACAATGAGCGTTAAGGTTAAAGACGCAGTGAGTCGCGATATTGAATGCACTCTAAACTCAGACGATGGCGTTTGGTACACAGAGGGCACGTTAGGCAGTGTACAAGTTGAACGTGGCTCAAGTGACATGACGATCATCTGTGAAAACGAAACACAAGAGGGCTCAACGGCGGTTGAGAGTGACTACCAAGCGGGATGGATTATCGGAAATATTTTCATCGACTTTGGGATCGTTAGTGTACCAATGGATTTAATCAGCGGTGCGGCTTTTGATTATCCGCGCCACGTAACAGTGAAGATGGAAAACAAAATCGATGACTCGCTGGGTGCAATGCCTACACGAAAGCTTTGCCAATTGTCTGGCGAAGATTCAGAAGTGAGTGATGCTGCAATCGAAGAAATCAGATCTCGCAATCTGACATCAAGTGAGAAGCTTGTCTGTTTCGGTGAGAAGGTGGACGCATAATGAAAAAACTATCACTTATCGCGTTGACCGTTGCGACTCTGGCGGGTTGCCAATCAACACAGCGCACATACCAAGCACCGGAGCCAATCCCGCAAAAGTGGTTAGAGCATTACACGCTTCTTGATGTTGCGCTTCATCACTGCAAGGCTGAGCCAGTTTTGATCGCTGAGACTAACGGCGCTATCAGTTATGTGAAAGGAACGTGGGCGAGTGAACCCGCTCGATGGGTAACGGCTCGGCAGAAGGTAAGCGCTGACCTAGAGAAAGCGAAGGCAGAAGAAAAGGGAGTTATCCCGGAGGGTTTTTGTCACGCTTGGGAAGTCGCAGCTTACGAGGTGATCGGGAACGTGGCCGCTCACAAAGAGCAAACGCGCATCAACCAACAAAACGCGATGTACCAACAACAGCAATTACAACAAGCGCGTCAAAACGTTAGTAACCAATTGCAGCAACAGAATATGTACTGGCAAAACTTCAATAATCAAATGTTTCAATACAACATGCAGCAAATGAACAAGTATTACCAGTAACCAAGTAACCTGAACTATCGAACAAGCCATCCAAGCGGGTGGCTTTTCTTTTGAGAGGACCATGAGAGCATTTCGTTTTTACAATCCATATTTCGACACGATAACGGTCCTGATTGTGCTGTTTTTTATCGTCGTCATTCTTCACATCCTTGTGTTTGGTGGGCTGCTTATTTACAAGCATTGGGACTCCATTTCTAAAATCAGAATCAGATCTCCAAAACTCAAGTTCGAGATACCAAAAACGGAGCCGTGAGAGTTCAAAAAGGTTGATCGAGTTGTAAAAATCCCGTTCACCATTGAATTGGTGTTTCCAATAGGGACGCACAGCGAAGTGCGTAACTTCAAAGATGTGTATGAGGCAAACGACTACGCACTTAGACAAGCAACAAAGCACAACGCCTTAGATTGGCGAGTGAAACAATAAGGCATCCAAACGGGTGCCTTTTTATTACCTGAGAGTCATTAGTGATGCGGTAACTTATCCCTAATTACTTTCATTCTTTTAAGGAACCAAACCATGACCTCATCACCATCATTTCAAATCGCTGTAACTCGCGGCAATGTTGGCAACGTTCAATTCTCTCTAATAACAACAACGTATCGAACAATCCGACCAATCACTAAGTTTGATGACCGAGGAACGTCGGCGACTGAACGTGCTCAACGTGAAACGAACCGTAGACGTGCTGAGTCTGCGGCAGAGTGGGCGATAGCTTGCTACAAGGCGGGTAAGCCTTACATGTTCCCTTCGCTTACTTTGGCTATTCACGTGCCTGTTGGAGTCGAAGCACCAGTGTTCGAACCAGTGGCAGTAAGTTACGAAAATATCGGTATTCTTCATTTTCCAATTGACTGTCGCTGTTTTGTCACAGATGGACAACACCGACTTCTAGCGATTGAAATCATTCTTGAGCGTTGCCCTGAAATGGCTAACGAAATGGGGTTCTACGCCGGAACCCCAGATTTTTCCGATTGTGAGATTACTCTTGATTGAGTAACTTTATCCCGTCCGCTCGTAGCTGACCGTCAGGGGAAACATGACGGTATAACGTTTGCCGCGTTATACCTAACTCTTTACATAGGGTACTAACTTTTGTTTCTGGTCGGCCCATAGATGCCATTGCCATTCGCAATTTTACTGGGGTCATTTTGTAAGGTCGCCCGCCTTTTCTCCCGCGCGCTCTTGCTGAAGCTAATCCAGCAATTGTTCGCTCGGCAATCAATTCACGTTCAAACTCTACCAATGCTGCAAAGATACCAAAAATAAGCTTACCGGCTGCTGTTGTGGTATCAATGGTCGCACCGTGACCAGTCAATACCTTCAAACCTATCCCACGCCCAGTCAGATCGTGCACCGTATTTATGAGATGACGAAGGTCACGACCAAGTCGATCTAGTTTCCATACAATCAGAGTATCGCCTGGTCGGAGAGCTTTTAAACAGGAAATGAGTCCAGGACGGTCATCTCGCTTGCCAGATGCTCGGTCCTCATAAAGATGGGTGATATCAACACCTGCAGCAATTAAGGCGTCACGCTGTAAATCATTCATTTGAGAACCATCGGCTTTTGATACTCGCATATAACCAATTAGCATTTCACACCTGTCACATATACATTCGATTATGTGACATTGTGATTTTGGAACATGATACTGTCAATAGTAGTCACATTACCCGTCATTTAAACTATGACAAGTAAAGGTTGTATTTTAGGATAATGTGACACCTATAATTTATAAGGTTCTAGAATGGCCAGAAAAAAATAAACTCTTAAGTATTCTTTCAGAGGCCGAGCAGGAAGCGCTGTATGGTATTCCTGATTTCGATGATGTGCAGAGGCTGGAGTTTCTGGCTTTAAATGAATCTGAGTTAGCGTTAGTCGATAGCCGGAAAGGACTTCATGCACAACTTTGTTGTATTCTTCAGATTGCTTATTTTAAAGCGAAAAGTCTGTTTTTTCGTTTCGAGTGGAATGATGTTCGGGACGACTGCAACTTTATCCTGAGTCGCTATTTCCCTGGTGAGTCACTTCCGGAACAATCGCCCTCTAAATATGAACGTTATATTCAACGAGAAAAAATCTGCAAACTGTATAATTATCGTCCGTGGTCATCAGCATTATCTTCGCTGGTTGAGCAGCAAGCTGTCCATATTGTCCACCGCGATATCGCTCCTGGGCTTGTTGCCACTGAACTGATTATCTGGCTCAACGAGAACAAAATTATTCGCCCCGGCTATACCACACTCCAAGAGCTGGTCAGCAAGATGCTTTCTGATGAAAGACAGAGGTTGGGACAGAAGTGGACCCCAATGGTTGGACACATAAGCTAACTTCTTAAGTGGTTGATCCAGCTCATGCAGCGTATCTCAGCCTACCAAAGTAGGCTCCATCAGGGGTGAGGTCATTGAGTCCCTGATGGTTACGCTCCTCATTATAAAACACCATGTAGTGGCCGATTTCAAGCTCTGCTTCTCGGGGCGTGGTGTAAGCTTTTTTTAAGTAAACCTCCTCATATTTCAGGCTTCTCCATAATCGCTCGATGAAAACATTGTCGATCCAGCGTCCTTTCCCATCCATACTTATCCTGACTCCATGGTCGATTAGCTTCTGTGTGAATTCGGTGCTGGTAAACTGACTGCCTTGATCTGAGTTGAAGATATCTGGCGGCCCATAATGTTTAAGCGCGTCTTCAAGGGCTTCAATACAAAAGCTCGTGTCCATCGTGTTGGATAGCCGCCAAGACAGCACCTTTCGGCTATACCAGTCGATAATGGCGACTAAATACAGGAATCCCTTAGCCATCGGGATATACGTTATGTCAATCGCCCAAGCTTGGTTCGGGTAAGTGACTTCGATATCACGCAAAAGGTAGGGATAAACCTTGTGTGCTTTGTTCGCCAGAGTTGTTCGAGGCTTGGGGTAAATAGCCCCAATACCCATGTCTCGCATGAGCCGAACGACACGTTTACGATTAACGTTATGGCCTTTTTTAGCCAACTCATTTCGAATGCGTCGGCTCCCCATGAACGGATACTGAAGGTGAATTTCGTCAATCATGCGGCGTAGTTCAATCTCTTCAGCAGAGAGTCCTATGGGTTGATAGTAAGCAGTAGAACGAGCAATACTGAGAAGCTCACACTGGCGCTTTATTGGCAATTGGGTTGATTTAACCAGCGAGCTCTTTCGCTGGGCTCGGTCTAACGACCGAGCACTTTGGCCAAAAAATCATTTTCCATGGTCAATTGCCCAATCTTGGCGTGCAGTTTGTCCACTTCTTCAGAGCTGTCCTTGCCTGACTGGCTTTCAGAGGCAAAAATCATGGCTGCATTTTCGAGCAGTTCTTTTTTCCATGTAGAGATTTGGTTAGCGTGAAGGTTGTATTTCTGAGCTAACTCAGCGACAGTTTTATCACCTCTAGCAGCATCAAGGGCCACCTTAGCTTTAAATTCGGGAGAGTGGTTTCTACGTTTTCTAGTCATAATCTGTTCCAGTATTTTTAGGTACTATACAAACAGATCAATCACTTAAAGTTATGTCCGAAAATTGGGGGGCCACTTCTCTATACTGCGGCAGAGATCCATCAGCCTATAAAAATTGTCTAATTCAACCAGCAGGGCGGATTAATCTTGAGCTTATCAGTCGTGAAAAAAACAATCTTAATCGCATTGTGGCCACGCTGGGATTGAAAGAAATGACGCAAGGAACGTTAGTCCGCAAATTGTGCACATATTCAACAACCAACCCAACAAGACGAGCTCTGTTCGAATATGACCGACTGGTGCGTAGTATTTACACATTGAAGTACCTGCGTGATCCGCAGTTAGAACGTAGTATACGGCGCTCCCAGAACAGGGTTGAATCCTACCACCAGTTACGTGCTGCAATAGCCAAAGTAGGTGGAAAGAAGGAATTAGCAGGAAAAAATGACATAGAAACGGAAATCAGCAACCAATGTGGTCGGTTAATTTCCAACGCAATCATCTATTACAACTCAGCGATCCTGTCACGATTACTAGAACGACTAGAAGCGGAAGGAAATACTAAAGGCATTGATGCTCTAACTCGGGTATCACCGGTGGCCTGGCAACACATTTTACTGAACGGCCACTATACCTTTCAAAACAGTAATGAAATTATTAATTTGGATGAGTTAATTGCTGGTCTGAGACTGGAATAACGGAAAAATCTGGGGTTCCGGCGTAGAACCCCTTGTTAGTAGTTATTGTTCTTTATTGTGCTTGAGAAGCAACATGGTAAATGAAATCAACCATTGCTCCTTCGCCGTTCCCTTCGCCGTATCCGTAATGCAGATTCACTGGCGACTTGTAATAGTAAGTTGATTTCACACCGTCGCGTTTATCGGTATAACTGTAAGCCACGCCAGTGAAGAAAATAAGCTCATTGTAATCACCGTTGATCACACGAGAGACTACATTTGCATCCGGCTTGATGTGAGCAAAGGTGATATGAGAAACCAACTCATCGTCTTCCACGTGGTGATTGATTGCCGTTAATGGCTTGCTGCCATTGATTACCGCTTCTGAACAAATGTTGTCGCCGCCGTATGGATTAGGCTTACACATAAACTGCCCTGCTGACGTTAAGCGTTCAAACGCCGCATCCATGAACTCATTCGAAGCTAGATACGAAAAGTTGCTAATCGCGTAGACGTCATTTGTGACTGGGTAGTAAGTGAATGCGTGGTTGTGTCCGGTACGTGACGGAAATTCGATACTGGGATTGCCATCATTCCACTCACACTTTGCATCTTCGTACTCGCAGATCATTTGAAGCTGATCCATAGAGTAGTTAGTCAGCTCAGAGATTAGTTGAACCGTATCCTTAACGCCCATATCTGGTTGCTCGCCACCTTCGCCAACATTCGGATTTTCTTCTGATGGGATTGGTGTTGATGGTTCTAGGTCTGTCAAAGGTGGGTCTACTGGCTCGCTTGGCTCAAGTGGAATAAGCGGCTTTTCATCTACCGCACCACCGTCTGAACCACCACAACCCATAAGAATTGAAGATACCGCCGCTGCTACTAAAAGCTTTTTCATATTTTTATTATCTCTGAAAGAAAAGCCACCTCGGAAGTGGCTAAGTGATGCCGATTTTCAGCCAAAAGTGTGACGTGTGCAACGCTTTTTTAGTTGCCAACACGACAAAAAATGGTTATTAACAAAGCCCAGTTTTTCGACCAGGCTTACCATAGTGGCTATTTTTGCCCATCCCCCGAAATGGTAAAAAATTTAAGGGCCGCCATATTTCTAGGTGCTCTAGGCTAATCCTCTACCTCAGTAAAATAATCAGCCAAATCTATCGAACTGATCAGTTCATCTATATCAAATGTCGCAGCTATTTCATTAAACTCATAGTGTCCATAAAAATTGATATGCTGCCAGGCCACTGGTGAAATTTTTCCTATATTGCTGATGTCAAAGTGTTTGCCCACATAAATGCCACGCATAAGCCGATTCGATAACATTTCCGCATTAAAATAGATAATGGCATTGGATATAAGGCGGGTACACTCATGGATTAAATGTTGCTCTATTTCCGTTTTAACTCTTAGCTTTCCACCATTTGCATGAGCTATAGCCTTTTTAAGACGATGATAGGCCTCACCGCGATTGAGCGCCCTGGTTACATGTTGCCTAAGGGATTTGTCATTAGTGAGTCGATTCTGGTTTGTTTCCATCTGATGTGTTTTCCTTTGATTTTTATTGTTCTGACATGGCCTTAACAACTCTCTGTACCGTACCTGTACCCACTCCCAGCGTTTTAGCTATTTTAATCATTCCCATTGGCGGATTGGTACTGGTTCTAAGTTCCCGGATTTTTGCTTCAACATCTTCGGCTACTTTGGCACGACCAAGTGTTTTCCCTTTTGTTCTGGCTCGTGCCAAGCCTGCTTTAACACGCTCTTGGATCATGGAGCGTTCAAACTCAGCGAACACCCCCAACATTTGAAACATGGCTTTGCCAGCGGGTGTGGTCGTATCCAAGCCTTGTTGATGGAGGTAAAGGTCGCACCCAACACCATGCAATTCATTCAGGAAGGAAATAAGATCTTGCAAGCTACGACCTAAGCGATCAACGGACCAGGCTAGTACCAGATTAAATTTACGCCGGACTACATCTTTTTGCATTTGGTCAAAATCAGGTCGTTTATCCCTGCCTTTGCTACCAGATACACCGGCATCTTCATACACTCGATATATTTGCCAGTTGGCCTGTTTAACGACGCTCATTAACTCCAGCAACTGGGTTTCTGTTGATTGTTCGCCGGTAGATACCCGCAGATAAATAGCAACTGTTCTAGTCATAGTTAACAACAAAACATACAAAATATATATATTAACTGTATGTGCCATCTATACATCAGTCAAGTGTTTAATGTATAGCTGTAGTGAAGAGACTAAGGTCACTAAAATAAAGGCTTTGTGAATACAAAAATTGGAAGGGTTTTCTGTATAGGTAAATTCGATAATATTTGTACGTCTAGCAGCCGCACATTAAACTTTTTACCATTTCGGGGGATGGGAAAAAATAGCCACTATGGGACGAGGTGTAATATTGCATTTAGCCATCGTACCGTCTCCAAAGGCATTCATCCACGGGTAAACCCGTGGTTTTCTGTATCCACAGAATAAAACACACATATGCACACGGGTGCTTATTTTCGCGTTCAGATAACGTTACTCTGTGTCGACAGGCTGAAAACTGTACTAAGTCAATCACTACGTGACTTAAATGACACATTGACGATCTTCGAGCTGCCGCTTGCGGCGGCTCTTTTTTTGGGGGAGATTGATTTAATGGTTAACGTTGAAAAAGTGAATGCCACGCTTTTAAAGGCAGGGCATGCGCCGGTAACGCCACGCGAGTGGCTGTTTATCGAGACCATGAATCAGGCGGTTCTCAGCTTGGCCTTTATCGTTCGATGGGTTGTTAGCAAGCGTGATGAGGCTACTGACCATCACGCTGATTTATCTTGATGCGACAAAGGTTGATTCAGTTGATGGTTAAGCTCGGTGAAAAACGTTTCACGCTTACGTTCAATAAGCTTCTTTTGCTTTTTGACCAGCTCGTGATGCTTCTTG